>CAYIZE010000036.1:0-8359 GCA_964367785.1 uncultured Christensenella sp.
GTAGTCAATTATATGTCATAAAAAAACTCCCTTTTGGGAGTTTTAGTTTTGGTGGGCAATAAGAGACTCGAACTCCTGACTTCCACTACGTCAAAGTGACACTCTACCAACTGAGTTAATTGCCCAAACGCAAAAGTGTATAAAATATTATACACAAATTTGCAAAAATTTCAAGAAAAATTTCATTAATTAAATATTATTCTTTGTCATTTTCTTCTTTTGTAGGTTCTGTTTCTTTCTCTACTTCTTTTTCCGTTTCTTTTGCTGAAACTGAAATTTCTGGAGCGACTTCAACAATAGGTTTTCTGTTCAAATATTTTGCAAGATATGCCACAGCAAAACTTATTAAGACCGTGATTAAAATCGCAATGAATGAAAGTAAAATTATGCTTCCAAAAGCCAAGCTTCCAATGTTACTGAGGAACACAAAAAGCAAACAATTAATTACTGATGCAATGGAAACTATGATGCTTCTTCTAAGATATTTGCTCATTTTTTTCCATGAAATTTCTTTGTTTATATAGAATGTTCCAAAAACTGCTGCCGCATATGCCACAGCCAAAGAAATGTAGCCTCCTATATAATCCCAAGTTAAAAAGAATTGCATATTAAGTTCTGCGTCTAGATATGCTGCTTGGAAGAAATTGAATATAAATAACACTCCTATTGTGATGAGTGATATGTAAAACAATTTTTGTGCATCATCTTTCCCATATTTCTCATAGCAAATGAGAAGTGCGAAAAAGACAAGTGGCAACAGCACAATCGCCATTGAAATCGGTCCGTAGATAAGCGCTGGACTTAAAAGTGTTGAAAGCACGATCGCTAAGATTGAGAATAAATATAATCCATACTTATTCAAAAAACTGAAAGCGACCCAAAGCCCTAAGATACCCAAAGCACTGACCACAATAAGTGATGACCAATTTATTGTCCAATTAAATAACATATTAAATCTCCTTTATATTAATTATAATATACATATACAACTATTTTTTGTCAATAAAATATCAAATAATTTATATTTTTACACTATTTCGCTGATGTTAACTGCGTTTGTTGTGCAATTTTCGTCAGTTGGAAATCCAAAAGTAACAACAATTTTATCTCCCTTTTTTGCCATTTTCAACCTTTTCACAGTTCTTTTTGCATAGGAAATCATATCCTCTAAATCCTCTTGTTTTTTGACAAGAAGAGGGGTAACTCCCCACGAAAGACTGAGAATATTATAGACAAACTCATCATGGATTAATGCTAAGATGATTGCTTGCGGACGAAAACGAGAGATTGTTTTGGCAGTTTTCCCATTTTCTGTGAAACACACAATTACTTTTGCTCCCACCGCTTTTGCAGTGGAGCAAGCAGAAAAGGAAATTGCTTCCAATTTGTTTTTTGAATTTTCAAATTTGCAGTCAAGAGTTGAATTATAATCAATTTTTTTCTCAGTTGCACATATAATTCGAGACATTGTTTGCACAACCTCAACAGGATAAAGTCCTGACGCAGTTTCCCCTGAAAGCATTGTGGCGTCTGTTTTGTCAAAAATCGCTTGCGACACGTCTGTTGTTTCTGCTCTGGTTGGACGAATTTTGTAAATCATTGATTCAAGCATTTCCGTTGCAACGATAACCTTTTTCCCTTTTTGAAGAGATTTTAATATCATTTCTTTTTGAACGGAAGGAATGTCCTCCAAACGAATTTCCGTGCCCATATCTCCACGAGCAACCATAACACCGTCACATTCGTCAATAATTTTATCTAAATTTTGAATTCCCTCTGCACTTTCAATTTTTGAAATAATCTCTTGTTTGCCGTGATATTTTTTTATGCAATCTTTTAGTTCTTTTACATCTGCAACTGTGCTTACAAAGGAAGCAGAGATATATTCAGCGTTATTTTTCGCTGCAAATTCAATATTTTTCTCATCTTTTTCGCTTATGAAAGGAAGGGGCAGGCGAACATGAGGAATTGAGATGCTTTTATGGTCGCTGAGTTCACCGCCGATTTTCACTTTGCAAATTATTTCGCCATTTTCAACTTTATTTACAACAAATTCAAGAAGTCCATTGTTTGCAAACAATTTTTGCCTTGGTGAGATAAGTTCTAAAAGTTTTGGATATCCGCAATAGACTCTGCCGTCGTCACCTTTTTTATTTGTGGTGGAAAAAATGAAAGTCTGTCCATTTTGAAGAATTGCTTTGCCATTTTCAAATGATCCGATTCTAAGTTCGGGGCCACATGTGTCCACCATGATTGCACAAGGAAGACAAAGTTCTTTCCTTGCTTTCTTGACAAGGTTCAAAGTTGCTTGATGAGTCTCCAATGTCCCATGACTCATATTAAGTCTCGCAACATTCATTCCCGATTTTAAAAGTTTCACAATTATTTCAAACTCGTCAGTCGAGGGTCCTAGGGTGCAAACTATTTTTGTTCTTTTCATACTTACCATTTTTCCCTTTTAATTCTTTATAATTTATTATATATTTTTTATATATTTTTATCTACCATTTTATGTTGAATTTTGAATTTATCGTATTTATACGCATTTTTCTTTACATAATAGAAAAAAATAGTTATAATCTTAATCAAGACAATCTATTTTGGAGTGTAATATGAAAAAAGAATTAATTTATGATGAAGTGCTTGCAATGCTTAACGACCGAGTGGACTATAAGTCAATAACACTGTCTGAGGTTGCAAGACGATGCGATATGGGTAAAAGCACAATCTACGAATATTTTAAAAGCAAAGATGAGATGGTTTTTAACAGCATAGTATTTTATCTCAACAAGATGATTAAATTTTTCTCGTCAAGCTTTCAAGTCTCGACCTTTCGGACGAGCCTTAAAATTTTTATGAAGGCAGTCGTCATCACTATGAAGGCGAATTATTGGATGGTTATGCCTTGGACTTTCACCGACTTCTATGCTCCATTCCTTTCGGAAGAAGATGCAGAAATCATCACAAACACTCTTTATAAATGCAGAGAAGTCATATTCTCTCTTTTCTCAGAAATATGTGAAAAAGGTGAAGATGAGGGCACTCTATATGAATATAGCGAATCTGCACTTAATTTTGCTTTCAGTGGAGTGATTGGAAGTCTTAGCGAAGAAGTCGATAGTAAATTCGACCTTGAAAGTCAAAACTCTATTGATTTTATAAATGACCTTTGTTCCAGCGTTGTAAAGCAACTGAATTAATTTTATCATAAAGAGGTTTATATGAGTAATCTTGAATATAATTCTAGTGTGGACGAAAACGTTGGCTTATCGTCATCACAAGTTGGCGAACGCATAAAACAAAACTTAACAAATAAAATTTTCACCAAAACAACAAAGACATATGCTCAAATTTTTTTTGGAAACATTTTCACTTGGTTTAATTTCATTTGCTTTTTGGTTGCAGGAATTCTCATTGCCATTGGTAGTTTTGAAAACGTTTTTTTTATCATTGTTTTTATTGCAAATCTTTGCATTGGACTTATTCAAGAAGTTCGGGCTAAAAAAAAGGTTGATAGTATATCAGTTTTAAACACTAATAAAGTAAGTGTTTTACGAGAAAGTGAAGAAAAACAAATTGAAATCTTCGACGTTGTTAAAGATGACATTATTCTCCTTAAAAATGGCGACCAAATATGTGCCGATTGCTATCTTTTAGACGGAGATTTGGAAGCAAACGAAAGCCTACTAACTGGCGAAAGCAAACCAATTAAGAAAAAAACTGGGGACTTGCTGTTGGGTGGGAGTTTCGTCGTGAGCGGAGTTGGAAAAGCCATTGCCAGCAAAGTCGGAATGGAGACATATAGTTCAAAACTAATTAGAAAAGCCCGTGAGTTTAAAGATAATCAAAGCGACATTTTAAAAACTCTTAATTTTATCATAAAGATAATTGGAATTCTTATCATTCCTCTTGGAACATTAACTTTTCTTGACCTCTATTATGGGCAAAGAATGCTGACTTCCGCAATTGAAAAGGCCTCTGGTTCTATAATTGGAATGATGCCTGTGGGAATGTTTCTTCTCACAAGCGTTTCTCTTGTTGTGGGAGTTTTTAATCTTGCTAAGCAAAAGACTCTTGTGCAAGACATTTATAGCATCGAGATGCTTGCTAGGGCTAGTGTTTTATGTCTGGACAAGACAGGAACATTAACTGATGGAACAATGACTGTGAAAAGCGTTCTTCCAATTAAACACACAAACAAAGAGATTTTTGAAATTATGAGAAATGTGGTGAAGTCTTTTAAAACGACAAACTCCACCTCTATTGCTCTTTCAAAATATTTCGCAGGAAACAAAAAGACCGAAGATGTAAAATCATTGATTGAATTTAGCAGTGAAAAAAAATTTTCGGCTGTGGAATTTGAAAAGTTGGGAACTTTTGTTTTGGGTGCTCCCGAATTTGTTACGAACAAACTGGATAAAGACATCTCTCAAACAATTAAATCAATTACGCAAGACGGCTATCGCGTTATCTTGTTGTGTGAAAGTGAAGACAAAATTGTCAAAGGCAAAATCTCAAAGAAAAATGAACCCATTGCAATCATCACCATTCAAGACAACATTAGACCAGATGCAAAAGAAACTATTGAGTGGTTTAACAAAAATGATGTGAAAGTGAGAATAATCTCTGGGGATAATGTCGACACAGTCAGCAACATAAGCAAAAAGGTTGGCGTTTTAGATTATGAGAAGTGCATAAGTCTGGAAAATCTCAGCGACGAAGAGGTTATGAAAGTTGCCACCAAATACAATGTATTTGGCAGGGTTACTCCCGAACAAAAATATTTGATTGTTCGTGCGTTAAAATTAAGTGGCGAAAGAGTTGCAATGACTGGCGACGGAGTTAATGATATTCTCGCCCTAAAAGAATGCGACTGCTCCATTGCCATGGCAAGCGGAAGCGAGGCAACAAGAAGTGCAAGCAACCTCATTATGCTTGACAACAATTTCTCTGCAATGCCTGCTATTGTTACGGAAGGGCGAAGAGTGATTAATAATATTTCAAAAGCGTCTTCACTATTTTTAACAAAAACTTTTTTTACAATATTTCTAACAATTTTTGTTCTCTTCTCAAAATCTTATAACTACCCTTTGCAACCAAATCAAATTCTCCTCTGGGAGACTTTCTTTGTGGGCTTTCCTGCGTTTTTCTTGGCATTGCAACCAAACAACGAGCGAATTAAAGGTTCGTTTTTGGCAAATCTTTCCTCAAAGACACTCCCTGGGGCAATCGTTCTGTTTTTAGGCACTCTTGCTTGTTATATGTATTGTAGCATAACAAATTCGCCTCAACTCATCTCAACTCTCATTTCATACACTGTAACGTTTGGTGCGTTCTTTATTCTCTTTAACCTTTGCTTTCCTTTTGACAGATTTCGTATCGTTTTAGTTTTTTCATCTCTTATTATTTGCCTTATGTTTTTCCTCATAATTCCAATATCTTTCTTTGGATACTTTCCTCTTTCAAACTACAATTTAATATTCCTAATCATAACAATTTTCAGCATTAATTTTTGTTATTTCTTCCTTAGAAAATTGTTTGAAAAAATATTTTCTTTTGCTAAGAAAAAAACAGAAAAATAATTTTCCGTTTTATATCTATAACTTTAATTTAACTTTTCATTGAAAACTTACAACCGCAATAATCTTGACGATATAAATCAAACTCTTTTGAAAATTTTATGCTGTTAAGATATCCGTCTTTTTTCTTAAAATCTGCAACCAAATATGGAGTATCAAATAACTTTGAAAGTGCTTGACCTAGAGAATTAATAAGCGAAGCATTTTTGTGAGGACTAACAGAAAGTGTTGTGGCAAAAACATCAAATCCTCTTTTTTTGGCTTCTTTGGCAGTTTGAGTCATTCTGTCAGCAATGCAAACAACACACCTTTTCCCACCCTCAATTTCATTCTCAAGCCCTTTGAAATGCTCGTAGAACTGGCCGTTATCTTCATATGTCCCATCAATCACAAGAATGTCTAAACCTGCTTCTTTCACATATCTTTGTTGCTCGTGGAGTCTGTGCAAATATTCCTCTTGTGGAAAGATATTTGGATTATAATAAAAAATAGTCAAATCATATTCATCTTTTAGTCTTTCAATGACTGACGTTGAACAGGGTCCACAGCAACTGTGGAGAAACATTTTTTTCTTCATAATTCCATTATACACTTTTTAAAATTCATTTCAATCAAATCTGCTTGCTATTAAACAGAATTTAAACTAAAATTCTACTCATAATAAAGGAAAAATATGCAACTAAAACTTTTGAATTTTCACAAAATTGTTTCTCAGTTTGCCACCAACATTGTTGGTGCTTTTGTTGCTCTCATCATATATCAAAGCACTGGTAGCCTAACTTGGGCTTTTGCATACCTCACTGCTTTAAATATTTTAAAAATTGTTTTTACAAAAATTTTTTATAGAGTAATTCAAAATAAGCCTCAACTAATTCTCCTCATTCGAATAATTCCTTTTTTAATCTATTCGCTCTCAATTCTACTTCTCGACACACAGTTTCAAATTTTGGGAATAATATTAATCCTTGTTTTTCAAGCGTTGTCCGAAGCATTTAGAGAATTACCTCACGAGTATGTTTTCAATTATAGTGTTTCTGGTAATGTTGGCTCACTCACTGGCTTATCTCGTTTTTTTGAATACTTTGGAGTCCTCGTTGCCATTCTTATTGGCGGATTATTTTTAGATAATTTGAACAAATGGGTTGTTGTTTGCGTTTCGTGCGTTTCTTATTTAATTTCCGTTGTTCCTCTTTTTATCTATTATCTAAAAAAACGTCGAAATGTTGGCTTTAATAAAGACTCTGTTAGCGACGCAGTAATTTCATATAAACAAATAAAAATAAAGAAGCATCAACTCGAAGTTTTGAGAGATAAGGTTTTGAAAAACTATTTTCTGGTTTATTTTTTCTTTTGCGTGTTTGATTCTCTAATGAATGTTTTTAGTCTTTATCTTTTTAAAATGTCGGCTGAAAGTTTTAGTTTTTCGGCTTACATTCAAATGGCTTATAATGGGCTTTTTGGTTTGGGTTGTTTGTTCGTTGGACGGCTTGAAGACAGGGTTGATTTGACAAAAAGTGTTGTGATTAGTTGCCTTGTGTCTTCGGCATTAGTGATGATTGTTCCGTTCGTCACAAATTTAATTCTTATTGAAATTGTTTTATTTGGAGCAATGGGATTTTTCTATTCTTTTATAAGCATATTTTGCTATTCTCGAATGACAACTCGTTGCAAAATTTTAGGTGTGAATAACAAGGCACTTTATAACAGAACAAATTCCTCGCGATATTCTAGGATTATGATTGATACTCTTTGTATGTTTGGCCCTGTTATGCTCATTCCTTCATTTTTTGTTATGGGCGGGGTGTCAATTTTTTGTGCCTACTTCATTCCAAAAAAAGAAGAGCAGTCAAGACAATATATCGTCGACTTTCTTCAAAACAACAAGATGTATTAATTTTAAACATAAAAAAAAGACTTCACAGTCTTTTTTTATGTATCTATTAAACATTTAAAATTCTAAATATTTTTTTCTCTTTAATCATAAACACAAGGTCAAGAACCCAGATAATCCAGAATCCAAAGAAAAATCTTACAATTCCGGCGACATATTTTCCTTCTTGAACTCTTGTCACAATCCCGCAGAACCACGCCGTCACAGGTATGATTGCCAAAATAAGGCTTACTACATAACTCAATCCAAAATAATCTGATTTTGTTGCCATTTTTTACTCTCCCTTTTTTTTAAATATATTAATATAATTATATATTTATGCTAAAATTTTGTCAATTTAATACTATCTTTTTATAATTTAAGTTTACAAAACTAAAATTTTCAATTTCACAATTTATATTTGCACTCGATTCCAACTCATCAACACGATTTTCGAGTTGCTTTATGCAAACAAATTGATATACAATTCCTGCCAAAAACAACGCAATGATTGCAATCATCATATAAAAAATTAGTTTTGACTTTTTGTCTCCATCAATTTTCATCTATTTTGTTCCTTTTAATCTTTTATCATTATAGAAAGTAACTATAAACTTTGCAACTGTTTTAAGAAATATGTTTGCTATTATAAACGCACAACAATATGAAATTATATTCACAAAGGAAATTTCTCCATAATTATATATTAAATTAATATAATAGCTAAACAAAAGCACAAAAAGAAATGTTAAGACGCTTAAAATAACTGAAAAATAATTAAAAAAATAGTTAAAAATATTTTTGCAAATTTTTAAAAATTTATTTATTTTTTCTTTCTTTTTTTCTACTTTTTTTTTTACATTTTTTTTTACATTTTTTGTTACATTTTTTGTTTCTTTTTTCTTTTAAA
>CAYIZE010000037.1:0-8030 GCA_964367785.1 uncultured Christensenella sp.
CTACTATGTTTTTTACTAAAAGTTAATTTACTTAGGAGAAATATTTTGGAAATACAAGAGGGATTTTATGCACACAGCACTTTGGGAGAGCAGAAGGAATGGGAAACTATTTTAACTCACTCAAATGCTGTGGCAAACAAATCTTCCTTATTTTCAAAAGACTTTGGTTTTGATGAATTGGGTGAGTTGGCAGGACTTTTGCATGATATTGGCAAATATCAGCAATCTTTTCAAAAGAAACTTAAAGGGGTCAAATGTGGTGTTGAGCATTCAAATTGTGGAGCAAAGGAAGTATTTAACCTTTTAAAGGTTGACAAAATAACTCCCATAAATGCCTTTAACACTTCCATTCTTGCTTATATAATCGCAGGTCACCATTCTGGTTTGCCAGATTGTGGAGTGGAGTCCGATTCATGTTTTGAACGGACTCTTTTTGCAAGACTAAAAAGAGAAAGCGAGGATTATTCTTTTTTTAAGAAAGAATTGTTGATAAATAATCCAACTAAATTTTGGATAGAAAAATTTTCTCATTTTGAAAATGATGAAAGAATTTTTGCATATTCTATTGTCACAAGATTGCTTTTTTCCTCTCTTGTGGATAGTGATTCTCTTGAAACGGAAAAATTTTATACAGGGAAAGATAGAGAGTATAATTATTCTTCATTTAGCATATTGAAAGAAAAATTAGATAAATATATTTTAAAATTAAATAAAGCTGAAATAACTAAGATAAATGAATATAGACAAGAAATTCAAAGTGATTGCTTTAAAAAATCAAATTATTCAAATGGACTTTTTTCTTTAACTGTTCCAACTGGTGGAGGAAAGACTATTTCATCAATGGTTTTTGCAATAAATCATTTGATTATGAAAGCACACAAAAGAATTATATACGTCATTCCATACACTACAATTATTGAACAAACGGCCCAGACTTTTAAAAATATATTTGGAGAAGAGAATATTTTAGAACATTTCTCAAATTTTACATATGAAGACCAAGACGACGAAGATACTACAAAGTTTTTGGCAACTGAAAATTGGGATGCTCCCATAATTCTCACAACAAATGTCCAATTTTTTGAATCTCTCTTTTCAAATAAGCGTGGAAGTTGCAGAAAACTTCACAATATTGCAAACAGCGTTATTATATTTGATGAAGCACAAATGCTCCCCATTTCTCTTTTAAAACCTTGTCTGAAAACAGTTGACATTCTTTCAAGAAATTTTGATTGCACCGCGCTTTTGATGTCCGCAACTTGCCCAAACTATCTGCCATATTTATGCAAAGATGCAAAGATAACTGAATTAAACGAAGATTTCAAAAAACATTATAAAGAATTTAATAGAACACAGGCTCAATTTATAGGGACAAAGTCAGACGCGGAAATTATAAAATTGATTGATAAAAATTCTCAAACACTTGTGATTGTGAATTTTAGAAAGCACGCGGAGTCACTTTTTAACGCTTTACCAGAAGATATAAATAAATATCATTTAAGCACAAAAATGTTTCCAAAACACAGAAAGGAAGTGATAGAAAGAATAAAAACAGATTTAAAAAATGGCAAGCCTTGCGTTGTCGTGTCGACGCAACTGATTGAATGCGGGGTTGATCTTGATTTTGCCTGTGTTTTCAGAAGTCTTGCCGGCATAGATTCCATAGTTCAGGCAGGAGGGCGTTGCAATCGTGAAGGGAAGAGACAAAATTCAAAAGTGTATATTTTTGAAAGTCCGACAGATTTAAAAAATGGAGACTTAGCAATATTTAAAAATCTATCAAGAGACATTTGTGAAAATCCACAAGAAAATGATTTATTTCAACTCAGCAATATAGACGAATATTTTAGTAGATTGTTAAATTACAAAGATAAACAGACTGACGAGCATAATATTTTGAAAATGTTTAGTGTTGGACCTAGACCCTTATATTTACATTTTGATTTTCAAAAGTGTAATGATGAGTTTCATTATATTGAAGATTCAAATAAAGTTAATATTATCGTTCCAATAGATGAAGAAGCAAGACTTTTGATTACTAACATTAAAAACAACACTGGAAACATAAACTTGGCTTTTAGAAAACTAAATCAATACATAGTTTCGATTTATCAATTTGAATTTTTAAAATTAAAAGAGAATTATAAACTCACACCACTTAATGATAAAGAAGGACTTTATGTGCTTTTAGATGATAAATTATATGATAAAAATACTGGATTATCTTTAACAACCGATAAGGAAAACGATAAAATTATAATTGTGTAGGAGGAAAAAATGGGATATGGAATAAAATTCAAAACTTGGGGCGATTATGCGTGTTTTACAAGACCAGAATTTAAGGTGGAGAGAGTGAGTTATGATGTCATCACTCCTTCGGCGGCGCGTGGAATTTTGGAGAGTGTCTATTGGAAACCTGCAGTGAGGTGGATAATCGACAAAATTACAGTGATGTCGCCCATTGCATTTGGCAATATTAAACTCAATGAAGTTAAACAAAAAGCAAAACAACCAAAGGGAGATTTTTCAAAGTTAGACGGAGAAAACTTTATTATGTTCACTACTTCTCAAGACGATAATCGTGTCCAAAGAGAAATGATGTATCTAAAAAACCCTTGTTATATCATTGAAGCCCATTTTGAACTTACGGGCGAAGGTGATGATAGTAAAACAGAAGATGATTGTAAAAAACATTATAATATGTTTTTAAGACGAATGAAACAGGGGCAAATGTTTAAACAATCATATTTTGGAATTAGAGATTTTGTTGCAAATGTTGAAATTATAGACCAAGACACAATATTAACTAGCCCATTGAGGGGCGAGATTGATTTGGGTTTTATGCTTTATGACCTAGACTTTAGAAAAAATAAAACTGGCAAGGTTTTAAATGACGCAGAACCTATATTTTATCGTCCAAAAATGATTGACGGAGTGATAGATGTCGCAAAATATTTCAAAGAAACTGCAATAGGGGGGTTGAAATGATTATAAATGATTTGGCAAATGCTTTTGACAGACTGACAAGAGACCCTAATGTGGAAATGACTCAAGACGGATTTTGTTATAATAAAATTGATAATTTTGTTGTAATTGACATTGATGGAAATTTGAAAGAAATTATTGGCATTGAAAAACCTATTAGGGAAAAACTTCCTGAAAATCTTTGCCCTGGTGGAGTTAAGAAAAATATTCTCTATGACTCATTTGAATATTTTTTTGGATTAAAATTGGGAAGTGGAAATTTTTCTCTTGCAATTGATGGAAAAAGTAAAGAAAAGAGCAGTAAATTTGAGTGTTTTAAAAATGCAAATCTTGAACTTTTAAGCGATGTTACAAGTGATATGGCCATGGCAATAGTAAAATTTTTAAAATCTTGGAATCCACAAGAAAATGATAAAAATATAAACTTTTTTAATAATTTTGGAACAGGAGAAGAAAAAGCAAGAGTATTTAAAGGTAATTTCACTTTTTGTTTAGATAATGTAAATAATAAATGTTATTTTGATGAAGAAATTGTAGAAAAAGTTAGAAAAAATATAGAAAGTAAAAAAGCAAAAGAAGAGCCAGATGGAGTTTGTTGCATAACTGGAGAGTGGGCTAAAATTGCAGATAAGCATAAATCATTTTCAGGTTCGCAAAATTTTTTTATCAGCGTAGATAACGATTCAAAAAGTTTTCACTCATACAACAAAACTTGGTGTTATGACAGCCCAGTCTCAAAAGATGTGATGAATAAATACACTTCTGTTTTGAACTATTTTTATCGAAGTGGCTCAAAAAACAAAATTTCAATGGGTGATGATGTGTTATTTTTTTGGGCGGACTGTAATGAGGGTTATGAAGATGAAATCCTCTCTCTTTTGGGACAAGCAGATCCAGATAAAAATGAGCAAGTTGAAAAATTGATTAATTCAAGTTTGTCGCAAATGAAAAACGGAATGATACCAGATGAATTTATGACAAGCGATGACACAAAATTTTATATTTTAATTTTGTCTAAAAATTCTGCAAGATTTGCGGTTAGGAGATATTTAAGGACAACTTTTGGATCGATTAAAGATAATATTTTACAGCATTTTTTAGATATGCAATTTGGTGAAAACTTAAGACCTGTCCCAATTTGGCAAATTCTTAATGCGACAGTTTCTTCGACTTCAGGTGAGAAATCTAATCCAAACTTTAATGGAGCATTGGCTGATGCGATTTTCAACAATACAAGATATCCAACCGAAGTTTTTTCTCAAATGATTTCAAGGTTTAAAACAGACCATTCAACTAAACCAATAATAGGAACATTAACAAACACTCGTGTTGCTTTTATCAAAGCATATCTCGTTCGAAAGAACAGAAAAGAAAATAAAAAGGAGGACATAAAAATGTCATTAAATATTGAAAACAAAGATGAGGCATATTTGTTAGGGAGACTTTTTGCAGTTATGGAAAAGGTCCAGGAAGACGCAATAAAGGGAGCAAACACAACTATAAAAGACAGGTATTTTGCTTCTGCTTGTTCAACTCCATCGTGTGTTTTCCCAACATTATTAATGGGCTATCAAAATCATATTTCAAAGTTAGACAAAGCTAAAGGCCGATATGAACCAATAGTGCAGGAAATCATTGATAAATTGAGTGAAAAAATGCCAAAGCAACTAGACTTGGAAAACCAAGGAAAGTTTATTATTGGATATTATCAACAACGCACTTCGCTTTGGACAAAAAAATCAACTGATGAAAAAAACGAAAATGAGGAGAAATAAAAATGGAAGAAATGATAAATAAGGAGAATGAAAAAATGAAAGAACCAATTAAAAACAGATATGAATTTGTCTTCTACTTTGATGTTGAAAACGGGAACCCAAATGGAGACCCAGACGCTGGCAACCATCCAAGAATTGATGCAGAAACAAACTATGGAATTGTAACCGACGTTTGCTTAAAAAGAAAAATTAGAAATTATGTTGAAGCCGTGAAAGATGGCGAACCAAACTATAATATTTTGGTGAAAATGGATAGATCTCTCAATTCAAAATTTACACAAGCCCATGAACAGGTCGGAAGTGAAAATATTGGAAAGAAAGGTAAAATAAAAGATGAAATAAAAAAAGCACAAGACTTTATGTGTGAAAACTATTTTGATGTTAGAACTTTTGGAGCAGTAATGTCCACAGGTAATGATCCCGCAGGTATTGTTAGAGGACCTGTGCAAATAAATTTTGCAAGAAGTGTCGATCCAGTTTTTGTGAGTGACATAAGCATCACGCGACTTGCAATCACAACAGAAGATAAATTTTCAGATTCGGATTCTAAAAATGAAATGGGAAGAAAAGCACTTATTCCATATGGACTCTATCGTGCAGAAGGATATGTCTCTGCCAATCTAGCACAAAAACTTACAAAATTTAATGAAGAGGACCTAGAACTTTTGTGGGAGGCAATAATAAATATGTTTGAGCACGATCACTCCGCAGGCCGTGGGAAAATGGCAGTGCGTAAACTTTTTGTATTTAAACATCAAGACGCCCTTGGAAATGCACCATCACACATTTTGTTTGATTTAATTAAAGCCAAAAGAAAAGATGAGTCGAAGGTTGCAAGGTGTTTTGAAGATTATGACATAACATCGCCAAGTGAGGGTAAGACTTTAAATGCGAATGGTAAAACATATCAAGTGGAGATGATTGAAAAATTATAATGAATGAGGAAGAATTTGTCCTGCTTTCAGACATTCACGATTATTCCATTTGTCCAAGACGATGGGCGTTAAGAACTCTTGAAAATGAAAGTGGAGAAAATTGGCGCACAATAGATGGAACGAATATGCATCTTAGAGTGCATGACGCAAAGCAAACTGAAAAACGGGGTGACATAATAATTATGCGGGCTTTAAAAGTATGCTCGCATAGTTTGTGCATAACTGGTGAGTGTGACGCAGTTGAAATGCATAGAGATAAAAACGGTGTTGAAATTATTGGTTATGAAGGGAAATATTTACCTTTTCCCATTGAATATAAAAGAGGTGTTGAACCACAAAACAACTGTGATAGAAGGCAACTTTGTGCACAAGCGATGTGCCTTGAAGAAATGCTTCTATGTCATATAGAGTGTGGTGCCTTGTTTTATGGAGAAACGCACAGGAGAGTTAATGTTAATTTTACTGACGAACTAAGAGAAGAAGTGCGTCAAACCTTAAAAGAAATTTTTAGTCTTTTGCGAGTAAAAAGTGTTCCAAAACCAGTAGTTAATTCTTTTTGTGACCAATGTGCATTAAAAGATATTTGTTTGCCTGCTCTAGAAAAAAAACAGAATGTGAGGGAATATCTCCAAAAGTATTTGGGAGAAAATTAAATGAGAAAATTATTAAATACACTTTATGTTAATAATCCAGATTGTTTTTTATCACTTGAAAATGAAAATGTATTAGTTAATTTGGAAGGTAGGTCACAACTAAGAGTTCCACTCTTAAATTTGGAGAGCATACTTTCTTGTGGGTATAAGGGAGCAAGCACGCAACTAATGTTTGCTTGTGTTCAAAAAGGCATAAATCTATCTTTTCTTTCTGAAAGTGGAAGATTTTTAGGAACTTTTATAGGTGAAAGTAAGGGCAATATTTTACTTCGGAAAGAGCAATATCGAATTGCAGATGATCCTTTAAAAAGTTGTCTATATGCAAGGAATTTTATATTTGGAAAAACTCACAACGCTCGATGGGTTTTGGAGCGTACCACAAGAGATTATCCTTTGAGAGTTGACATTGAAAAATTAAAGCAAGCATCAAAAAACATTTCTTCAATCTCAAAGAAAATTTTAGAGTGTGAGGACCTAAATCAAATTATGATTTTAGAGGGGACGGCTGCTCAGTATTATTTCGCCGAATTCAATCAACTAATACTTCAAAATAAGGCTGATTTCTATTTTAAAAACAGAAATCGAAGACCTCCACTTGATTGTTTAAACGCTTTATTATCGCTTGCATACACACTACTCGCACACGATTGTCGAGGAGCACTAGAGTCAGTTGGGCTTGATGCATATTGTGGATTTTTACATAGAGATAGACCCGGCAGAGCCTCTCTTGCACTCGATTTAATGGAAGAATTAAGAGCCCCAGTTGCCGATAGATTTGTTTTGGCTTTAATAAATCGAAAAGAAATAATTGGGAATGATTTTGAAGTGTCTGGTAGTGGAGCGGTTATGCTTACTGAACAAGGGAGAAAAAAGTTATTTACCAGTTGGCAAGAACATAAAAAACAAATTATAACTCACCCTTTTTTGGACGAAAAAATTGAGTGGGGCTTAGTTCCTTATTCGCAAGCACTCCTTTTAGCTCGTGTGATTCGAGGCGATTTAGACGAATATCCACCCTTTTTATGGAAGTAGTTTGCAAAACAGGAGAAAAATATGTTAATATTAGTTACTTATGATGTTTCAACTGAAACAGCCGAAGGTAAAAGAAGATTAAATAAGGTTGCAAAAAGTTGCATTAAACATGGGCAAAGAGTGCAAAACTCAGTTTTTGAATGCAATCTTGACTATGGAAACTTTTTAAAACTTAAAAACGAATTAAAAATTATCATAGATGAAAGTCAAGACAATTTAAGATTTTACAACTTAGGAAATAACTACTCAACTAAGGTTGAACATTTAGGAGTTAAGCCAAGCATTCCTTTAGAAGGGACCATAATAATTTAATATAAATCTAGTGCGAGACTAAATCAAACATATTATACATGGTATATTCGCACCTAAAAACTGAGATATTTAAGTGACTTTTCATCATTTTTATTTAATTCTAATGAAAAAAGTCAATAAATATAGTAAAAAAGTGGCTTATTTTAACTTTTTTACTGTCGCTCCCCGCGTTGGGAGCGTGGATTGAAATGAAGTTATAATGTTTGAGGAATTGCAACAAGTCAGTCGCTCCCCGCGTTGGGAGCGTGGATTGAAATTTATAATCTACTTGTTTATCTAGTTCGTGATCAAGTCGCTCCCCGCGTTGGGAGCGTGGATTGAAATATTGATATCAATGG
>CAYIZE010000038.1:0-5018 GCA_964367785.1 uncultured Christensenella sp.
ACTCGTTTTATGTCACAAATTCCGGGGGAAGCAGAAATCTTTCTTGTGAGTTCTTCAAGTCTTTCCAAACTTTGAATGCCAATCGTAAGTCTTATGGCTGGAGAAGTCCTTTTTTGTTCCATAATTAAACTTAAAAGTGATATTTTGTTTTCAGCAAGAATGGAAGTTATCTGCGATGTGACATTATAGCCAATGTTTGTGTAGATTAAAAGCGTGACGCGATAGTCATTTTGCACTTCGCTTGACCATTCCACTTCTATAAGCCTTTCTTTTTGATAATTCTCCACATTTTTGCAATTTTTCCTATGAACAACAACTCCTCTTCCCTGCGATATAAATCCAATTATTTCATCATTTGGAATGGGGTGACAGCAAGTGGCAAACTTTATCATTAAATTATTCACTCCGTTAACAACAACCGCTTTTTCATTTTTATCACATTTTGTATTTTTTAATGTCAGAAGTTTTTGTTGGGCTTTCATCTCAACTCTATACATCTGCATAAATTTATTAACTACAACTTTTGCTGATAGATTATTATTTCCTAAAGAAGCATAAAGTTCATCAATATTTTCAAAGGAATATTTTTGGAAGATTTCTTCAATTCGCTCTTTTTTGAGAAGAACTGATGGAATAACTCCTGTGTTTTTTACAGCACTTTCAAACATACTTTTTCCAATCTTAATATTCTCATCTTTCATTTCTCGCTTAAAGAACTGTTTGATTTTGGCTTTTGTTGCAACCAGTTTTGCAATTTTAAGCCAATCTCTTGATGGACCCTTACTTTTTTGAGAGGTTATAATCTCCACAACGTCGCCATTGTTTAAAGTTGTGGATAGTGGAACCATTTTCCCATTTATTTTTGCACCAACGCATTTATTTCCAACAGCACTATGAATGGCATATGCAAAATCAATAGGTGATGATTCTGCTGGCAGATGAATGACTTTGCCAAGTGGTGACAACACAAAAATCTCACCATTATATATATCTGTCCTGAAAGTAGCAATGATTTCTTTTGAAGTTTTTGACTTGTTTCCGTCAATAAGTTCCCTAATCCAGCCAAGTTTTTGGTCAAGAGAGTCCGCATTCTTCCTTTTTTCTTTATACATCCAATGAGCACAAAAGCCAAACTCTGCGGCACGGTGCATTTCATATGTTCGAATTTGAATTTCTATGGGTTTATCTTTCCAAAAAACAGTTGTGTGGAGCGATTGATATCCATTTGATTTTGGTGTGGCAATATAGTCTTTAAAACGATATGAGATAGGGGTGAGATCTGCGTGAATTTTACCAAGCAGTGCATAACAATTTGACACGTCTTTCACAATAACACGCAATGCTACAAGGTCAAAAAGGTTATCAATGTTAGCATTTTTATTTTGCATTTTATTATATATGCTGTAAATATGTTTTTGCCTGCCAGTCACTTCCCCTTCTATGTTCAATTCGAGCAGTGAATCATTAAGATATTTTTTTATGTCACATATCATCTCTTTACCACTGCCATATGAACATTCAATCGCTTGTTTGATTTCTTCATATTTTTGTGGCTCTAAAATTTTAAATGCTATATTTTCAATCTCATCTTTTATTAAAGATATGCCAAGCCGAGCGGCGAGAGGTGCAAAAAGATCAAGGGCAATTTTTGCTTTCAATTTTTTTTCATCTTCAGTGTAGAGTTTTTCATTTTTAAGTTCTGCAAGGACAAGGGCAAGTTTTATGATAATCACTCTTAAATCTTTTGCAAGAGCAAAATATAATTTTCTGATATTTTCGGCTTCTTGTTCTTCATTGTTATATTCAACATTGTGAATTTTCACACTGTATTCAAGCATATCTAACACTTCGTCATTAAAATTTTCTTTAACTTCTTTTGATGTGATGTGACCATGTGCAAAGGGAATAAAAATATAGGCAACAATTAAAGCGTTGTTATCCATCTTAATGCTTTTTAAAATCTCCACCGCTTGCTCTGCTTTCAAAACATTTATGGGTGAGCATTTGTCAAATAGGATTTGTTTTGCTTTGGCACAGCAAACGTCTTCAATTTCATCTATCATTTTCAACCCTTAAAATTGCATTATATATTTCTTTTTTCAAAAATATTTTACCATTATATTTATGCTTTTGCAATAATTATAATATCTTTATTTCAATTTTAGTCATTTGTTGATATTATTCTTTAGACTTAAAATTTTTTAAATGCGATGATTAGTGCAAGTATTATTTTATTTAATTAAAACAAAAAATGATTTTTATTTGAAAAATTTTCTATTTTTGTTATAATAATAAAAAGTAAAAGGAAAATATTATGCAAATATACGACGAACTGGTGTCCCGAGGACTTGTGAAACAAGTGACAGATGAAAACAAAATCAAAGATCTTTTAGATAATGGAAAGGCAGTTTTTTACATTGGTTTCGACCCAACAGCAGATTCACTTCACGCAGGACATTTTATGTCTCTGAGTTTTATGAGACGGCTTCAACTTGCGGGCAACAAACCTATTGTCCTCTTGGGTGGAGGCACAGGCTACATTGGAGACCCATCGGGGAGAACAGATATGCGTTCAATGCTCACAACTGAACAGATTGAAAAAAATTGCGAGGCTTTTAAAAAACAAATTTCAAAATTTATTGATTTTAGCGATGATAAAGCACTTTGCGTTAATAATGCAGATTGGCTTTTAGATTTAAAATATGTTGATATGTTAAGAGAAGTTGGCCCGCATTTTAGCGTAAACAATATGCTCAGAGCAGAGTGCTACAAGCAGAGAATGGAAAAAGGACTTTCATTTTTGGAATTTAACTATATGATTATGCAAAGTTTTGATTTCTACTACCTTTTCAAAAATTATGGGTGCAACATGGAGGCTGGCGGTGATGATCAGTGGTCTAATATGCTGGGAGGGACAGAACTCATCAGGAGAAAACTGGGCAAGGATTCCTTTGCAATGACAACAACCCTCCTCCTCAACAGTGAGGGCAAAAAAATGGGTAAGACGGCAAATGGAGCAGTATGGCTTGACGAAAACAAGACAACTCCTTTTGAATTCTATCAATATTGGAGAAATTTAGCAGATGATGATGTGATTAAATGTTTGAAAATGCTAACCTTTTTGCCACTAGATGAGATTGAAAAAATGTCACATTGGCAAGGCGTGGAACTCAACAAAGCAAAAGATATTTTGGCGTTTGAACTAACATCTCTTGTTCATAGCAAGGAAGAAGCAGAAAAAGCAAGAAGCGCTTCGCAAAATCTTTTTTGTGGAAATGGTGATGACTCAAATATTCCCACAAAATCTCTTAGTTGCGAATGCCTATTACAAGGAAAAATTAATATTCTTGACTTACTTTGTGAATCGGGGCTTTGTCTTTCCAAAAGTGAGGGGCGAAGATTACTCTCACAAGGAGGACTCACTATTGACGGAAAACCTGTTTTAGACATAGCATTTTGTGTGGGTGAAAACGATTTTAAAAACGGAATAACCCTGAAAAAAGGCAAAAAGACTTTCCTTAAAATAAAAATCTAGAATAAAAAAAGACGATTAATTATTCGTCTTTTTTTATTAACTTTTTTTATTGCTTTTTTATTAACTTTTTTATTACTTTTTTATTAACTTTTTAACATTCTTTTTTCTTCTACTATCGACTGGCAAATATCTAGAGTTTGCTCTATGGTGTAATTAGAATTATCAATAACTATGGCGTCTTTTGCGGGGAGCATTGCTCCAAATTCTCTATCAGTATCCATTTCATCTCTTATTTCAATGTCCTTTTTTATCATTTCAAGACTAACATCTTCTTCTTTAATTTCTTTAAATCGTCTTTGCGCTCTTGCTGTCACACTTGCTGTGAAAAAAAACTTACACTGCGCATTTTTCAAAACGACGCGGCCTATATCTCTCCCCTCAATTATGCAATCATTTTCATTTGCAAATTTTCGCTGAATTTCTCGCACTTTTTCTCTCAACTTGTCATAACCAGAAATGAAAGGTGTTGCATTGCTCACTTTTTCCTCACGAAGAAAAGGCGTGAAATTTGTGCCATTCACAATAACATTTTGCACATTATCTATAAACAAAATTTTAATTTGTAATGTGTTTAGAAAGTCATTTATAATCTTATCTGTGGGTTTTTTGTCTTTATACTGTTTCAAATACTCACAAGCAATCCCACGATAGACTGCCCCTGTATTAAAATTTTTTATATTTAACCTTTTAGAAAGCCCCTTAGCGATTGTCGATTTCCCACTTCCTGCTTTGCCATCGATTGTTATATTAAACATTTTTCACCTCGCAAATTTTTTGTAATTATATCTTTTTTTCTCATTAAATCAAACACTTATGAACATTTTGACAACATAAAGTTGACTAATTCTTAAATAAAAATTAGAATAGGTTAGAGGTTATTATTATGGATTTACAAACACCAACTGTACATAATGACGCAAGAAAAGGGCAAATTGCAAAGACTGTTATTATGCCCGGAGACCCAATGCGTGCTAAAAAATTTGCTAAAAAATTTTTGAAACATAGAAAACTTGTGAGTTCTGTGAGGAACAATCTTTGTTTCACAGGAACTTATAAAAAAATTCCTGTGACAATAATGTCTTCTGGGATGGGCAATGCTTCAATGGGAATTTATTCCTATGAGTTGTTTAACTTTTATGATGTTGAAAACATTGTTCGTGTGGGAACAACTGGTTCGCTAGACAAAAAACTTGTTATTGGCGACATTCTCGTGGGCGAAAGAGTTTTCACAGACACAAATTTTGGAAATATTTTTAAAAACGGTGGAGAAACTTCTTTCACTTGTTCTAAAAAATTACTTACCGAATTAAAATTAGTTGCAAAGGAAAAAAATATAAAAATAATTTGCGACTCAATATTTTCCACCGACACATTTTATGACTCTATTGAAAAAAATAGACAAATGATAACTCTTGGAATTAAGGGTGTTGAAATGGAATCCGCTTCGCTTTATCTCAATGCAAAAGAAGCAAATAAAAATGCT
>CAYIZE010000038.1:5118-7597 GCA_964367785.1 uncultured Christensenella sp.
GCCGATTTAACTCAAGGAAGTTATCATTCTCATAATCTTTTCGCCATTATTTTTGAATGTGCTGGCGAAGACGTTTTATATCTTATTCTTCTTTGTGCATTTGCAATTTTATTCTTTTATTTTTTGAAAAATCCACTAAAAACAAAGTGGATAAATGTCTCTCTGTTAATAGTTTTATGCTTTGCAAGCGTTATTTGCTCTTTTTATGGATTAAACAAGACTCTTGAATATATTTCAAATTACACAAATTTTGGACTTGGAAGCTTTGTTGAAAGCATTTTTGGAAAAGTGGCAATCCTTGGATTTTCAAGCGTAATTTCCCTTATAATCTTTTTCCTTTTTGGGAGACTAAAAGAGGAAACAATTATATCCTTGTCAGGTTTTGCTTTGGCGGTTTTAATCGTGGCAGGGCTATCAAACGCTATTGTGCAGGGTAGTAAAATCATTTTTGATAGAACAAGATATAGGGCTATGGTTTATGAAGGCTATTCAAATTTTGAATATTATACAAATTGGTTTGTAATTAATACAAATAAATTTTCTTCAATTTCCGCATATGCAGGAGATTATTTTAAGTCGTTCCCATCGGGTCACACATGTGCAGCAGCAAGCACATTCCTGCTTATTTTATTGCCTGACTTTTATCAAAAATTAAACACAAAAAAATGGAGAATAACATTCTATTCAGTCGCTATAATCTACACAATAGCGATGATGTTTGCAAGAGTTATTGGCGGAGCGCATTTTTTCACAGATGTCTTCATCGGTGGAATGGTGACAGTTGCTCTTGTTTTAATTGTTAAATGGTTTTTTGTTGAAAAATTGAAGTTTCTTCAAAAACGAAACAAAAAATAATATTGAAATATTATGCAATAAATTAAATAATTATTAATAATAAATATTAAAATTCCTTTTGCACAAAATAGAGCAAAGGGATTTTTTTATGGATATTAAACAAGATAAAAGCAATTCTTCTAGGCTAAACCGAGAGGACTCTGTGGGGAAAGTGACAGGATTTTTTTTGTTTAGAAACCTTATTGAGAATTATAATGCAGACAAAAACAAATCTGAAGATGAACGTAAACGCATAAGAAAATATGGAAAATTATCTCTTTTACTTTCCATAATCGCACTTGCAATCTCTGCCTGTTGCCTTTTTTTTAACTTGTCAAATGTAAACTTTTTTGGGTTTTCTTATGTTTTAATGCTCGTTATTTATATTTTTAGCGGAATTATAATATCAATTTTTCTTTCCATTTATGGCTTTGTTTTTGGCGTGATGCAAATAAGACTAAACCGCAAATCCATTGGAGTTTTTGGCTTAGTCTTATCCATTTTATCAATGCTTTCAAGCATTTTTTTAATTATTATTCTAGTCATTTAAAAAATTTATTGTTCTATAATTAATCTTTATGCTTTATTTTTACTATTGTAAATTTCCATTTTTTTAGCAACGAGTGCGGACACTTCATTCATTCCCTCGCTGAGATATTTTCTGTAATCAATGTTTGTGTTGTTTTGCTCGATATTATGCAAAATGCCGATGAGAAGTGATATTCTAATGTCGGTGTCTCCATTGATCTTACAAACATTTGTCAGGCTTGCTTCTTTCAAAATTTCTTCTGTGACACCTTTTGCTCCTTGAATATTCACCCCAAATTCAAGCAAACGACTGACATCTTGAGCGTCAACTCCACTGGCTCCGTGTAGAACTAGAGGGGTGTTTGGAATCTGTTCTTCAATTTTCTTTAAAATGTCAAAACGTAGTCGTGCGTTCCCACTGAATTTATAAGCGCCATGTTTCGTGCCAATGGACACAGCAAGGCTATCCACTTTTGTTTTTTCAACAAATTCTTTTGCTTGCAATGGGTTTGTGTAGCAACTATCTTTATCTGACACATCAAGATCCTCTTCAATTCCGGCAAGAGAACCAAGTTCTGCTTCAACCGACACATTAAGTTTGTGAGCATATTCAACAACATTTTTTGTTATTTTGACATTATCCTCAAACGAAAGCATTGAAGCATCAATCATAACAGAATCACAACCCGCTTCTATTGCTTTTTTCACACTTTCAAGAGATTTGCCGTGATCTAGATGAAAACTGACTGGCACTTTGCAAGATTTTCTTGCAGTGGCGATGAAATCTTTAAGGTAATCTTCGCCAATAAAAGACATTGCACCCTCGGACACTTGACAAATAACTGGTGAATTTTGATTTTCAGCAGCAACAATGATTGCTTTTAGGACTTCAAGATTTGCGAAATTGAAAGCCCCCACTGCGTATTTATTTTTTAAAGCATTTGATAAAAGTTTATTTTCCATTTTTTTTCTTCCTTATTATTTTTTATTTCTATGGTTAGTATTTTACAACAAATTGAAAAAAATGTTAAATGTATTTCAATCAATAATATTGTTTTAAAGTCTTTGTTATTATTTCTTAAATATATTATAATATTTTATATGGATATTTCATACC
>CAYIZE010000039.1:0-1533 GCA_964367785.1 uncultured Christensenella sp.
AATAATAATTATATAGCTAACTTTTTAGCAAATTAAAAAAGAGAATTATGGAGGATTTTTATCACATTTTCAAAATATTTTTCATCTATTGCAAATTGAATGAATGACTGACTTTCGTTTTTTGTCACAAAAATTAAATCTATATTATTGTCATATATTTTTTCCATAACTTTTCTCTGCACGGCTTTATAATTTTTTATCGCCTCCCCCACCACTGAAATTATGGCAACATTATCTCTAACTTCAACGCTGTCATTTTTTATTTTAGTTTTAAGTTCATTGACTATTTTTAAAATAGAAAAATTATTGGCAAAATCATTCTTTATAATGACAGATATTTGGTCGAGAGAAATATTAACAAAATAGTCCGCAACACTACTGTTTTTAAGAATTTTTTCAATTTTACATATTTCTTTAATGCCATTTTGAATATCAAATTTCTTTATTGTTAAGATTAAAAAGTTTTTTTGTCCAGAGATACCTGCAAGTTCTTTTGAATGTTTGCCGATTTCTTTCAATATAAAACTCCCATCACAAGCGGGGTTAAATGTGTTTTTCAGGTTTAAAACAATGCTGTTTTCTTTTAAAAACTGCACGCAACTGGGGTGCAGAACGTTCGCTCCAAAAAAAGATAAGGCTCGCAGTTCATCATAAGTCAGCATTTTTTTCAATTTTGGAGCAGAGACAATTTGTGGATTAGCCGAGAAAAAGCCGTCGACATCTGTGAAATTTTCATAGACATCTGACTTTGTGAGATATGCGACTATCGCACCTGTGACATCAGAACCACCTCTTGAAAAAGTGACAATTTCTCCTTTTAAATTTTCACAATAAAACCCAGGAATGACATAGTTTTCATCTTGTTTTATAATTGCATTAAATTTCTTTTTACTCTTTGATAAATCAACTTCTCTTTCATCATTAAATGTTAAAAAATTCTTTGCATCTAAAAAGTTATAGTTAAGATATTTCGCAACAATTTTGGCGAGAATGAATTCACCACGAGAGACAACAAGGTCATAATTTTTATGACTTTCAATTTCCTTTTTAAGACTGCAAAAGTCAAAGATAAGGTTAATTTCAACAGACAAATCTTTTACAATGTCAAGAAATCGAGTTTTTAATTTTTCATAAAGAGGAGTAAAATCCTCACCCAATTTTGAAAGATTGAAACAATTTATTAAAATGTCTGTAATCTTCGTGTCGCTTTTGTCCCTTTTGCCAGGAGCCGACACAACGACAAAACGTCTCTTACCAGTTTTTATAATATCTGCTACTTTTCTTATATTTTCACTATTCGCAAGAGATGTGCCTCCAAATTTACAACCAATATTTTTTATTTTTTCAGTTTTTTTATTTTTTACACTTTCAAATTTTTTCTTTTTATTTTGCTCATTGTTTTCGCTGTTAATTTTTATATTCTCCTTTAAAAAAATTTACCTGTAATATAGTTCTTCAAATTTTTTATTAATCATTAAAAAGACTTTTCATATCAAAAAGCCCACTTTTTTGTGCCAAAATGAACTTGCTGGC
>CAYIZE010000039.1:1633-7280 GCA_964367785.1 uncultured Christensenella sp.
TGGTGAGTTTCAATAATTTCAATGTCAAAGTCACTCAGTTTCTCCACGGCTTTTTTAATGATATTCATAAAATGCCACACCCCAATGCTTAAGTTACTTGCTTTAAAAATAGGAATGAAGTGGCTAGCACGAACAATTTCGTCTTCTTGAATTTTTGTGTGTCCTGTTGTTGCAATAACAAGAGGTTTGTGATTTGCGACGCAAAAGTTCAGAATCCCTTCTATTGCAAACGGGTGAGAAAAATCAATGACCACATCGCATTCCTTTCCGTGTGAAATGTCACTGATAATTTCCACATCATCAAAAGACTTTTTTGAACCGACAATCTTTTCTTGATTATCAACGCCATAGACAACCTCTATATCGTCAAAGTTTTTTGATAAAGTATAAACTTTTTGCCCCATTTTGCCATAAAACCCATTAATAAGTATTTTCAAATTTCACCTCTTATAAATTCTTCTTTTCAATATTTTCATTTTTTTCGTCTTTTTTAATCATTTATGTATGTCAAGGGGTTGCCCCAATGACACTGAATTAAAATTCATTTAAGTTGTTTATAATTATTTGCTCGTGAATTTTTTCAAGAGGGGTGAGTGGAAGTCTAAGTTCATTCTCGCAGAGTCCCTTTTGACTGCACGCAAATTTAACAGGAATTGGATTCACCTCGATGAAAACATTCTTATTAATTGAAAGCAATTTTTCATGCAAAGTTCTCGCCTCATCAATCTGCCCCTTTTGAATTAATTTTGTGAGGAGATTAATCTCTTTTGGCAAGATATTTCCAGCAACACTGATGACCCCCTTTGCTCCCAAAGTTAGAAAGATAAAATTATGACTATCTTCACCTGAATAGACTGCCATTTTTCCGCTTAACATTTTGCAAAGAGTCATAATTTGCCCCAAGTCTCCGCTTGCTTCCTTTATGCCACAAACATTTTCAAGTTCACTTAGTTTCACCGCTGTTTCAGGCAAAATATTCACTCCTGTGCGAGTGGGAACATTGTAGACAATGATGGGAATACTCACTGCATTTGAGATTTGTTTGTAGTGTTCCACAAGTCCATTTTGAGTGCATTTATTATAATATGGCGTGACAATCAAAAGAGCATCTGCCCCCAACCTCTGTGCATTTTGGCTGTTTTCCACTGCTTTTCTTGTGCAATTTGCACCAGTTCCGACGATGAGTTTTGCCCTGCCTCCAATCTCCGATTTTGCAAAAACGATGATTTTTTCCTTTTCGTCTTCGCTGAGTGTGGCAGGTTCACCAGTAGTGCCTAAAATAGCAATGGCGTCCGTTCCATTTTCAAGTTGATATGAAATGAGTTTTCTAAAACTAACAAAATCCACTTCGTCATCTTTAAACGGCGTTATTATGGCAGTGCAACTGCCTGTGAATACAATTTTTTTCATAACTTTCCTTCCTTTTTAAATTTCAAGATGCTTTGTAAAATTTGCACAGCGTTTGTGGCCGCACCTTTCCTGATATTATCATTCACTGCAAAGAAATTTAGAGCGTTTTTAGCGGAAAAATCCCGCCTAAGTCTTCCCACATACACGCCGTCTTTCTCGTTGCAATTAATTGGCATTGGATAGACATTATTCTTTATATCGTCCATAATAAAAACATTTTCAAAATTACTAAGAGTTTTTCTCACTTCTTCCAGTTCAAATGGTTTTTTAAACTGAACATTAATGCTCTCGCTATGGCAATTAAACACAGGCACTCTCACAGTTGTTGCCGTAATTTTTAAGGAATTTTTGTGCATAATTTTTTTTGTCTCAAAAATCATCTTATCCTCTTCCTTGGTATATCCATTTTCCAAAAAGTCATCGATTTGTGGGATTAGGTTTGAAAAAATGGGATATAAAAACTTTTTTGGTTTCCCGCCTTTTATACCATTTTCAAGGTCCTCAATACCTTTTTGTCCTGCACCCGAGACGGCTTGATAGGTGGAAAAAATCACCCTTTTAATGTCAAACTTATCGTCAAGGGCTTTTAAAGGCAAAACAGCCAAAATTGTCGAGCAATTTGGATTTGCTATAATATTCTTGTGCTTTAATATGTCTTCATTGTTCACTTCAGGCACAACCAAAGGAACATTTTCTTCTCTTCTAAATGCACTGGAATTATCAATCACAATGCAACCTTTTTCAGCAAAAATAGGAGCAAACTGCTTTGAAAGTTTTGCTCCAACGGAAAATAATGCGAAGTCAATTTTTTTATCTATTATATTTTTTTCATTCAATTCTTCAACTATATATATTTTGTTAAATAACTTTATTTTTTTGCCTTCACTATTTTTGCTTGCAAACAGGAAGAAGTTGTCGGCAAATATATTTCTTTCTTGTAAAACTTGAATAAATTTGCTCCCAACCTTCCCCGTTGCACCAACAATGGCAATATTCATTTCTAAAATCTCCAAAACTAAATTTAACCCAAAAAAATTTCACTCGGGCTATCAAAAGATAATATTCAGTTTTTTGGAATATTGTGAATTAATTGCTAAGAGATTTTTTTTCAAAAAAGTTTTTTAGCCATAAAGATGCGTTTTTAAAACTTGAAACAAGAAGTTTTTCCTCTGTTGAAAAAGGATTTTCCACACATACACCCAAAATAGCAACGTCGAGATTTTTGATTTTTTCTTGGAAAATACCTGCTTGCGAACTTTTGAATAAAGTGTCTTTCTTAAGGGGCAAAATACCAATGTAACTCTCTTCAAGGTCTTTTATTAGAGTTGAATTATCTGTGCTTTTAAACTGAGGCTTGTTGTCTGAAATATTTCCAGAAAAGCCATATTTATCGCAAAGGTCGTCGAGATATTTTATTTGAGTTTTAAGAAGTTTTTCATCTGTTGAAAGGATTTGGACGCTAAGCGTGCCGTTTTCACTATCCACTTCGCTCAAGTTTTGAATAACACTTCCCCTTTCGTCATTCACAACAAAACCCTGCTCGAGTTCTTTTATGAAGTTAAGTGTGTTTTGAAAAGAGTCTAAAACAAGAGTTTGATTGATTTGGCGACTGCATTTAATTTGAATAAGTTTATTTGTTTTTCGGCTTAAAATAAAAAAATGCTTAATAACTTTTTTAAGCACAACATCACTCAAAGTGGTCGTAAAAACACAATCTGTCCTGTTTGGAACAGCATTCAACTGGTTTTTAGTTGTAAAATTATTTATCTTTGCGTCTTCAATCTTACATAAAAGTTCCATAAGGAGTTTTGACGAGTTAATGGCAGTTGGATTTGCTCCAATCAGTCCATTTGCAAGCCCAGACACACAAAGATGAAAAGTTTTAAGTTCAGGCGAATTGAAAATAAATTCTTTTTCGCTTGGAAACTTCACGATGTATTTTGTGAAATTTGCACTCGAGGAATATAGCGTGGCGTCACAAAATCCATCAAGGCATATCATTTGCTTTGACTGAATATTTTTTATGTCCAAAAACTTTGCTCCAAGCATTGTTTCGCTATGAGTTGTAAAAATAGCCTCAATATTCACAGGAATGTCACTATCAAGCAATTCTAAGATGAGAGCCATTCCCGCAAGACTCATTGCTCCGAAATTTGTTTTCCCAGCCGAAATGTATGCTCCTTTTCTGAAAAGCGGAACACCTTTTTGAAAAGAAAAAAATCTTGCTTTATTTGTTTTAACACTCAAAAAGTCCATTTGCGTTTGAATGGCAACAGGGGGACTAGAGTCAAGAGTATTTTTATATATAATGACATTTTTGAACTCATCAGTGATGAAATTGAGCGAACGCGACTTTGCAAAATTAATTAAAAAATCCTGCATTTTATCAATGTTTTCGTTTTCTCTCTCAATTTTTGAAATAATTCTCATCAAATCTTGTGCCGACAATTTTTTATTTGTCATAAGTTTCCCTTTTATACTTTTTCATTTTATAATTATATTTTATAGTTTAAAAAAGAAGAAGAATAAGCATTCTCCTTCTTAATTTTGTGCAAAAAAATATTCGTTAAAAAACAAAAGGAGATTATTTTCCCTCTTTTTCTTTCTTTGCTTTTTTAGCAATGACTTCTCTTCCGTCATAGTATCCGCATTCTTTACAAACGGTGTGAGGAGCAATCTGCGCTTTGCAATGTGGGCATTCCACCAATGTTGGGGTGACTGCTTTCCAATTTGCACATCTCTTGTCTCTTCTTGATTTGCTAACTTTTCTTTTTGGAACTGCCATTTTATCTATCTCCTATTTTTTAATTTACCAAATGGATTTTCTAGTTGTTGTTGTTCGATTTCAATCTCCTCACAGTTGCAGGAAAAAATGTTTTTGTTCTTTCCGCAAATGGAGCATAATCCTTTGCAATCTTCTTTGCATTTAATTTTTGAGGGGAGATTTTGAAAAAAATTGTAGACAACGGGTTCGTCAAGGCTCACTGTCATATGATTTATGACGTAGTCATCATCATCTTTCACGTTATAATCCTCCACGAACTTTTGGTTCACAGGGAAAGTGAAAACTTTTTCAAATTTCTCGGCACAACTATCGCAAACACATAAAAGCGTGACTTCGGCTGTGGCTGTTAAAAACAATTCCTCGTTTTGATAGTAATAACTTCCCTTAACAGACACAGGTGAAAGAATTTCATAGCCTCTGTCTTTGACTAAATCTTCATCTAAAGGAAATTTTACGCTGAATTGTTGGGCTATGCCCTCCTCATTCTTTGCTTTTACAAAATTCAACAACATAGTAGTCTCCATTATATATGTTTTTAAATAAAAGTCAATGTTTTTGTGATTTTTTTTAACTTTTTATAAAAAATTACAAAACTTTCTAAATTACACTTCATAAACTAGAAGATTTGAGAATATTTATGCACTCAGTAAATGCAAAAAGCAGTTTTTTTAGTTTACTGAAACTCGCTTCATAATTAGTTATGCCACAATTAATCTCAACTTGAACTGTGAAAAGATTAAACTCACGAGCAAAAGTTCCACTAATTGTCTTATATGAGCCAGAAAAGGGTTGGTCAATGCTAACTTTAAAGCCTGCTTTTGTAAGAACAAGAACCATTTTGTCAAATACGGTTTTGTTTGATTTAATATTTTCGCCATAATTTATTCCGAGATTGATGTCACATTCCCTTGTTTTGGCAAGACCGTGGAAATCAAGCAAATATTTTATGTTTTTCTCTTTTATAAGGCGGGCAATTTCTTCGCGATAGGTACACTTTTCATCAAAATTGACATTGTCAAAGAGATTTTTTGTCTTTATAATTAGGTTTGATTTTGTGACATCTGCTAAATATAGTGCCATTCTTGCGCTACCAATCTCCGCCACTTTATGTCTGCCCAGTTGCGTTTGAACAACCCCGTGAGGTGCTGAAATTAACACCTTACTTTCAGTTTTAAGAACAGCAAAACCCTGCTCAAATATATCCACATTTAAGTAGCCTTTGGACAAAGATTTAAAGTCTTTAAAACTAAATATATTAAAATTATTATAACTATCCATTCATTTATTTTAACAAATCAAATCAAATTTCAAAAGCGTTTTAAGAAAAATAAAAACTAAACTTAACCTTATATTATTTGACCATTATTCTTCATTCTCCACTCATAATTCTTCACTTTTCATTCTTCACTCTTCATTCTTCATTAAAAAAACACGGCGAAACCGTGCTTTTTT
>CAYIZE010000040.1:0-4263 GCA_964367785.1 uncultured Christensenella sp.
CAATTATTTAAAATTATTTTATCCACAATTTTTAACTATTTGTGCATATCTTTTTATAAAAGTTAATCAAACAATTTTTGGTAAATTACAAATTGAATTTTTTTAACTTCACAAAACCCGAAATTTAAAATTTTTTAATACAATTTCTTACGACTGTTTGGTCGGAAGCAGTTTTAGTGCAATTTTTATGATATAATTATGATACTTGCCTGTCTGGTCGAAAAAGATTTAACACAAAATTAAAAGTTATAAATGTCAAAATAAAAAGATTCATTTTATTGAAAAAATTTTAACTTTCTTCTTCGTCTTCTGCCTTTCTTATAGACAGACCAATTCTCTGTTTTTGAATGTCGATACTTATGATTTTTACCTTAAGAATTTGCCCAACAGACAATTCTTCGCTTGGGTGTTTTATAAATCTATCACAAATCTCAGAGATGTGAACAAGCCCATCTTGATGAACTCCAATGTCCACAAACGCACCAAAATCTATAACATTTCTCACTGTTCCCTTTATAATCATTCCCACTTTAAGGTCATCAATGCTAAGCACATCACTTTTGAGTTCAGGTTTTGGCAAATCGTCTCGAACGTCTCTACCAGGTTTAGTTAGCTCTTCAACAATATCATCAAGTGTTGGGACACCAATGCCACAAATCTCAGCCACTTTTTGTTTTCCTTTAATCTCCACAAGATTTGGCAAACTTTGAACCGCACAATTTTTCACATCTACAACACTTAAATTAAAAATTTTTAGAAGTTTTTCAGCCGCTTCATAACTTTCTGGGTGAACACCTGTGTTGTCCAAAATATTTTTTTCGTTCGAAATTCTCAGGAACCCTGCACACTGCTGATATGCTTTAGCACCAAGTTTTGGCACTTTAAGAAGTTTCTTTCTTTCCACAAATTTCCCGTTTTCTTTTCTATATTCCACGATACTTTTAGCGATAGCACCATTAAGCCCCGACACATGTTCTAGGAGTTTATATGACGCTGTGTTAAGGTCCACACCAACTGCATTAACGCAATCTTCCACAACCCCGTCTAGAACTGTGGACAGCCTTTTTTGAGGCATATCGTGCTGATATTGCCCGACTCCAATGGACTTCACATCAATCTTGATAAGTTCTGCAAGAGGGTCTTGAAGTCTTCTTGCAATGCTGACAGCACTACGGAGAGACACATCATATTCAGGGAATTCTTCCGCCCCAAGTTTCGACGCACTATACACCGACGCCCCCGCCTCATTCACAACCATATACTTAACTTTTCGTGGCAATTTTTTAATCAAATTACTCACAAAAATTTCACTTTCCTTGCTTGCTGTCCCGTTACCAATCGAAATGGCGTCAACTTTATCTTTTAAAACAAGACTTGCTATGACTTCCTCCGATTTTGCAATTTGATTATGAGGAGGTGTTGGATATATAACAGTTTTGTCGACAACATTTCCATTTTCATCAATAACCGCCACCTTGCAACCCGTTCTATATGCAGGGTCAAGCCCCAAAATGACATTGTCTTTAAGCGGAGGTTGCATCAGAAGCGGTTTTAAATTCACTTCAAACATCTTGATTGCCTGTTCATTTGCAATGTCTGTGAGAGTGCTTCTGAGTTCTCTTATGAGGGATGGCAAAATAAGCCTTTCATAAGAGTCCTGAATGGCATTTTTCATAAATTCTTCATAAAAACCATTTTTCTTAAGCATTTCTTCAGTAATTATCTCACAGCATTTTTCATCATTTGTTTCAATTTCCACTTTTAAGCAATCATCTTTTTCTCCACGATTAATGGCAAGAATTCGGTGACTTGGAATTTTACTGACTGGCTCTTTATAGTTTTCATACATTTGATAGACAAGATATTTTTCGCCTTGTTTTAAAGTGGTGACAACTTGAGCGGAGTCCATGATAAACTCTCTTAGTCTCTTTCTAACTTCATCATTGTCAGAAATTCGCTCAGCAATGATGTCACTTGCTCCCGCAAGAGCAGTTTTCTCATCGTCCACACCTTTTTCTGTGTCAACAAATTTTGAAGCCAATTCCTCCAAAGGACCTGCATTTTTTTGCAGAAAAATTGCGTCCGCCAAAGGTTTAAGCCCTTTTGCTTCTGCAATGGTGGCTCTAGTTTGTCTTTTTGGCTTAAAAGGACGATAAATGTCTTCAAGTTCAGTCAAAGTAACTGCTTTGTCAAGTTTGAGTTTAATCTCATCAGTCATATTTTCCTGCTCGGAAATTAGCCTTGTGATTTCCTCTTTTCTCTTTTCAAAATTTCGCAAATAATCCAGTCTGTCTGCAAAGTTTCTAATCACTTGGTCGTCACAACTTCCGTGAACTTCCTTTCTGTATCTTGCGATGAATGGCACAGTGCACCCCTCATCTAAAAGAGAAATAATGTTGATTGAATACTCCTCTTTAATGTTAAATTCCAAGCTAAGTGCTTTTGCTATATCCATAAAAATCCTTCTAAATTACTTAAATAAGTTTAATTTTGTGTGCTTCAAAGTAATATCTTTTTTCTCTTGCTTCTCCAATGGAAAAAGCCTTGCGTGGCAAAATTCCGTGTTTTATCACAAACTCAAACAACTCAAATTTGTTCAAAGTTGGAAGAGTGATGCCGACAGCCTTTTTATCTTTTTCGCAAATCTCTTTCAAACTGTCCAACCCATGAATATAATCCACCGACATTTCAAGTTGCTGAGCAACTTCCTTGTCTATGTAATCCTGCACCAATTTTATGGCAAGAGGTGAATTGTTTGGCAAATATAAAGGAATTTCACTATTTCCCATAATTATTTTTTCAGTCATATATGAATCTTTTTCCGCCTTATTCACATTCACTTTATAAAGATTTTGCAAGTCTTTCACAAAACGTCTGTCTGGATTTTTCACAACACGATATATAGGGTTAAATTCAATGCCTTCATCGTGAATATTCACGACTTCAACAAGTGCAAACCTTGCTGGGTGGACTAATTTTTCACCCTCATCAATGAAATTTTTAACATTGTTCCAATGTGCTTTCGCTGTCGCCAAACTATGATTTCCGTCGCCCACTGCAAACAAGAGTGGTGTTGTGGTGTTGAAAGTTTTTTGAATATAATCAGGTGTCAAAAGTTCGTCAAATTGTTTAATCACTTCGTCCACATCTTTAATCTTCCAGCCAGTCAAATGTCCGCCGTCCATATTTAGTTCAAAGTCATAAACTTGCTCCAAATTGTCCTTATTTTCAAAAAGTTTTTCGGCAATCTTTTGCTCCCTGTCGTCATAAAGAAGCATAGCGTGAGGCAATTCAAAAATGGCGTCTCGTCTTATCTCCATTCGGGGAGGAATTCTTTCCAAGATTGTTCCCTCAGTTGCCCTTATGAGTGAAGGGTTATCATTTTTAAATTCAAAATTTTCAAGATCGACAGCAAGCACAATTCCGAGCCTTTTTGGGTGGCTTTTGGTGGAGCGATTAACTAAAATCATACAAGGACCTGCATCTTCCAGTAAACCATTTTCATAATATATCCGCATATTTTTGTTAATATTTCTTATTCTCTCACCATTATCTCTGCCGAAATAAATCTCTGGCAAAACAAGGTTAAGCGTGCTAGGATTTCCATCGACATATTCTTCCAATTTTTCCCAATATTGAGGTTCACTTGAAAATTGACCACAAGCAATCACTCCCCATTTTGAGTAATCTAAATGTCTTTTTGGTAAAAATATGTGCTGTTTTTTTATAATGGACATTTTTCCTCCAAAAGTTTAATTTAAAAAAAGTATATCATAACTTAATATTTTGTTAAACAATTTTATTCTCTTTTATTTAAGCCCGTCGAACCAAAACCGCCCTCTCCACGAGAAGTGGAAGACAATTCATTTGCCTCCAAGCACTCAAAATGCTCCACCTTATTAATAACCATTTGAGCAATCTTTTGATTTTTTTCAACCACATACTCATTTTTTGATAAATTCATTAGCATAACACTCACTTCACCCCGATAATTTTCATCAATCGTCCCTGGACTGTTTAAAACAAACAAGCCGTTTTTAAGAGCAAGTCCACTCTTACTTCTAACTTGTGCTTCATAGCCGTGGGGGAGTTCCATAGAAAATCCCGCCCTAATCTGAGCCCACGAAAAAGGCTCAATCACCTTTTCTTCAATGCTAAATATATCCATTCCCGCATCTTCCTCGTGTGCATATTTTGGAAGAATGCAGTCCTTCACAAGTTTTTTAAACAAAATTTTATTTTTCATTTTTCCTCCTGTTTTTC
>CAYIZE010000040.1:4363-7257 GCA_964367785.1 uncultured Christensenella sp.
CCGTCCTTTGTGGATGTGTGAGAAGCAACCTCGCACCCGCTGTTTTCCCCTCCAATGAGTCCATTATTTTCATTAATAGCTTTTGCAATGTGCTTAAAGCCAATGGCAGTTTCAAAAATATTAGTTTTTAAATCTTCACAGACTTTATCTGCCAAAGTTGAAAAAGAAAAGTTCTTAACAAATGCTCCCCTTTCTTTTTTCTCTTTCACCAGAAAATAATAGATGAGCGAACAAATGTCATTGCCGTTGTGATAGTTTCCAATTTCATCAAACACAGCAAGTCTGTCCCCATCGCCATCGGTGGCAAAGGCAAAATCAACCTTTCTTTCAAGGGCTAATTTTTTAAACTCCCCCAATTTTTCCTCATTTGGAATGGGGGCTGAAAAGCCAAAAGAAATGTCTCTTTCTGTGTTTAAAATGTCGCAATCAAGTTTCAACTGGTTTTTGAGTTCCAAAGCACATTCATAACACGAGCCATTCATAACATTAAAAAGCGTTTTAGTTCCTATATTCTTTTTATAGTTCATCACTCTTTTTATGCTTAAAACATAATCTTTTACAAGGTCAACCATTTCAACCTTACCGCTTTTCTCACATTCTTCGTAACATATAAACTTATATTTATTTGTCTTTTTGAGCATCTTTTCAAACATTTGTTCAAGGTCAAGGTCAAGGTCTTGTCCATTTTGGGAAAAAATCTTTATTCCATTATAATAATAAGGATTATGACTTGCCGTAATCATAACACTCAAATCATTTTTTAAAAGTCTATTTGAAAAACTAACAAGAGGAGACGGCACGCTTGTTTTCGTGAGTTTCGCCAAAACTCCATTTGCACACAGCACTTCGCACACCCATTTAGCAAACATTTGCGACAAAAACCTATTGTCATAACCCACAACGACTTCTCTCTTAAAATTTTTCTTCTTCAAAATGTCACAGAGACACTGAGTGATTTTGCAAACGTTTTCCTTACAAAATTCATCTCCAATCACCCCTCTGAATCCAGAAGTTCCAATTTTCATCATACAACTTTCTCCCATCTAAATAGATTATAACTTTTTTTATTCTTCTCTCAAAACAATTTTATCAAATTAAAAACACATAGTTATGGACAAAATAAAAAAAACTATTTGCGAAATTGCAAAAAATAATGTAAACTATTCGCATAAATTACAAGGAGAAAAAAATGGATTTATTTCAAATTTTCTGCATAATTCTTGGGGGAGTAATTGTTCTTCAATTCATTCTTCTTGCTTTCATAAACAACAAATACACCAAACTTTTGAATGCAATGAAAAATAGAGAAGTCGATAATGTTCAAGTTAAAAACGGCGTTAGATACACCGTCGACCAAACTGTGCTGGACGAACAAGGGAATGTGAATATTTCTCTTTCGCAAAAAGACACTGTTCTTCAAATGAACAAGTCTGAAATTGTCGGCATCAAAAATCGTGTAAAGCCCGGAAAATACACCTTGCTTTCCACAAGTGGTGAAGATGAGACTTTCAACATTCGAGTGGGCAGTTATGTTAACGAATATCGCCACAATCAAAGCATTGTTCTTACTGAAGCGCAGGAAATCACTGCTGTTAATTGCTCAGTTATTTTACGATAAAAGGAAAAAACAAAAATGGGATTATTTAATTTTTTAAACTCACAACTACTCAAAAATATAGATTGGCTCGACAACTCAGCTGAGACAATGGTCTATAAATTCCCCTTGGAGGGTCGCCACATTATGATTGGCTCAAAACTTACAGTCAGAGAGTCACAAGTGGCAATATTTATGGTGAAGGGCAAAATAGCCGATGTTTTCACACCTGGCATTCACACTCTAATTGTGAACAATTTGCCTATCTTGTCGTCGCTACTCTCTTGGCCACGTGGTTTCAAATCACCTTTCACAGCAGACGTCTTTTTTGTGAACACCAAACAATTCACAAATCAAAAATGGGGAACAACAAACCCAATAGTTATGCGTGACAAAGACTTTGGCTCAATAAGAATAAAGAGTTTTGGAACTTTTGCCTTTAAAGTCAACGACGCAAAAACATTTTTGCAAGAACTTTTTGGCACTTCCTCTCTATACACGACTGAAAACATTGTTGCATATCTCAAGAGTATGCTTGTTGCTGGCATTTCCGACACCATTGCGGAGAGCAAAATCAGTGCTCTCGACCTTGCTTGCAACCTCCTCGAATTCAACAAGATGGCAAAGGACCAAATTAAAGAGCAATTTACTTTGCTTGGGCTTAATCTCAAAAATCTTGTGATTGAAAACATATCATTTCCAGAGCAAGTTGAAAAAGCAATCGACACCCAAACTTCAATGGGCGTGATGAAAAGCAGTATGGACACCTACATCAAATTCAAATCAGCCGAAGCCATTGGAGACGCAGCGAAAAATCCCGGAATGGCAGGGCTTGGCTCTCAACTTGGGGCAGGCATGGCAATAGGGGAGATTGTGAAAGATTCGCTTAAAACTTCCACAAAAAAGACAGAAAATGAAAAAGAAGTTGCTTCCTCAGACAAATCAAAATATTGCCCAGAATGTGGAGCAAAGAACACTCCAAGAGCAAGATTTTGCGTTGAATGCGGACATAAATTTTCTCCAAAAGAAAAGCCAACTTGTCCAAATTGTGGCGCTGAGATTTCATCAAACACAAAGTTTTGCCCAGAATGTGGGAAAAAGGTGAAATAATTTTTTATAATATTTATTAAAGGTAGTAATTCACTATCTTTGAGTTTATACAAATTAAATAATCTGGCTAAAGAAAATGGTGAGAGGGCAAAAATAAGATAAGAATTGCGATTTGAATGTAGATAATCTACGTGATTTGAGCAATTCTTTTTCTTTTTTTGTTCATATTGCCGTTTATCTTAAGTCTGAG
>CAYIZE010000041.1:0-3487 GCA_964367785.1 uncultured Christensenella sp.
TTTTTATATTGCTATTTTATGAAGTTTTTTAAATATTATTATAATTTTTAAAATTTTTTATTATTTTTATTACAATAATTTATTATAAAAACCTTTTTTCTTTACTAATTTTTTAATATAAAGCAATTCTTTAATTTTGAAATTAGCAGTCAAACCATGTCTTACCCGAATTCACATCTGCTGTGAGTGGCACGCTTAACTTCACCGCATTTTCCATTTCATCTTTTAAAATTTTTGCAACTTGAGTAATTTCTTTTAGAGGGGCGTCGATGATGAGTTCATCATGCACTTGTAAAATGAGCCTGCTTTGAAGATTATGTTCTTTCAAGGCTTTATCCACATTAATCATTGCAAGCTTAATTATGTCGCTTGCAGAGCCTTGCAGAGGCATATTCATTGCAACCCTTTCACCAAATTGACGAGTGTTATAATTTGGTGAGAGAAGTTCATCAACTTTTCTTCGTCTGCCAAAAATGGAATAGGCGAAGCCTGAGTCTTTTGCCATTTTTATGTTGTTATTCATATAGTCTTTTATCTTTGGATAATGCTCAAAATACTCTTCAATATATATTTTTGCTTTGTTTCTGGACGTTCCAATGTTTTGTGCCAAACCATATTCTGAAATTCCATATATAATTCCAAAATTAACTGCTTTAGCCATTCGTCGCATTTTTGGAGTTACATTTTGAATTTCACAATGAAAAACTTCACTTGCAGTTAAAGAGTGAATGTCTATGTTGTTATTAAAAGCGTCAATAAGTTTTTCATCATTACTTAAATGTGCTAGGAGTCGCAGTTCAATCTGCGAATAGTCGGAACTGACAAGTGCACCTTCCGAATATCTTGTCACAAACATTTTCCTAAGATTTTTACCCTCGTCATCTCTAACAGGAATATTTTGCAAATTTGGTTCGCTGGAAGAAAGTCTTCCGGTTGCCGTAAGAGTTTGATTGAAGCAAGTGTGGACAAGGCTAGACTGTTGAGTCACTATTTTTTCATAGGGTTCAACATAGGTTGTCAAAATTTTCTTTATCTTTCTGTAACGAATTATTGCAGGAATGATTGGGTGCATATCATATAATTCTTCCAAAACTTCGAGACTTGTGGAACGTTTTTTGTTGTTAAATGCTTTCAGTTTTAATTTGTCAAAAAGTAAAATTGCAAGTTGCTTTGGTGAATTGACATTAAAAGTTTTTTCGTCTTGAAGAGTAATTTTTTCTTGTTCAATATTAACTTTGTTTTCGCCCTCAGTTGGAATAAATGATTTCCTAACAAATTCATTATTTTCTTCTTCATCGCTAACAACTTTCGTTGAATTTTCATTAATCGTCTCATCATTTTCATCATCAATAAAATCTATTTCGTCTTTTTCAAAACTATCAGTCCCTTCTTCATTTGCATTTTTGTCTGTTCCAAAAGCAAGTCTTTTAATTGTTCTCTCCATTTCAGAAGTCTCAATTTCATAGCGTTCTTTAAGGTCTTTTAACTTAATTGGATCAACATTAAAACCAACATTTTCCATGTCAAATAAAACATTAATGAGAGGAAATTCTATCTTAAAATATAGATCTGTTAATTTTGCATCTTCAAGGTCTTTTTCCAAAAATTCTTTTAAATAAAAAAGGCTTATACTACTGTATTCATTGCTTAATTTATAGTTTGAAAGCATATTTTCACGACTTGCATTTTGAACTCCTGCAACGAGCAAATAGAAGGCTAGAATGGTGTCAAAATCAACGCCGACAAGGGATATATTTGCATAAGTTTTCAGGAAATGTTGAATTAATTTGCTGTCAAAAAGACTTTTTTTAATGCTATTATCTTCAAAAATTGGAGCAAAATATTGCAAAACGGCACTAATTTTTTGAGAATTTTCTAGTGTTTTTACACCCCCATCAATTTCTATTAAAGATTGATTAAGAGATAGGTTTTTCTCTTTTTTGTCAGGTGAAGAAGTTTCTTCTTGACTATCAATTTGAGAAAACAAATCAGCCTGACTATTCTTTGTTTTTGCATTTGTTTTATTTTTTATTTTTAAATTTTGCTTAAAGCCATTTGAAGAGAGTTCTTCAAAAAGTGAGGATTGTGCAGAAAAATTTATTAAAAACTCACAATTTTTATCATAGGCAAATGAAAAAGTTTCTTCGTTTATGTCAAAATTAAATCTTTTTGCTTTTTTAATATAGTTTATTTGCTTTTCCAGCATTTCAAGAGTGGATACTTCCACTTTATTTGCATTATATTTCTCAAAAGTCTTATCAACTTTAACGTCACTAAAAAGGTCTGTTCGCTTTAACAACGAATTAAAATCATAGTATTCAAAAAAGTCTACGACTTCATTTTTAAAAGGAAAAGAGTATTCCAAGTCACTTAAAGTAATTCCAAGCGGAACATCGGTTTTAATTGTCGCCAACTCCTTGCTTAAATATGCCATATCTTTACAAGTTATTAGTTTCTCTTGCAGTTTACCTTTAACATTTTCCACATTTTCATACACGCCGTCTAGAGAATGATATTCTTTCATAAGTTCAAGTGCAGTTTTTTCTCCCACACCTTTAACCCCCGGAATATTGTCGGAACTGTCGCCCATTAAAGCCTTTAAGTCTATCATTTGGTCGGGCTTAAGGCCATATTCATCAAAAAAGTTCTTATCATTTATGCTTTTCACTTCGGATATTCCTTTTTTGGTGAGCCAAAGTTCTGTGTTGCTATTAATGAGTTGAAGGGCATCACGGTCTCCTGTGATGATGATGTTTTGTGTGTCAAAAAGTTTGGTGAGAGTGCCTAAAACATCGTCTGCTTCAAAATTTTGTTTTTCTATATATGCCACATTCATAGCAGTCAGCATTTGTTTTAAAATAGGAAATTGACTCCTCAGTTCTTCGGGAGTTGGCTTTCTCGTTCCTTTATATTCCGAATACATTTCATTTCTGAAGGTCTTTTTTCCAAAATCCAAAGCAACGGCAATATACTTGGGCTTAACTTCAAGGATTGCTTTTATGAGAATATTCGCAAAGCCATAGACGCCGTTTGAAAATTCACCTCTACTATTACTCAAAAGTGGAAGAGCATAAAACGCTCTGTTGATTAAACTGTTGCCGTCGATGATTATTAATTTATCTTTCATTATAAATTCCTTTTTTCCACATTTTTTTATTTAATGCAATCTTTTAGTTCCAAACCTACTGAATTTTGTGCCAGTACTTTTCAACTATTATACAACTTTTTCGTCAAGATAGGAGGCTGAAAGGTCTGCTATGTAAAACAAAACTGCTATTGGAAATTGACGGAAAGCTCTTGATAAGTCATAACTTCCTCCAATGACTCTTGAGTCAAATCCGCCCATATGCCAATTAATTGCCATTGCTTCTTCCCTTGTGAGTTTCATATATCCTGAAATCATATATACAGATTTTTCGCCGTGACCATATGGAAGTGCGGAGTCATTGAATGCATAGTAGGCTTGCTTTGTCCATTCGCCATTAAC
>CAYIZE010000041.1:3587-5748 GCA_964367785.1 uncultured Christensenella sp.
TTTTCAATGAATTCAAGCAGTTCTTTTGCACCCTCTCTTTTGATATTTTCCTTAAACAAATTTAAATATTTTTCCTTTGTCTCTTTCACGTTTATTTCTTCTTCCATAATTTTTCCTTTTGTTTTAATTATGTTAGCACAAAAATAAAAGATTGTCTAAAAGATTGATGTTATATGAGAAAATCGTTTATAAAATTTTATCATGTAAAAAAAATTGAGGTCTCCCTCAATTTTATTTTTTTAATTTTTGCAATTAAATTTTTATAAAAAAAATTTCTATTCTTTCTTAGCAGTAGCTGTTTTCTTTGGTTCGGCTTTTTTAACTGTTTTCTTAGCAGTTGTTTTAGTAACGATTGAAGCAGGCTTTTCTTCAGCAACAACTTCAACTTTTTCTTCAACAGTAGCAACTTCAGATTGTTTTGCTTTTGCTTTATTTAACATAAGGTTCAATCTTGCAACTTTTCTGCTGGCGTTGTTTTGATGAATAACACCTTTGCTTTTTGCTGAGTTAATATATGACACTATGTCGCTTAACATTGACCCTGCTTTATCGGCGTCGTTTGCAACAACGGCTTTAAAGTTCTTAATCATTGTGGACATTGTGGATTTTATATATCTATTTTCCTCTCTCCTTCTTGCAATAACGGAAACTCTTTTTTTAGCTGATTTAATGTTTGGCATTTCTAACTCCTTTTTTAATACTCGACAATTCTAGCATAGTTCAATTCAATTTGCAACACTTTTTTGTCAGTTTTTTATTTTTTTAAAATATTCGCAATTAGGTAATTTATTGCGTTTTTGCCCTCCATTTGACCACTTTTTGCCATAAATTCAACTTGCAAGCAAACATCAAAAATTTCTTTCAAACTTTTTTGTGAAAAAAGTCTTATTTGCTCGCTATATTTTGTGACAGCATATTCTTTAATATTAAGCATTTCAGAAAGTTCTTTTTTTGTAAAATCACTGCGAGAAACAAAAAATAGCCGACGAAAATGATTTGAAAGAGTGGAAATGATTGAAACTGGTTGCTCTTTATTCTTAAGCATTGCGTCAATGAGGGTATAAACCCTGTTCGCATCTTTTTTTGAAAGGGCCGCTGTGAGGTCAAAGATGACATAAATTAGGCTTTTTATAATGTTATTTTCAATGTCCTCTTCGGTGATTATTTTGCTTTCAGAGGACATTTTGATAGATGCCATTTTTGCGATCTCTGTGTCTAATTTTGTGATGCTATAATTGCAACAATCGAGCATTTTGTTAATGCAATTATTTTCAATTTGAAGTCCGCTTTCATTAAGTCTGTTTTTTAAAAACATAAAAAGGAAATTGTTTGACACTTTCAGACAATCCACTTCTTGCGCATTGTTTTTTAAAGAGTCGAAAAATTCACTTTTGTTTGTGGAGAAAAAAACTAAACATGTGCTTGGATTAGGATTTTGAAGATATTTTTGAAATATCTTTTTATCACTCTCATTTTTTTTGCTATTATAATCATAGACAACCACAAGCCTGTGATCGCTGGCAAGTGGCAGAACTTTACAACTGTCAACTATATCCACTGCATTTCCCTTAAATTCGTCTGCAAAAATTTTCTTGTTAAATTCTGTAAGAGTTAAATTTAGGGATTCTTCAATGAGTTTTAGTGCCGAAACCGTAAGATAACTTTCCCCGCCGTTTATAATGTATGCGGGTAAAATTTTATTTTTTAAGTTCTCTTTTAACACTTCGTAAATCATCTTTCTCCTTTATGCAACAACATAATGTTGTCTTGAAGTGGAATTAAATAAATAGGATTGTGCTTCAACTTCATCTATCCATTGTGTCGAATATTCACTTTGTAATATTTTAGCACAATTTATGGTATAGTCAAAATTTGTTGAGATAAAAGTTTTGAGAGATTGGCTAAATGAAACGCTTGAGATGAAAAAAACTAACTTTTCTGAATGAATTTCCATTAAAAGGGCAAATGGTGATGAGTTATATTCGACATATTTTATGGCAAAAAAATCATCTACAATCATTTTTTGGTCATCATTACAAGTCGTTTCAAAACCAAGCGACGAAAGCCCTGCTCTGTGAGTGCTGTTTTTTGGAAGATAAATTTTGGGGGAATATTTCCATAGATATCTATAGACTTTGGTGCTTTCAAAGTTAGAATTTGA
>CAYIZE010000041.1:5848-7254 GCA_964367785.1 uncultured Christensenella sp.
AAAATTGGGATAAGAATGAGATTGAAAAGAATTGACCAAGTTGGGACAAACCCATAGTATGTGGCGAGGATTGGCAAAATCAAGAGTTCTGCAGAAATTGTGATGAGAATAGGCAAAAGTACTGCATACAATTTTTTGTTCTTAATGATAAATTTAGCCGAAAAAGCGATTAATATTATGCCAAGGACAGACGCAAAACTCATTTGAAAACCGATGTCAAAAACGCTGGTGGGGTTGAAAAACAAGATGAGAATGCCCGCAAGAGATATTGAATTTAGAATGTCACTTTTACGATTAAACATTCCAGCAAGCAGAACGACAAGAGACATTATGCTCGCACGAAGAACACTTGAAGAAAAGGAGCAAATCGTGCAAAAACAAAGGAGAAAGAAAAAGACAATTATAAATTTAATATAATCTTTCAAACGCAATTTGTTTAGAAAAAATATAAGAAGCAGAACAATAAGCCCGACATGCAGACCAGACACTGAAAGAATGTGAACCACTCCCGCAAAGGCAAACATATCTACAATCTCTGTCGAATTTGACGACCTGTCTCCATATAAAATGCTATATATAAAATTCCCTTTTGTTTCACCAAAATTTTCCAACAAAAGCGTTTTGTTATAATCTTGAAATTTTTCAATGAAATTGCTGTCGTCTTTCAAAAATAGGATTGAGGTGTAGTTGACGCTGTTTGTTTCATATTTTATGTTCCATTTTAGAAAGAATGTGTCGAGATCTCCGTTTCCATTTTTAATGTCTATACTGGAAAGTCTGCAAGAAAAAACAATTTGACTATTTATGGGCAAACTAAATTCTTCTGTGTCATAGACATTGACACTGACACTCACATTTCCGTCCAAAGTGGTGGAGGAGTTATCTTGAAGAAGAACGGTCGCATTTGACAGGGTTAGATAATAAAAATTATCATTCACATCTGTAATTTTTTCAATTTTTGCTGTTATAGTGACGGGGGTATTTGAAAAAGATGCGTTGTTATAGTTTGAAAGAAAAAAATAGGTGTAAAATGAACTGGAAATAAAAAAGATTGCTGAAAAAATTAGCAAGGCATATCGCTTTTTAACGGCAACAAAAATTAGAAACGCAAGTGGGACAATAAAAAATATAAGGTTAATAAGCGAATTTGTGAGTCTGAAAGAAAAATAGATGCAAAGGACACCTATTATAAAAATGAAAAACAATGGTCTAAAATTTACTATCTTTTTAAACTTCTTCTTTTCATACATTTGATAAAATGATACAACAATCGTCATTTTTAGTCAAAATAAATTAAAAGTATTATCAAAAATATAAAATTTAATTTAAAACTAGAATATTTAATCCTAATTTTGACAAAATTTTTTAAAAAAGAAAATTAAAAAATATGTACAAAAGATGTTTTC
>CAYIZE010000042.1:0-6884 GCA_964367785.1 uncultured Christensenella sp.
TAAAGGATCTTTTATTTTAAATTTCAACATCAATTTCGCCTTCAAAAACCTTTTGAGCATCACCTTTTAAAATTAGCCCATTTTTTGTCTGTTTAACAAAAAGATTTCCACCTTTAAGTTTTAGCAAAATTTCCTTTTTTGGGTTTGCTATTTTATTTTTTGTTGCAACTGCCGCAACGGCACATGCACCCGTTCCACACGACAAAGTCTCTCCACTTCCCCTTTCCCACACTCTCACCTTGAACTTATTTTTCCCGATTATATTCACAAACTCTGTGTTAATTCTGTCTGGGAAAGCAGGGTGATTTTCAAATTTTACGCCTAGATTTTCTAAATCCAATTTATCAACGTCTTCTTTCATAAAAACAACACAATGCGGATTTCACATCGACACACAACAAACTTTATAATATTTTTCATCTACTTTTATCATTTCATCTTTTTTAAGAAGAGTAGGTATTTTTTCAGTTTCAAATTCGGGAAGCCCCATATTCACACTCACGCTAAAAACAACTCCATCTTTAATTTGTAGTTGCACAGTTTTTATTCCGCTTGCGGTCTCAATTTTAAGTTTTAGTTTTCCGTTCCCACGTTTTAAGTTTTCTATCTCACTTTTTGAAAAACCAATCATTTCAAGATTTCTTTTACTGTCAAACAACTGTTTTGCGACGCAACGAATGGCGTTGCCACACATTTTCCCCTCACTCCCATCTGCATTAAACATCTGCATTCTGGCGTCTACAACGAGAGATTTTTTAATCATCACAATACCGTCAGCACCCACACCAAAATGTCGATTAGATAAAATTAGGCTCAACTTACTTAGATTTTCAAACTTATCTTCAAAGTCTTCAATAAAAATATAATCGTTTCCAGTTCCTTGCATTTTAATAAACTTCATAAAATAGTTTATGAAAATAATGATATTTTTGTTTGATATAATTTTTATAATTAAAAAAAAAGTAATAGAAGTTGTCAATACAAAATTTCTATAAATTTGCTCAAAAAACGTATAACATAAGTGAAAAGGCGAAAATTATAAAACTTCCCTTCGGGGAAGTTTTATTTCCTAAAATTTTCTTGAAAATTTTAGGAAAGTAAAAAGAGCATTTGCTCTTTTTACCATTTTCGCCCCATGCCTTTTCGCCCCATTATTTTTAGATTATTATATCCACATTATATCTTCTAAACCATTCATCAATTTGGATTAGGTGAGCGATGAGTTGTGGTCTTGACATAAGTTGCCCCAGCCAAGGCTTAGAGATGTCTAGAGGAGATTTTATGAGTTTTTCCAACTTGTTTAAGTCTATATATTCTTTCAATTTGCAATCTTTTAGTTTAAGCCGACGTCTCAGTTCTCTCACCACCACGTTATAATATTCAGGGTCTTGCGTTTTTGGATAAGGACTCTTTTTTCTTGTCGCAATGCTCTTTGGCAAAAGTCCTTTCACCGCCCTTCTCATAAGCCCCTTTTCCCTTCCATTTAAAAGTTTCCATTCAAAAGGAATGTTATACACATAATCAACAATTCGCCTGTCGCAAAATGGAACACGCACTTCAAGGCTCGCTCTCATACTCATTTTATCTTTTCTTTCAAGCAGATTTTGCATAAAACTTTTAATGCTCAAATATTGAATTTGTTTTAATTTTTTCTCTTTCAGAGTCTCGTTGTTTAGCATTGGAGTTTCGTTCAATGTCTCAATATATCTTCTTTTTGCATACTCCGCAGGCTTAATTTTGTCAACAAATTCTCTTTTTAAAATACTCAGCTTTTCATTTTTCTCTTCGATGAAAGGAAAAAAATCTTTGTTTATTAACTCCTCTTTCCAAAACCAAGGATAACCACAAAAAATCTCATCTGCACACTCACCCGAAAGTGCCACAGTGTAATTTTTCTTAATTTCTTTGCAAAAGACAAGAAGAGATGAATCTATGTCTGCCATTCCGGGCGAATCTCTAGCAATCACCGCTTCCAAAAGGGAGTCGCAAAGTTCTTTTTTACTGCCCAAAATAAAATAGTTATGATTTGTTTTGTATTTTTTCACCATAATTTTTACAAAATCTGCATCTGCATTTGGTTGAAACAGGCTCTTTTTAAAATATTTATCATTGTTTTCAAAATCAATGGAATAGGTTGAAAGCGTCTTATTTTGCTTTTTTAATTCTTTTGAAGCAATCGCAGTTATTAGACTTGAATCCAGTCCTCCCGACAAAAACGTGCAGACTCCAACGTCAGACACAAGTTGAGATTTAATTGAGTTTAAAAGCAGTTTTCTCACTGTTTTTATAGTTTGCCTTTTTGTGTCAGTGTGTGGTTTTGCGGTTATTTTATAATACATTTTCTTTCTAAGTCCATCTTTGTCAAATTCCGCCACCTCGCCACCTTTAAGTTCATAGATATTTTTAAAAAGCGTTATTCCCTCAGTTTTGATAGGACACAAACTGAACATCTCTTGCAGACCAGTTTTGTCTATTTGTGCCTTTATCATTTTGCTAGCCAGTATACTTTTCTGTTCAGACGCAAAAATCAAAGTTTTTCCAACCTCTGCATAATAGAGAGGCTTAACCCCAAAATTATCTCTCGCCAAAAAAACTTTGTTATGTTTTTCATCATAAATGGCAAAGGCAAAAATTCCTATCAATTTATCTAAAATTTTTTCACCAAAACAAATGTAACCTAAAAGCAATGTCTCAGTGTCACAATTTGTGGACTGGACAAAGCCTCGCTCCTCAATTTCGCTTCTAATTTCCTCAGTATTATATAGTTCGCCATTATACACAATGGTATATTTAAAGCCCTCAAACTCACGAGTCATCGGTTGTTTTCCGTTTTCAGGGTCGATGATAGAAAGCCTCCTATGCCCTAAAAAAATATTTTTGTCACTATAAAATCCCTGCGCATCAGGTCCACGATATTTTAATGTTTCGGTCATATTTTTTACTTTTAACAAATATTTTTCTCTATCAAGAGTTTTTCCTTGAAAATTTACTATTCCTGCTATTCCACACATATTTTCCTCGATCTTTTTTTTATTTTTCCTATTTATAAAGATTGTTTTTGACAATATTTAAACCCTACTGAGATGTTGCCAAGTGAACTATTATGATGTTTGCTTGAACACAAGTGTTATTAATCCTAATGTCCTCTCCAGTGGTGTTAATTAACCTGATGTTTTGTGGGGCAGATGTAACATTCACTAGCATATGTCCGCCAAGTTCACATATAGGCAACTTAACTGACTGCTCGGTGATTGCACCTCCAATCACTTCAATCCCAAAAGAAACATAAGTTGACGGCTTTGCTCCACAAGTGGAAAGACTCCAATCCACAAAATACAATCCATTTTCAGGCAAAGTAAATTCGCCGTTTATTTCGTCATAATAGATTGCACTATTGTTCAAAATCAGCGTGTTGAAAATGACAGGTTTGCCGTCGGCTATTGTCTGCCCCTCATTTGTTATAAATTGATATTGAACGCCTTGCAGTTCTTGAATTTTTTCCACTGCAAATTTTTTGATTTTATATATTCGATTTTTCTTTCCCGTTTCGCTTTTAAAACCTTTTAAAATTGAGTCTCTATTAATATACTTTTTCATATTTCAGTCTATGAAAACAACTTGCAAATTGTCACTTTGTAAAAGGTTATAAAAAAAGTATCATTCAAAAAACTTAAAACTTTTTAATTGAATTGACTTTAAAACTCTCAAAGTTTAAAATTTAACAATAAAGGCGGTCTTCAATGAAAAAATCATTTTCAATCATAGGAATGGAATTCAACACCAAAAACACAATTATTGCTCTTTCCTCTTTTGCAGGAATAGTTGGGATTTTAATTGCTATTGATTTAATTTTTAATGTTATGAATTGGTATGGATTTTTGATTGGAATGGGTTTCATTATCGCCATAATATTTTCCTCCAAACTTGCAAAACATAGGGGACTGGATAAGCAATTTCCCTATGAAATAATATATTTTGTTCTTCCCCTTTCCATCATCGGAGCAAGAGCATATTACGTCATTTTTAACGGTGTTCCTTTGTTTTGGGAAGCGTTTCAAATTTGGAATGGCGGACTAGCAATCTATGGTGGAGTCATCGGCGGAGCAATCGGCGGTATAATTTATTGTCTAATCAAAAAACAAAACATTTTAGCAACAGCAGACGTCGTCGCTCCCGTGTTAATTTTAGGACAGGCTATCGGTCGCTGGGGAAACTTTATAAACAAGGAGGTCTATGGCTTTGTGGTGACTGATCCTCTGTTTCAATGGTTCCCTTTTGCCGTCCCGATTGAAAGTTTTTCGGGAGATGTCACCTGGCATCTTGCCACTTTTTTCTATGAAAGTTTTTTTGATTTAATTGGTTTTTTTGTTTTGGTGTTCATTTTAAGACGCACCAAAAATCACAAAGGGGTTGTCGGTTGTGCCTATTTAATCTATTATGGAATTGCAAGATATTTCCTCGAAGGGCTAAGAATTCCTGAATATATCCTTTACATTCCGAACACAAACTTTCCTGTCTCGCAATTAGTAAGCCTCATCAGCATCGCCCTTGGGCTAATTGGACTTGCAGCAATTTTAATTATAAAAAAAATAAAAAATTCAAAAGTTAAGGAAAGTTAAAAACGTTATATTATTCTAAAATCACATAAATAAATTACAATTTTTAACGTTATTAAAAATAGCAGCCTTAAATTATCATTAAATAACAAATTTCAACAATTATGTTTTGATTAAAGGAGGGAAAATTAATTTGAAAAAACTACTTGCCTTTATCTTTGGTATAATTTTCATTCTCACAGGCAACTTTTTTCTAACAAGTTGTGATGACGGCAATCATTATGAAGAAGAGATAGTTGACGATACTTTACTAACCTTTTTTGACCCTAACCTTCCAACTGGCACTCTTGAATTTACCAACTCAATCATTAACTTGACAAATTTTGATAGGATAATTCCCTTAGGTCAATTAAATCCTCCTGGACACACTTTTCCAACTGACCATATTTATTTTGTATTAAATGGAACTGCTGGTGAAATTTTTGCGCCGACCGAAGGAAAAATTTTGTATATTGGCGAACCCGGCACTTATGGTGATTGTGCTATTAGAATTGGTGTAACCAACACTATGACTTATTATCTGGATCATATTTTAATTGATACAGAACTAGAAGTTGGGGATACAGTTATAGCAGGTTCTCAAATTGGAACTAAAGGTAATACTCCATGTGTTGATTTTGGGGTTATTAATCAAAATATTAACAATGCATTTATTAGTCAAGATTATCCAACTGTTACGTTATTTGGAGATAAACCATTATCATACTATGCTGAACCTTTGAAAACTCAACTTTACTCCATGGTTAAGCCTGCAAACCCGATAGATGAGCCAGACTATGTTTATGACATAGGAGTGACTGATGGCGAGTTTGTATTTGATCAACTTGGCACACTTTGTGGGAACTGGGTTAAGGAAGTGGACAATAATTCTGAAGGGCGATTTAATTGGGAAAACACTTTAGCTTTTTGTTATGATGTTTATTATCCTGATCAAATTAGGATTGGAATTGGATCAAGTGGAAATGCTTTTGCACTAAAGAGTGAAGACAATCCAATTAATCCACGAAATGTTAGCACCTCATCTGGCGCTGTGGCGTATTATCTTTACAACGCAAATAACACCATTAAGGGAATTCCCTCAGGAGAACGTTCCGCTTTAATGATGGTGCAAATGCTAAGCGATACACGAATACAACTTGAAATTTTTGAAGACACAACAAGCGAAAGCCGAAATTTCACCTCAGCTTCATCATTTTATGTCAGATAATTATCAAACAATATATTTCAAAACTACAAAAGTGCTATGCCTATTGATACAAAAATTCAATCAAATTAAAGACAGATTGCCAAAACGAATCCTTTCTCATAAAATAGTTCGATGATTAGAAAGTTTTATAAACATAATAAATAATACCGCTGATTATAATTTAAAAAAACGAAGTCTTAATAAATTAAGACAAAACTATTTAATATACAAAATAATATAAGTTTTTTATTAATAATAATTTAATTATCAAATTTATTTTTCACATCAATTATTCTAATGTCTTTATGACTTTAAAATATTAATATAAATGAAATTTAAAGGTTCTTTTTTACATAATATTTACTTAAAAATTTGTTATTATTTCAATTTTTAAATATAATATTTTGTCCAGATATCATTTATTGTTTCTCGCCTTATTGATGATGATTTTTTATTTAGATCAGTATTTTTCTTTTCTAAATAACGTTTTTTAAACTCCTCCCAATGCTTATCTCTTCTAATAATATCAATTTTATCACTTTCACTGTATTGCTTTTGACTTCTTTCTTCAAAATAGTAGTCTTTAGATTTTTTATCATATTTAATTTTTTCATCATTATAAATTATAGCAAAATCAGCTCCATATAAAATTTTACTATTTTTATGGTCTATTACTTTAATAGTAATAACTGATGAAGAGTCGTTAGGATTTTTATAATCAGTTCCTTTTAATGCTTCTTTTAAACCATCCATAATTGCGAGTTTTAAATCTTTTGCAGTAAAATTGCCTTCTTCATCACAAAAATCTTCAAAAATACTTTGAATATTAAGATTAAAATCAAAATCAAATCCTTCATTGCCTTTTGTGTCGTATGTAACTAGTCCAAGTTTACCACTTCCAATTAACATTTCATTGAAAGTGCATACTTCCCAATTCATCAAAATATTGTGTAAGTTTTTTATTATAGTTCTTAGCTCTTGATACACATCCTCATATTGGTCTGGTTTAACATAAACATATCTCTCCATTTATACCTCCTAAAATATATAATTAAAACATGTTTTTATTTTTTATATATTAT
>CAYIZE010000043.1:0-6875 GCA_964367785.1 uncultured Christensenella sp.
AAATTAATATTCTATTAAAAGTCAAAGAAAGTCTAACTTTTAAAAAAGGGGAATTTATGGCAACGGTTAGTGATGGAATTGAAAAGTTTATCTTGTCAAATATGGGCAAAGAAAGTTTCATCAATCTTTCTCGTAATGAACTTGCAGACTTTTTCAAATGTGCCCCCAGCCAGATTAACTATGTTTTAACGACAAGGTTTAATTTGAACAGGGGATACATCATTCAAAGCAGGCGAGGCGGGGGAGGTTTCATAAAACTTGAAAAAATTCAAGATTTTGATGATAACTACATTTTCAAATTAATTGATGAAAATCTTTCAAGCGAGATTTCTTATAGAGACGCATTATATCTTTTAGAGGACCTTGTGAGTAAGCAATTTTTGTCTATCTCGCAAGCAAAAATAATTTCCTATGCAATCAGTGATAAGGCTCTTTCATGCCCAGTCAAAATGGACGGAATTTTACGCACAGGCATTTTAAAAAATGTCCTCATTAATATATTAAAGGAGAAACAAAAATGAATAATTTTATTAAATTTTCTGAAAGCGCCCAAAGAGTGCTGAACTATGCAGGAGAAATAACAAAAAAAATGAAAGGAAATCAAATTGACTCCGAGCATTTGCTTTATGGAATTCTTTCTGTGCCGAGTTCTCTTGCGTGCAAGATGTTAAAAGACTTGAATGTCTCAAAGGAAAAGTTGCTTGAAAAAATGGGACAAGCGGGCTATAACCCAAACCTTCCGTCCGACAAACTTGAATTGACGCCAAGGAGCAAAAACATTTTAGTGACAGCCTCAAATGTTGCTTTTAAGTTAGGGCACAACTTTTTAAGTGCTGAACACTTTTTGGTGGGGATTTTGTCCAATGAAGATTGCTTTGCTTTCAGGCTTCTTTCAAGTTATTTTAATGTGGACACGCTCAATCTTCGTGAGAAAATTTATGACGAACTCAAAACTGTCGACGTGAATAATGATAATAAGAGTTACAGCAAAGTTGACGAGAATTCATCTTCCGATAAGAGTTCTCTGCCAGAAAACCTTTTGGATTTTGGCTATGACATCACTTTAAAAGCACGCCAAGGCAAGATGGACCCTATCATAGGAAGAGACCAAGAAATTGAAAGACTTATTGAAATCCTTTGCAGGAAGACAAAAAATAATCCTATCCTAATCGGCGAAGCGGGAGTTGGGAAAACTGCTGTTGTGGAAGGGCTTGCACAGGCGATTGTTAAAAATCACGTGCCAAGTTTGCTTATGGGAAAAACAATTTTCTCGCTTGATATGGGTTCGCTTTTGGCGGGAACAAAATTCCGTGGCGAACTGGAACAGCGTTTGAAAGACGCCATTGAAACTATTATCAAAGACAAAAATATAATTGTTTTCATCGACGAAATTCACACCTTAGCGAAAGCAGGCGGAGAAAAGGGAGATGTCAACCCTTCGGATATGTTGAAGCCATATTTGGCAAGGGGAGAACTGCAAACAATCGGGGCGACGACAACAGATGAATATCGCAAATTTATTGAAAAAGATAAGGCTCTTGAAAGAAGATTTCAGTCAATTATGGTGAACCCACCAAGTGTCGACGAGACAATTTTAATTTTGCGTGGGCTGAAAGACAGTTATGAGGCTTTTCATAAAATTCAAATCACAGATGAAGCAATCGTTGCCGCTGCGAAACTCTCCGACAGATATATTATGGACAGAAGTTTGCCCGACAAAGCAATCGACCTCATCGATGAGGCAAGCAGTAAGGCAAGGGTTAGTGGAACCATTCTTCCACAACATTTGCAAGATATGGAAGACAATTTTAAAGAAGTCCACAGAAACTATCAAGAAGCACTCGTGCAACACAACTATGAAAAATCAACAAAACTTGCAAACGACCTTGGAATTTTGTATGAAGAACTGAAAAAAGAGCAAGACAAATATAATCTTTCAAAGCCAAAAGTTGAGCCAAAAATAACTGAAAAAGAGGTGGCGGAAGTTGTTTCCCGTTGGACAGGCATTCCTGTCACAAAAATCACAGAAGGCGAGAAAGAAAAATTATTGAAAATGGAAGAATTTCTTCACAAAAGAGTGGTGGGGCAAGATGAAGCAGTCATCGCTGTGTCAAAGGCAATCAGGCGTTCAAGGGTGGGACTTCAAGATAGCAAAAGACCAATCGGCTCATTCCTCTTTTTAGGACAGACAGGCGTTGGGAAAACAGAACTTTGCAAAGCACTTGCCGAGACAATGTTTGACAATGAAAACAATATCATTAGGCTTGATATGAGCGAATATATGGAGAGTTATTCCGTGTCAAAACTCATTGGCTCACCTCCGGGATATGTTGGACACGACGACGGAGGACAACTCACAGAACTTGTTAGGAGAAAGCCATATTCAGTTGTTTTGTTTGATGAGATTGAAAAGGCACATCCCGACGTCTTAAACACTCTTCTTCAAGTGCTTGAAGACGGGCGACTAACAGATAGTCACGGACGAACTGTGAATTTTAAAAACACAATAATCATTATGACGAGTAATTGCGGAGTGAATGAACTTACGAGAAACACTGCTCAACTAGGTTTCAATTCTTCGTCGTTCACTGTGGATAATCCTGACTATGAGCAGATGAAAAATGTTATTATGCAAAGCATTAGAAAAAAGTTTAAGCCAGAGTTTATAAACAGAATTGATGTCATCACAGTTTTCCACAGTCTAACAGAAGAAAACCTCACAGAAATTGCGAAAATAATGCTTAACAATTTGAACAAAAAAATTAAAGAGCATGGCATCAATATGAAATTCACTGAAAGTGCTCTAAAATATTTGGTGGAAAAGGGAACTTCGCCAGAGTATGGTGCAAGACCCCTTAAGAGACTTATCCAAACAGAGATTGAAGATAAACTCACCGACGGACTTCTCTCAGGAGAAATTAACGACAAAAATATAATCGTTGGAACAGATGAAAATGGGCTTGTGTTTAAAATCGATAAAAAGGAAGCCTGAAAATTATTTTGAGAAAAACAAAAAGTTTGATAAAATGAAATTAGGAAAGGAGAATAATTATGGAAATTGAAATCAATTCAAAAAATTTTGTTGTGTCTGAAAAATTGAAAGAAATCATCGAAAAGAAAGTGTCAAAACTTGATAAATATTTCAATGACGATGCTGTGACAAAAGTTTTATGTAAAAAAGAGGGTAATTTCAACAAATTAGAACTCACTGTGAGAAGCAGAGGATTGTTTTATAGGGCAGAAGTAACGGGCGATAATATGTATGAAAACATCGACCAAGCCTTGCCAAAAGTGGAAAGACAGGTTGTGAAATATGGTGACAAATTCTTCACTAGACTCAAAAAAGACAGTTTAAACAAAGATTATCTTTTCTTCGACGAACTTCCTCAAATGAAAAAATTGGAAGTTGTGAAGAAGAAGCAGTTTGAACTCGAGCCAATATCCGTTGAGGATGCAAAAGTGTTTTTAGACACAATAGACAACAATTTCTATGTGTTTTTAAACAGAGAGACAAACAATGTAAATGTTATATATAGAAGAAATGACGGCAATTTGGGACTAATTGAAACAATTTATTAATCTTAAAAAGTAAAATTACATAATTTTCAAAATTAAAAATAACTATAATAAAAAAAACGACTAGAAATAGTCGTTTTTTAATTTTTAATTTTTTTAGTTACAAAACTTTTATTAAATAATAATAAAATTATTTTTTAAGCAAACCTAATTCGCCCATTACTTCTGCAATTATGTCCGTTGCTCTGTCAATTTGTTCATTTGTGAGAGTTGCCATATAACTTGTTCTGATGATGCTTTGTCCCACAGGAACAGCAGGGGACACGACTGAATTTGCATAAACACCTTTTTCAAAAAGTTTGTGACAAGCAATGAAAGTTGTGTCAGTGTCATATGTATTGATAGGAATGATTGGTGCTTGTGAATCTCTGATGTCCACATGTTTTTCAATGAGGCACTTTCTGGCATAATCTGCCACTTCTTTTAGTCTCTCAATTCTTTCTGGTTCTCTTTTAATGATTTCTAGGGCAGCCCTTGCACATTCAACACTCGCAGGAGTGATTGACGCACAAAAGATGTATGGGCGGGAACTGTGTTTTATGAAATGGCACACAGATTTGTTTGCCACCATATATCCACCAATGGAAGCAAGACTTTTTGAGAATGTTCCCATAATGATGTCCACTTCATCTTCAAGTCCAAAATGAGAAGCAGTGCCTCTGCCATTTTTGCCAATGACACCAAATGCGTGAGCATCGTCGACCATAACTCTTGCGTTATATTTTTTAGCAAGTCTAACAATTTCAGGAAGATTGCAAATGTCGCCACCCATACTGAAAACACCGTCGGTGACAATCAATTTTCCGCTCTCAACTGGAACAGATTGAAGTTGTTTCTCTAAATCTTCCATATCGCTGTGTCTAAATCTTAAAACATCTTTAGCATAACTGAGTTTACATCCGTCATAGATGCTCGCGTGATTTTCCTTGTCGCAAAAAATGTAGTCATTTCTGCCAACTATGGCACTAATAATTCCAAGATTTGTTTGAAAACCTGTGCTTAAAGTGACACAATCGTCTTTGTGAAGAAATTCGGCAAGTTCTTTTTCAAGTTCCACGTGAAGTTTTGTTGTTCCGTTTAAAAAACGAGAGCCCGAACAACCAGAGCCATATTGTAAAAGAGCCTTTCTGCCTGCTTCAATCACTTCCTCGTGGCTGGTGAGACCAAGATAATTGTTTGAGCCAAGCATAATTTCATTGGTGCCTTCCATCACAACTTCTGGTCCTTGTTTTGTTTCAAGAGTGTGAAAAAAAGGATAAATCCCCTTTTTAATGAGTTCATCAACTGCTGTAAAATTTGTGCATTTATCAAATAAGTCCATTCTTCTTTTTCTCCTTAATTATTAATTAGTTATAAAATACAATAAGGAAATTATAGCACTGAAATCACAATTAGTCATTTGTTTTTTTCAAAATTTGAATTTAACTCTTGTTTTTTTTAAAAAAAATTGTTACAATACTTTCATATGATTTCATTTGTTAATGTATATAAAAAATACACAAAAGAATTTTTTGCCCTCTCAAACATCAACTTTAAGTTTGAAAAGGGTGATTCAGTGGCACTTTTAGGTCCTGAGAGCAGTGGAAAGACCTGTATTTTGAGGATTCTTGCTGGACTTGAAAATCCTGATAAAGGGGAAGTCTACATCAAAAAAATTCCACTTCAAAAAGTGGATTATTCTTCTGATATCTCAATGGGCTACATTCCATATAAAGCAAATTTTTTTGACAAAAAAACAGTATATGACAATTTAAAATATGTCCTTGACATAAGAAAGATTGAAAAAAAAATTATTGAGGAAAAAGTAAATGAAGCCATCATCGATTTTAGACTTGAAGGCATTGCAGGGGAGAAGATATATAAACTCTCACTTTTTCAAAAATATCTTGTTTCCATCGCTAGACTCAGTTTTAGAAAACTTGATATAGTCCTCATAGACAACATTTTTGAGGAACTTTCGCCTCTTGAAAATAAAGAACTAATCAAACTTTTTAAAAAATATTTTGTGAAGCCAAACACGCTTGTTGTCACTGCTACAAGTGATGAAAAGATGGCGCAAAACCTTGCAACGAGTATCGTTCACTTAAACTATGGAGTAATTGATAAAATAGATTAAAGGAGAACAAAAGATAATGGGAAGGAAGAAACTGATTGTTTGCAATCTAACTTTTGACGAGAATCAGACTATAGAGGAAAAGATTATTCAAATGTTTTCACCAGAAAACCTTATAAGTTGTTTTTCACAAAAGAACTTTGAGGAATATAAAAAAGTTATCGACCACGCAAACATTCAAATTATTATAAATGATGTTGACCTTATGAAGACGATTTATGCTTTTTTTGAAAACAACCTAAACACCAGCGTCACCAGTGCAAAAGCTTTTATGCACCGTAACACCCTCAACTATCGACTTGATAAAGTCAAAAAGCATACAGGTCTAAATTTAAAAGGTTTTGAGCATGCCGTTGTTTTTAAAAATCTCATAATCATTAATGATATTATAAAATCTTTTAATAACGAGGATAATACCATTTAATTTTTTTATAAAAATGTTAAAAAAAATATAAAAAAAAGAATCTCATTAGAGGTTCTTTATTTTTTGAAATTAGAAAATCTCAATCAAGATTTTTTATTTTTTTGAAACCATCAATCTTTGGGCTTTCTTTCTCAGGTGTGTTTTTCTTGTCGTTTTTTAAGAGTGAACCTAAAATTCCTCCGCCACTATTTTGCGACATATTTGGCATAAGATTACCCATTAACGACATTAAGTTGGGGTTGTTGCCACCATCACCGCCGCCCATGCCTCCCATATTTTGCGAAAGCATAGACATTAAATTTGACATCATATTTCCGCCATTATTAGGATTTTGAAACATATTTCCAAAGTTCATATTTCCTCCACCATTACCTTGATTTTGAGACATATTATTGTTGTTCACATTTTGACTATTCACATTTTGATTATTCATAGAATTATCCATATTGCCGTAGTTCATATTTCCGTTTGAATTTCCATTTTCAGACGGGTTCATATTTTCACTTGAATTCAAATGATAGTTGCCATTATAATAACCCTCATTTGAATTTGCATTCGCATTTGAGCTATTTTTTTGGGTTTTGGGACTGCTTTCACCCAGCATATCGTTTGGATAGCAAGATGATATGTAACTAGATTGTTGAGATTTCATTTTTTCTTCATTCATATTACTTTATTATATGTTAAAAATTTTATTTATTTTACACTTATTTTTTTTAGTTAAAATCTCTTTAATTTTAACAATATAAAATCTAGCAACAT
>CAYIZE010000044.1:0-6595 GCA_964367785.1 uncultured Christensenella sp.
GAAGAAAAAACACCTAATTATTGGTGTTTTTTTTATAATTTTACATTTGATTTTATGTTTTTTTATAATAAATAAAATTAATTGACTAAAATATATGAAATTATGTCAACTGAAATGAGAACAAATCCTGCGAGAACAATAATAAGCCCAATTATTTTAAAAGTAACATAAACCTTATCGTTTTCTTTTATTTCGTTTCTTTGTTTGACAACACGTGCTATTCTTCTTGAAATTAATGCTATTGCAATGCCCACAGAAATGACAATCAAGCCAATAAAAACCAGTGGTTCATCCAAAAATTGTGCTAGACTGCGACCTAATAAATTTTGCATAATTTCCTCCTAGTTCTTTTATTATTAATAATTATAGCAGTATTTTGCATTTATTTCAATAGGAATTTTTCCAATCTTAAACTTCAAAATTGTAGTCATCTAAAAATTTGTAGAGTTCTTGTTGAAGCACTTTAAAATGTCGGCAGATTTTGTTTAAATTTGTGAGTCTAAAACTTTTCAAACTTTCATAGCACAAAAAGCATGCTAGAATGTCATCTCTCACATTATATTTTTTAATTCGCCTTTCAAGTTTAATCACATATTTGCTGAGATTTACGCTGAGCGGTGGGAGTTCGTTAAGAATGTAGTCCACACTTTTAAGAACTGCACTGTGCAAATGTATGTTATTAATTTTTGTTACTTGCATATTTGGCAAAATTATTTTTAAATAAATATTATCCTTTGTGAGAACGATGACTAATGTGGAATCAAGGCTTGCACGCTTGAGTGCTATAGCATTTTTAAGATTTGTTTTTATCCTGTCACTGAGTAAAACTATGTCAAAAAATTCGTCTATCTCATCACCTTCCAAAGTTGCAAGTTTTAAAAGCAGAAGATTTTTTGTGCTTGCTGGGGGTGATTTTAGAGCGTAATGATAGAAAAAATCAGTGTTTTCAAGGAAAAGATTTTTGAGTTCTGGAAGGCTGAGGACGAGATAACTTTTTATTTTAGACTGAACTTTTAAGACTTCTTTTAGTGGAAGACTATAAACATATTCAAGTTTAAGGCTCTCTCCCTTATTGCAAAGACGAAGATAATAATTGAAAAGATAGTTGTCGAGCGGATTAATTTTCTTCAAATTTATCAAAAGTCTCTTCGCTTTTTCAAATTGTCCGTCGTTGATCAGGGCTAATATGTAATAAAATTCAAACTCTATGTCTGCTTTATTTTTTGAAAGGTAGTCCTCCATATAGACAAGGGCAAGTTTAAGGCTTCCCGTTTGTGCAAAAGTGAGCCCAATTTTAAACTTATCTTCCTCGTTTGAAAGACTTTTGCTTCGAAGATTTTGCTGAACAGTTTCATATTTATCTATGTCATTTGTGGCGTGATGAATGAGAAGCAAGTTACATAAATCTGCAACTGAATCAGTTCCAAAATTGTTTAAAAGATTTAAAGATTTGTCGATGTCACTTTCGAAAAAATAGGCAAGGGCAAGTTCACTGCGAACGTCCTGCGAAGCAAAATTGCCATTTTTTTCATACAGTTGAATTGCCTGGACAAACTTTCCCTCTTCCATAAAATTTCTGGCATTATCGAGAGTAAGGTTTTCACTCATTTCGCCGTCTATAACGAGAAATTTGGGCTGAAGATTTTCAAGAGTTTTAAGCCTTTCTTTTGCACTTTGCCCTAGAATTGTCTGCCCCAAATTTGCACATTGATTGAGGTAAAATCTTGCCAAAATAACATCATCTAAGATAGCAAAATTCTCTCCAAGCCCGCGGAAAACACTTTGGGTGATGAGGTCTTCTTTCAGCGACATAAAATAATAGAGGTTTGAAAGTTCAAGGTTCTTATTGAAAAAGTAGGCTTGTGCAAGCATAAAATTTAAGAGATAAATTTCAGCACCCTTGCATTTTTTCTTCGCCTTCAAAAAATAGTCAATCGCCTTTGTTACTTTTCCATCACTCAAAAAACCACTTCCCTTTTTGAAGTAGAATTTATCATCTTTATTAAATTGAATTACATTATTTTCCATAAACATTATTATTCTTTTAAAAAGTAAAAAATAGCAAAAAAGCAAGTATTTTATCTAACATATAGTTATTATATCTTTATTTTGACTTTTTTGCAAAAAAAATAGAATATTTACTTTTTATTTTTATAAAAAAACAAGAGGGTCACTCTTGTTCTTCATTTTGTTGTTAGAAATTATTCAATATAGACATATCGTCTGCATTGTTCACATTCCAAATAGCCATTTTCTTTTAATTTATTAATTAAAGCCGATGGAATTTCCATGCTACATCCGCCACATGAACTGCCGTTTAATGGCACAAACACTGGGAAAATCCTGTCTTGTCTGAGGTGTTTATATTTTGTGAGAAATTTTGGGTCTAAATCCTTTTCCATTTCAAGCATTTGCTTTTTAATTCCCTCAATTTGTGGGGTGTATTTTTTACTTATTTCTTCAAATATTTCTTTGTTTTCGTTATATTTTTGCTTATTTAAGATAATACTTTTTTTATAATACTCAGAATTTTTGATAATATTATTTATGTTTTCCGCTTGCATTGAAAGCCCTCTTTCAAGAGATGCCAACTTGCTGGAAAGAGCATTAATTTCATCTAACTTTGCATTCAAAACTTCAGCTGAAAGTGAGGATAAATCCTCTTTGTTAAAATTGTCGAGTTCATTAAAATATTTCTCAAATTCCCCTTTGCAACTTTCATATTCACTTATGGCTTGCTTAGCAGTTTCATCAAGTGAGATTAATTGACTTTGAGAGTCTTTCGCAAGAGTCATTGCCTTCATTAAGTTTTGTTTTGTTGGGTCTTTTTCTGCCTCTCTTTCTAAGGCTATCAAATTGCCGTCAAGCTTTTGATATTCCAATATTTTTTCAAACATTTTTTCCTCCTAAATCTATTTTATTTAGCATTGATAGTTTTTTCTCAATGCTTGTGACTTTCTTTTTTTTCAAAATTATTTCACATTTTTGTTTCTCATAATTTATGAAATCAAAAAAATCCACACTTGGCTTTTCTAGGTTTGTCTTACCAAAGAGCATTTCCATTTCCGTTAGGTTTTGCTCCTTGTCGCCCCTCTCTGCCACAATTATATTATAGAACATTTTGCCCTCTTTGACCAGAACATCTTCCATAATTAAAAACTTATTTTTTTGCAAAAATTGTCGCAGTTCTTTGGCGTTTTTCTGGGGTTGTAAGATGAATTTTTTGAATTTTTTTTCTGTGTCTTGAGATATAATTTTCTTTATTTCTCTCCCGCCCATTCCTGCAATAATAATCTGCTTTGGCACAGAATTGTGATTTTTTTGGGCTAATTTCTCATCTAAAAACATTTCTAACCCATCTCCCTGAATGAAAGTTATGTGGGAAGAAAGGTCTTTCAAGTTGTCTTTTGCTTTGTCAAGACACTTTAAACTAATGTCTGTGACGAAGGCAAAATCAACAATGTTTTTGTTAAGTAAATTTTTGGTGATGAAGCCGTGGTCACTGCCAATGTCGGCAATAATTTTTTCCGTCACGAAGACGCAAATGGCTTCAATTCTTCGATTTGTCTTAATCACAGAAGTCTTCCAACTTCTTGCATCTGTTTGGGTGACGAAGTTTTCTTAAAGCCTTTGCCTCAATCTGTCTGATACGCTCTCTTGTCACAGAGAACTCTTTTCCCACTTCTTCAAGTGTTCGTGGGTGAGAATCATCAAGTCCATATCTCAAACGAATAACTTTTTGCTCTCTTGGAGTGAGTGTGTCGATTGCAGACATTAATTGCTCTTTTAAAATGAGTTGAGCGGCTGTTTCCACAGGAGATTTGATGCTTTCATCTTCCACAAAGTCGCCAATTTTACTGTCCTCTTCCTCGCCAACTGGGTTTTCAAGTGACACAGGGTCTTGTGCAATTTTTTGAATTTCACACACACGTTGCTCAGTTATTCCCATTTTTTCGGCAATCTCTTTTGCAGTTGGGTCACGGCTTAAAGATTGGAGTAGTTGACGGGAAACTCTGATGAGTTTGTTGATTGTTTCCACCATATGCACAGGAATTCTTATCGTCCTTGCTTGGTCGGCAATGGCACGAGTTATGGATTGTCTAATCCACCAAGTGGCGTATGTTGAAAAACGAAAGCCTTTTGTATAGTCGAATTTTTCAACTGCTTTTAAAAGTCCCAGATTTCCCTCTTGAATGAGGTCGAGAAGTTGCATACTTGTCCTTCCGACATATTTTTTAGCAATGCTCACAACAAGTCGCAAGTTTGCTTCTGACAACTTTTGACGAGCGCTCTCCTCGCCCTCTGCCATAAGTTTTGCATATTTTACTTCCTCGTCACCAGAAAGAAGTGGCACTTTGCCAATTTCCTTTAAATAGATTTTAACAGGATCGTCAACTTGCACTTGTTTAACAATCTCGCTGATATCTTCAAGGTCATTCAAATCCTCTGTTTTGTTAATTTTGACGCCTTTTTCGGTGAAATAATCTTCCACGTCGGTGATATCTTGTGCTGCGGCATCATATTTTAAAAGACGCAAGACAATTTCCTCTTCGTTTAGGTTTCCTTTAATTTTAGCAATTTCGGTTAGTCTGTTTATTTCTGGTTGAAATCTTTCGTTATACATTTATTTATCTCCATTTTTTATTTCTTTTGCAATTTCTGTGAGTTTTTCCGCGATTTGTCGCCTCTTTATGTTGTCCTTTTCCTCTTTAAAACTCTTCATCAGTTCTTCTTGTTTCACTTTTAACTCTAACATTGTAATTTTTTCTAAACACTCGTCAAAATATACTTTTTTATTTTCATTAAAAGCAGAAAAGTTGAAATTGATTATCTGTGAGATGTCGTCATTCGTTTCCACCTCAAAATAATCAAAGAGTGAACTTATTGTGTATGTTTTCCCGTGTTCATGACACCTCTTGGCAAAATCAAACAGTTTTTGATAGTTTGGATTTTGAAAAATTAGATTTTTTTCAAGTGATGGCAAAGCATAATCTTGCTTATGAATGATGCTTGCAAGCACAAATTGAACTGCTTTTTGGTGTCCTTGCGGTCTGGTGACAAAATCCTTTTCTTCTTCATCTTCCTGCTTTTGAGTTTGCAAAGATGAATTTACTTTTAACATATCCCGCCTCAAAATATCTATTGATATGTCCGTCTTGTTCGCCACAATTTTGAGATATATTTCCTTTTCGGAGTTGCTTTCAAGTTTGTTTAAAACTTCAAGTGCTTGAGTGATGAAATTATTTTTTTGATAGTTGTCTTTCAAATCATTTTTAATCGCTAATGTGTCAAGTTTATATTCAATGCTATCTTTGGCAAGAGACAAAGCCTCTTTCAGGTTATCTGCGCCATATGTTTTCAAAAATTCGTCGGGGTCAAGATTGTCCTTCAATTTCACAACACGAACTTCCAGCCCAGTTTCCGAAAGGACATCAATCGCTTTATAGGTTGCACTTTGCCCTGCGTTGTCACCATCGAGACACAAAATAATTTTGTTTGTGTAGCGTTTGAGTTCGCTGGCATGATGATGAGTGAGCGCGGTGCCTAAGCAAGCAACGGTGTTTTTGAAGCCCGCTTTATACATTGCAATAACATCTATTGTTCCCTCACAAATGATTATGTAATCAATATTTTGCTCTTTTCTTAAATTTTTAATCGTGTGAATGTTGTAGATTGTCTTGCTTTTGTCAAAAACTATGGTCTGAGTTGAGTTGCGATATTTCGCAAATTTGGAACTATCGTCTAATGTCCTTGCTGTGAAACCTATGCAATCTCCAAAAGAATTTAAAATCGGGAACATAAGTCTTGTGGCAAAAACATCATAAGGGTGATTTTGCTCGTTATATTCAATGAGTCCCGCCAATTTCATAGTTTCAAGAGAAACGTCTTTGCTCTTAAGATTTTCTATAAGTCCTTGCCAATCGGGGCTGTGTCCAATTCCAAAATATTTCACAACCTCATCTGTTAGTCCTCGTTTTTCAATGTAAGCTCTGGCTGGTGAATTGTGAGATAAAGACAACATATAAATATAATATTCTCTGGCAAAATTAAGGGCTTTAAGAACTTTTTCCTTTTGTTTCAGGTTTTCAAGGTCCTCGTTTGTCACATTAATCTCTGGCAAAGTCATTCCTGCGTTTTGAGCCAAATATTTCACCGCTTCGTAAAATGTCATATTTTCATATTTTTCAACAAACTTGATGACATCTCCGCTTTCCCCACAGCCAAAGCAATGGTAAAACTGCTCGTTTTCATTCACACCAAAACTGGGTGTTTTCTCAAAATGAAAAGGACAGCACGCCCAATGGGTTCTGCCTTTCTTTTCAAGTGACAATGATTTTGATATCACAGAGATGATATCATTTCTTCTTTTTACTTCCTCGATGAACTCTGCTGGAAATCCAAATTTTGTCAAAAGTATTATTAACTCCCTAAAATAATCAACTAATCTATATATACTGCGTTTCTTCGCTTTTTCTTTTTTTTATTTTAACATTTTTCTTTTTTTTGCTATTTTACTTTAAATATATGGGTTTTGGCATAAAAAAATGGATTTTTAACCCACTTTTTTGTTTTTTTTAAAATTACTCAAACGACA
>CAYIZE010000045.1:0-6568 GCA_964367785.1 uncultured Christensenella sp.
TATGTTTAACAAAAAATAACTTTTTTGGAAAAAATTAATAAATTTTAATTAACCTTTCCAGAAAACTTTTTTGTTTTAAAAAAAACAATTTAGAAAAATAAATAAAAAAAAAGAGGAAATAAAATGATTACTTTAACAACTGCTCAAAACGCTCTTAAGAGTGTTTATCTTAACGTTTTGAGTGAACAATTAAACATTAATGCAAATGCATTTTTGTCAAAAATAAAACAGACAAGTAAAGATGTCTTCGGCAAAGAAATAATCAAACTTGCACCTTATGGGTTAAACGGCGGAATTGCCGCTTTAAGTGAAACGGGAACTCTCCCAACTGCAGGCGGACATAGTTTTTTGCAATTTAAGACAAGTCTTAAAAATCTTTATGGAAAAATATCTCTTTCCGACAAGGCAATTCGGGCAAGTGCATCAAACACTGGTGCGTTTGTAAACCTCCTTAATGATGAAATGGAAAGTCTCATCAAATCAAGTGCTTTCAACTTGGGTCGTATGATCTATGGCGACGGCACTGGACTTCTTGCCACTGCAACCGTCACTGAAACCGTTGTGACTTTTGACAGCGTGAAGAGTATGGTTGAGGGAATGAAAGTGGACGTTTATAATGGCGAAACTCCTGTTAGCGTTGGTGCAACAATAACTTATGTTGATAGAAGTGCTAAAAAAGTGACTTTTGACACAGAAATTGCTTTTGCTTCAACCTACAAAGTCTATGCAAGTTCTTCAAAAGACAATGAAATCACAGGCATAAAGAGATTGTTTGACAAGACTGAAGCAAACAAATTGCTCTATGGTGTGGACAGAACTGATTATGCTTGGCTCTATCCATATATTAATGCAAACGGCGGAAGTGACACAGATATCACAGACGCTATGATTCAAAAAGCACTGAATAGCATTGAGGAAGAGACAGGCGCACAGCCAGACTTCATTGCTGTGGCAGGTGATGTGAGAACGGCATATCAAGCATATCTTAGCACAAACCGCAGAAACATTGACATCACAACTCTTGCTGGCGGATATAAGGCTATGACATATTCAGGAATTCCTGTGGTGTATGAGAGATTTATTGATGACGGCGAAATGTATCTTTTGAACTCAAAAGACTTCAACATTCATCAACTTTGTGATTGGGAATGGTTAGAAGGCGAAAATGGAAACATTTTAGTGCCAAGTTCCACCACTCCAACATACTCTGCAACACTTGTGAAATATGCTGAACTCATCTGCGACAGACCCGGAGCACAAGGAAAAATCTCTAACATTAAGTCGGTTTAACTAAAAGTTTTTTGTGAGAAATAAAAGGGAGTCAAAATGAAAATTTATAGGATAGAAATTAAAAATGATGTGCTTAAAATTTCAAAAAGAATTAAAAGAATTGACAGAGATTATAAAGTTTTTTTCAATTCTTGTTCACAAAATTTTGAAGTGTGGCACAAAAAAGAACTATCATTTGTGGTGCGAAAAACACTGGACAATTTGGCTCTTTTGAAGGCTCACAAAACAAACATTCGTAACGCAAGGACGCTACTTGTGAATATGGAAGAAACAAATGAAAAACTGGAAATGAAAGAAAAAAATGACCTTGAAAACAAAAATAAGGCCTTTCTTTCCAGCCTGCTTTCATATGCAGACAAGAAGTCTCTTGATATCGATTTTAAAAATATTAACACGACAAAATGGTTTTAAAAAAAAGGAGAAAAAATGACTGTTTTAGAATTATTAAAAAATGCAAGTTTTTATTTGAACTTGGACACTGAATTTGCTCCTTACTTTGATGAAGTCTCTCAGGAGACGCCAAATGAAGAAACTGAGAAAGAATGGGGGAAAATGCTTCGTGCGTTTAATTCTCTCATCAAAAGCATCGCAACTGAGAGAATTCCTGTGACAAAAGAGGAGGAGATTGTTTTTGATTGCAAAGGCGAATTTTTGCTAAGTAATCTTGCAGAAAAATTTCACTCCATTCAAACAATCACAGGTTACAGCGGTTTTGTGTTTGCAAGCCAAACTAACGACGGAAAATTAAAAGCAAATTATAAAGGACCTGCTACGATGAAATATTCATATATCCCAGCGGATTTTAGCGTTGAAGACGAAGTCGGCGTGTTTGACGGAGTGCTAAACGACTTGGTGTATTCCTATGGAATTGCTTATGTCTACTGCGAAATGTCTTCGCTCTATGACGACAGTGAGATGTGGAAAGAAAAATTTGAAAAGGCAATTAATGATTGTATGAGCGGGGTTGTGCGGGAGCGAGTGATGAGAGTTAGAAGGTGGTTAGGCTAAAAAAATGAAAAAAAGTTACACCAAAAAAAGACTTTTCATCGACAATTTTAGTTCGATGCAAAATACGGATAATAATGAATATGACCTTGAACTCTCTGAGCCAAAGACTTGCTTTAATGCAAAGACAAATTTGGGAACTCTTGTTTGCTCAAATGGACTTTCTCATCTCAAATTGCCGATTTCTCAAGACTTGAACTATGAAGTGACTATGAGAGAACTTTCAGACATCACTTTCTCTAAAATCTGGCATTACAAATATTTCAGTGCCTTAAATAATAGATATGATTATGTTTTGGTGGGGTTTGGGAGTGATAAAAAACTTTATTTCACAAACATATTCTTTGCTGATGAGTTGTTTCACAAAATCAACATCTCTCTAAATTCCGAACCTGTTGCGATAAATTTTATTGTGTCGGGCGACGATGTCATTGGCTTTTCTTCGCCAAACGATAATTTTTTGGTTTGGTATTGCGACAATGAGCCCTATGCAGTTACAACTGCACCTAAATTTGTGTCCATTTGTCTTCATAAAAAGAGATTGTTTGTCATAGATAGTGAGAATGATAATTTGGTGAGGTTCAGTTCAAAAACTGACCCAATGCAATGGACAACTTCAAACGAGGGTGAGGGTGCAGGAACGATTGAGATGAATGACTATAAGGGACAACTGAAAAATCTGATTTCTTTTGGTGACTATGTCTTTGTTTTCAGAGACTATGGAATCTCAAAAATAACCTCATATTCTTCCGATTCTGTCTATTATGCGAGCAATGTTTATTCCAGCAGTAGAAAAATATATTGTTCAACCGCTTGCGTCTGCGAGGATAAAATCTATTTTTTGCAAGAGGACGGACTCTATAAGTTTGACGGTTCAAATGTGGAAAAAGTGGATTTGAAATTTTCAAATATGCTGTCCGATTTCTCACAAGACAACGCAAACACCTGTTTTTATAATGGAAAATTGTTTGTTGCCTGTAAGTTAGATTTTGACGATGACACAACGATTGGCTGTGAAAGCGGGACGTATAAAAATAATTGCCTTGTGGAATTTGACACTGAAAGAAAGGAATACAACATCACTCGTGGTGTCGACATTTGCTGTATGCTAGCAGTGAATGACTTGTTTGTTAACAAGATGGTTGTTCTGCAAAATGGTAGTTCATTTTTGTGGCAACTAGACAGCACGGGAGTTTTGCACGAAACAGTGCTTCCTAAAAAATGGGAAAGCGGAAAGATTACATTAAGCAGTTTTTCCACAAACAAAATCTTGAAAGAGGTCAGGCTCAAATGCTCATGCAGTTGCAACATAAAAATTGAAAGCGATCTGAGGAGTAAGAGTTTTTCGCTTGTGAAAAGTGAAAAAATGTCGAGGCTTGTGGGTTCTCTTGCAGGAAAGGAGTTCTCAATCTCTATCTCATCGTTAGATAATGAACTCAATCTTTCAAATTTGGAGATGATTTTCAGTGAGGAAAATTAAGGTAAAAGCGAGAAAAAAAGAGAGAGTTTGTGAAATAAAAGTAAGGGAACAGGACTTAAAAAATGGCTTTAAAAAAATTCTAAACAGCAAGTGAAAAAATTATGTGGGATGAAATATTTAAACTGGCTCTTTCAAATGGCATCTGGGCAGTTCTTTTTGTGGCACTATTAGTTTTTCAACTAAAAGATAGTGCAAAGAGGGAGAAAAAATATCAGGAAACTATCGCAAAACTCAATTCTCATCTGGACTGCGTTGAGGACATTAAAGAGGAAATTAAAGAAATTCGGTGTGCTATCTTAAAAGGAGCGAAAAACAAATGAATGATAACAAAAAATCGCTTTCTTTTTGGCTTGTTCTAGTTTGCTTTATTTTGGGAATTTTGGAGACCGTTTTCCTGTCGCTTGGTGTTGACTTTATCATCAATATTATGGTGGAGGGAATGGCAATTTTGCTCTCTGTGCTTGTTTATTTTGGAGTGCTTAAAGGAAAGGAAAACAAAAATATACAGGAAACTTATGAGGAAATTAAAGAGAGTTTGCAAGATTCACTTGATGATGAAAATGAAAGCCTTGAAGACCTAGATAAGAAAGATTAATAGAATAATTTAATTTAAAATAAAAAAGCACCATAAAAATTTGGTGCTTTTTTTTCGCTTTATATTTTCTGAATATAGTGAGAAATTCAATATTCTAAAAAAAACAGTTGCAAAATGTTTTGATTTGATGTAATCTATTTGCATAGATTGAATTTTGTGTTGCTGACTTTCATTACTAGCGGAATATTTTTAGTTTACAATTCGTCTTTTGACGACTTTATTTTGAGGAATATACAATGATTTTTAGAAATTCGATTAGGCTTCTACTGACCAACTTTTCGACAGTTTGGAAAGTCCTTGTCTACTATCTAATATGTTTTGCATTAACCATTGGAGTTTGTTATTTGCTCGCTGAACCTATTGTGCAAAAATTGACGCAAGCAAACATATTTCAAGATACCCTAGACCTCATCAACAATTTTTTTTCAAGCAATCCAACAACCATGGCTTACACAGCAAGTGAACTTATGAATAAGGCATGGACAATCATAATCACAAACATTCAGTTCAAATTTAATTTCATTTTCCTCATCGTCTGGCTTATTTTTGTTTTTCCATATTTGCTCAACCTTTGCCAACTTGCGATGGGAGACATTTTATATGGCTATATGACAAGTCAGGTGAGATACTCTTTTTCAGGCAGAATGATAATCAATTTAGGCAGAAGTGCAGTGTTTTCACTGGTGAGATTTGTTGTTATGTTGGTGTTCAATTTGGCGAGTATAGGGCTTTTGGTGCTCTCGGTGTCACTTGCAATCACTGGTGTGTTTGGAAACATTCTTCTCGCACTTTGTGTTCTCACTTTGCTCCTGGGCTTTGTTGCTTTCAAACAAACATTATTTTCTTGCTGGATGCCAGCGTTATCAGTTCTTGGAGTTAATCCTTTTAAGGCTTTAAATCGGAATTTCAAAGCAGTTTTCAGAAATTTCTTTAGCATCTATTCCAACATTTTTCTTCTTTGCATTCTAACCGTGGTGATAAACTTATTCTGCTGTGTATTCACAGCCTCCATTTCTCTCATCATCACATTGCCACTAACCGCCTTTTCCTTTGCGGTGTTCCAAATGGTGTCTTACTTCACTTCGCAGGGAATGCGATTTTATGTCTATCCAGACTTATTTGTTTCTCCAAAACACTTTGAAGAACAGGATAAACTGAGAAAAATTAAAAATCTTTTGTGAGAAATGAATTTAAACTTTTTATTAATCTGTTTGGAGGAAATTAGATGAGAGTTTGGATAACAGGTTATATTGGTTCAGGCAAATCAACTTTATCTGCAAAACTTGAAAATGTTTTTGAATTTGACCTCATTGAAAAGAGATTAAAAGATAAAGGATTAAACATTTCTGACATAAGTAAAAAAGAGTTTAAAGTTTTAGTGAAAGACGAACTGAAACTTTTGGATAATGTTTTTATTGAAGGAATTCAATGTTGTGATTACTACACCAAAGGAGATAAAGTCTATTTTGTTAGAAGTAACTTTTTAAAGTCAACCACAAGAGCCATAAAAAGAGATGGAAAGAGAAAATTTTTTAGTAATATTTTTGACAATATTGTTTTATTCTTTCGTTTAAAAAAACTATATTTTAAAGCAAAGACGAATGGAGATATAATAAAAAATCTCTTTGAAATTGAATTTAAAAACTAAAAAATATACAAAATTGATATAAATAGATTTATTAATTTAAAATGCCCTGCGTTTTATTTGTAAATGTGCATAAATGCATCTTAAATTAATAAGTTTTTTTAAAAAATACTTAAAAAAATAAAAAATATCTTAAGGAGATAAAAAATAATATGCAAAATTTAAAAGTAAGTTTTCTAGGGGGAATTGGCGAAATCGGCAAAAATATGACCGTTCTTGAATATGGCAATGATATGATTGTCATCGACGCAGGACAGGCATTTCCAGACGAGGCGACCCCGGGTGTTGACACAGTTGTGCAAGACCTGACCTACCTTGAAAAAAACAAATCAAAAATTAGAGGACTCTTCATCACTCATGGACACCTCGATCACATTGGTGGCATTCCATATTTCCTCGACCACGTCAAGACTCCAATTTATGCCAGCAATGTGTCCCTTGGAATAATCGAGGAAAAACTGAGAGAAGCAAAGAAAAATAATGTCATTCTGAAAACTGTGAAAGCAGGAACAGAAGTGATTGCGGGAGCATTTAAAGTGGAATTTGTGAGTGT
>CAYIZE010000046.1:0-6553 GCA_964367785.1 uncultured Christensenella sp.
GTATTTAAATAGTAACTTAAAAAATATTATTTTATAAAAATCAAAATTATTTTTGTTTAAAATTAAAACAAAATCTTTTTAATTCACCTTTGCATTATATAAAATTGTTTGTAATTTTGCAATAGAAATTTTGTTATTAAATATAGAATTTTACGACCGTGCCGTCTTTGCATTTGATAAGTTTAATCTGTCCATCTTTTGGAATGCCGTTTATGAAAGTGTTGATTGCATATAGTGAAGAACTATGTCCCACAATTAAAACACAATTCAAATCTTTTTCTAAAATTCTTTTAAGTCCTAAAAAAACCCTGTCAATATATTTTTTACAAGTTTCATAATCTTCGCTTTCAAAATTATAGTTAAAATAGTTTTTTGTAAATTCTTCTTGGAGGCTGGCTATTTGATTAAGTTTTAAAACTCCACGCTCATCAAACTCCTTAAAAATATTGAGAGAGGCTTTCTTTTTTTTGTTTATAATGTTTGCAGTCTGTAACGCACAAGTTTGAGGAGAAACAAAAATTTCATCAATTTTTTCTTCTTTTAAAAATTGTCTTGCAAACAATGATTGCACTTTCCCTTTTAAGGTCAGTGTGCCGTTCAAGACATTTTCTTCCCCGTGAATAACAAATATTATTTTCATTTTTTTTCCTTTTATATTAAATATATAAACATAGCGATGACAATTTGTGCAAGATAATACAAAAGATGATTGAAAAATATCAAAGATTTATCCTCTTGTTTTCCACCGAAATATTGCATTGAGAGAATGAGATCGGACATTAAAAATAAAACAAATCCAACTGCTAGAACATACATTGGAAGTCCTGTTAAAATAAAACTCAAATATATTGAAAGGGCAGTGGCGAGAAGTAAAATGAAAGTGTAGACATTAACAATCTTCGCAAATCCTTCAAATTTAAACTTTAAAATCTTTTTTGAAGAAAAATATATTATCACGGTTAGAATAAGAGTAATTGCAACAATTATGATTAAAGACAACCAGTGGTCTGCGAAAAGATTGATTTTGTTTTGTGCAAATAAAATAAGCGATGAAATGTAGAAAAGATGCCCTAATCCAAAAGAAGTCATACCATATTTTAAATATTTATCTTGATGAAAAGGATAGATGACTTTAAGATCAAGCAGAATGTCGCCAATCAGTCCGCAAGCCAGTCCCGCTATTATGCACGATACAGCATAACTATTGAACAAGTTAAGCCCTGTCTTTGTTGCCGTTAAAAAAACAGCCAATAAAATGAAACTAAGTGAAGCAAGCGCCTTTGTTGCAACTCCCTCAACCCCACCTTTTTTTATGCGAGTAAATAAAAACAATGAAACTGTGAGAAAGCAAAGAATAAGAAATATTATTAAAACAATCATTTTTTTCACCTCTTATAAAGATAATTTGTAAATATTATAGAGTTTATGCAAAAAAAATCAAAATGAATTTGGGCATTATGAAATTAAACTTTGTTTGTGTTTTTGATAAAACAGAAAAATTGATTTTTAAAAGGTCTTTAAAAGCGTTTATATTTGTGCTATTATATCTTTAAGGAGCAAAAGATGAAATCATTAATACTAAACTTTGCAAATTGCATTTATGAGAAAAACTTTGCAAATGGGTTAAAAGAAAAAATACTTTTATCCACAAAAATGGAAAAATTGTGCAAAAAAAATATTATAAATAAAATTCACAAGAGTGCAAACTTCACAGATTTACCTTTTAAAGACAAAATTGAAGTGAGTGAAATTCAACTTTTTGGTGCAAAAATTTCAAGGTTATATTCTCAATTTGTTTTAGTGGGAGATGAAAATATTATAAGCGGAACTAAATCTGTTTTTTCGTTTAAAAAAGATGTGAAAAATGATGTTGATGACAAAACTGGACAGATAAAATTTGACACTGTTTCTAGCAATAATGTTGATAAATTAAAGTTGATTTTAGAAGAAAGTGACTTAACAAAAACATTTTTTAATTTTGTGTTGATAGACGAATCTGACATTGCCACGCTTTCGCTTTTTTCACTAACAGTTTCAAAACTAAAAGAAGTGATGAAAAGTGAATTCTTTGTAAACATTGTTGTCACCACGCAAGAAAATAATGCTGTTTGGAAATATTCTACGGAAAACAAAATTAATACACTAAAATTTCCAAAAGACATTAATGAAAAATATTGTTCGCTTTCGCCTGTGGGACTTTTCCCTATGGCAGTGCTGGGTTTAGACCTTGAAAAAGTTTTAAGAGGCGCTAAGCAGATTTTAGAAGATTTTAAACAGGAAGATGCAAAAAAGTCACTTTCGTTTGCGACTGCTCTCATCAATTACAATTTTTATAAACTAAAGAAAAGAAAAGTTGTCTTGATTTCAAAAGATAAATCTTTACATAATTTTGTAAAGCATTTTGAAAATTTACTTCAAGATTTTAATTTTGAATACAGCGAAAATATTTTTATGTTTTTAAACACTTCAAAGAAAAAAACAAATATAAAAATTCCAAAATTGAATGACAGCATTGTTCTTCCAAAGACTTTTCAAGAACTTGAAAATATAGTTTATTTTGCCACAAAACAAAACCTTCAAAAAAATCAAATCCCAAACTATTCTCTTGAAATTTTTGACAAAACAGACGAAACCATCGGGCAACTTCTATTCTTCTTTGAACTCACTTCAGTTATTATGCAGGAACTTTTTGGCATAAAATCAAGTGATAATTTTGATATTGTTTCAAAAGAACAAATAAGATTAACCCTAGCGTCACCGAAAAAATTAAAAGAAAAAGAAAAAGAAAATTTTGAGATTAAAATTTAAAAAAAACGACTTGTTTTAAGTCGTTTTTTTAATTAGTTCTTTTAAAGTTCATTATAGTTTTATTTTATTTCTATCTTTTTTTCTTTGCAAAAATTTAGCACCCTCGCACACTGGAATAATGAGCATTGATCCACCTAAAACAGTCAACCATTGCAAGAATGACAAGTGGCAAATTCCAAATATATTTGCAACTCCTGGAATTAATGAAACAGCGAGTAAAAATCCAAATTCAACAGTAAATGCAAGGTTTAACAGCATATTTCTAAAAGGGTTCTCAGCAAAAACGCTTTTTGTTGTCCGCACATTATACATATGAAACAACTGAATGAAGTTGATTGTTAAAAATGCCATTGCGGTTGCTACAATGTTTGAATTAAACACATAATTTCCCACCAAATACACGCCGATTATGATTAATGTTTGTGAAATGCCCTGATAGACAATATTCACCCCAACACGCCCACCGATGATGTTTTCTTTAGGATTTCGTGGAGGTTTTTTCATAGAGTCATTTTCCGAGACTTCAAGCCCTAGAGCAATAGACGGCAAAGTGTCGGTGACAAGGTTGATAAATAGAAGTTGCACAGCAGTTAAAAATTGATGAGTTGGAAACATAAGTGTGAGTGCAAAGACAGTTAGAACTTCAGCAATATTACACCCTAACAGAAACTGAATTGTTTTTTGAATGTTTGCAAAAATTCGCCTGCCCTCTTTAACAGCGACCACAATCGTTGCGAAGTTATCGTCTGCCAAAATCATATCTGCCACTTCTTTTGTGACATCAGTCCCCACAATCCCCATACCTATGCCGATGTTCGCTGTTTTAATGCTTGGAGCATCGTTCACGCCGTCACCAGTCATAGCAACAATCTTTCCGTTTGCTTGCAGTGCTTTCACAATTCTCACTTTATGCTCGGGGCTAACTCTGGTGAAAACGTTGTAATTGTTAATCTCTTTAATTAGTTGCCTGTCAGTAAATTTATCCAGAAAACTTCCGTTCACAACCTCTTTCTCGTTTTTCACCATACCAAGTTCTTTTGCTATTGCGTAAGCAGTGTCTTTATGGTCACCTGTAATCATCACTGCTCTCAGTCCCGCAGAACGACATTCTTCAAGGGCAGCATACACCTCTTCTCTTGGAGGGTCCATCATTCCGCTAAGCCCTAGGAATGTAAGATTTTTTTCCTCGATAGTTTTCTCATATTTTTTCTTGTTGGATTCTTCCACATTTTCCACTTCGCCGAGAGTCCTTGTTGCATACGCAAGAACACGCAGTGCTAAGTTGCACATTTGATTATTTTTTTTCTTAATAACTTCAATGTCGTTAATGTTTAATTTTCTAACATTTCCGTTGTCATATATGTGCGTACATCTGTCCAAAAGTTCGTCCACAGCACCCTTTGTCCATTGAACATAATTATTTCCGCAAATATTTACGGTTGTCATTAATTTTCTGTTTGAATCAAATGGAATTTCACCCACCCGTCTAAATTTTATGTCAAGCCCACGCTTGTTCATCTCAAAAGTCTCAGTAAATTGAATAAGTGCAGTTTCAGTTGGGTCGCCAAAATATCCACCTTTTTGCTTTTTTGCATCGTTGCAAAGAGTCATGCAAGTTAAGAGTTGCAAGTGAAATGCATTTTGCAAATCAATAACATTTTTAAAATTTTCACCCACAAACACTTCTCTCACAGTCATTTTGTTTTGTGTGATTGTTCCCGTTTTGTCGGAACAAATAACTTGACAACAACCCAAAGTTTCCACAGCATGCAGTTTTTTGATAATAGCATTTTTCTTCGCAAGTTTTGTCACTCCAATGGAGAGGATAATGGTGACAATGGCAGGCAAACTTTCGGGAATGGCAGCCACAGCGATTGCCACAGCAGTCATAAAAGAATCCACATATCCTTGATGAGCAAAAATAACATCAACAAGGAAAATGACAATGGCAATGGCAAGGACTATAAAAGTTATTATCTCACCCAGTTTCGCCAAACTTTTTTGCAGTGGAGTAACTTCCTTATTTTCATTTATCAGCAAAGATGCAATCTTTCCAATTTCCGCATTTTGCCCAGTTGCAACAACAACTCCCGTTCCTCTGCCATAAACAATAACAGTCGAAGAAAAACACATATTTTTTCTGTCCCCCAGAGGAGTTTTTTCAGAGAGGACAACCCCCGCAGTCTTTTCAACAGCTGAACTTTCACCAGTTAAAGAAGACTCATCGCATTTCAGACTTGCAGTATCGAGAAGTAGAAGGTCAGCAGGCACAACGTCGCCCGCTTCAAGAAGCACAATGTCTCCCACAACAACGTCGTCTGTCCTAATCTTTTTTTCCTCACCATCACGCAACACATTCGTGAAGGGCTTCGCCATTTTCTTCAGACTTTCAAGAGCATTTTCTGCTTTGAGTTCTTGCGTGAAACCAAGAGTTGCATTCACTATAACAATTCCAAAAATTATTCCCGCGTCAATGAGTTCAGTGTTTCTTTGCTCAACGATTGCAAAGACAAGCGAGATGATTGCCGCAAAAATAAGAATGATGACCATAACATCTTTAAATTGTGCCATATATTTTAAAAAATAATTTTGTTTTTTTGCACTTTTAAGAGTGTTTTCACCATGTTTTGCAAGGCGAATTATTGCCTCTTCGCTGGAAAGACCCTCTGCACTTGTTTTTAATTGGTCTAATGTTTCGCCAATGGAATTGTGATGGTAAAATTTCATATATAACCCCTTAAATTTTCTTATAAGTTTGAAAAATCAATAAAAATAATGTTATAAAAAATAATTTTGACTCTATTATTATAATACTTTTAAGACTCTTCAGTTATGTCAAAAACAGCCTTTAATCCACAAATATTAGCACAAAATCAATTTTATGAAAAGAAAACTTTGAGATAAAGTAAAAATTAACAATTTTTTACTAATTAGAATATAAGATATAAACTATGTCGAGGAGGAAAATATGTTTTCATCATTTAACAATCAAATGAATAATCAAAGTAAATTTCAAGAGGAAAGACCAAACAGGCTTCCATCAACTGATTTCCAAACTTTGCAAAAAGCCCGCAAAGATTTAATTGGCGAAATTCAGGCAATCATAGAATATGACGATCACATTCATTCCACATCAGATGAAGTGGCAAGACGAACGTGGATTGACATTAGAAATGAAGAAATGACGCACGTCGGCGAACTACTTGCACTTTTGAACTATCTTGACCCATCACAAAAACCATTTGTCCTTGAAGGAATTCATGAATTCAGCGAAATAACAGGGCAGTCATCAAATTCAACCCAAAAACAAACTACATAGGATAGAAGATATTTCATTATAGCTTATTTTTACATTGGAATATGTAACGTTACATGTATATTATAATAATATAAAATAAAATATCTTTTAATTTTTAAAAGATTTTAATTGCATCATCAAAAAATTTTTTCATTTTGATGGTTATACTTTTGAATTGCTTTTCTAATTCGTTCAAATTTTCTTTTAAATCAAAATTTGTTTTTTTAAGATCTTTATTTAATTCACTTAATTCAGCATATATATTAACTAATATATCATATATAGGATTTTTTAAATACATATTGTACTTTGAAATATAATTAACAAAATAATCAAAATTTTTAAAATACTTATCTAAAAAATTTTTTTTGGATCATCATATTCTACGCAAAATAAAAAATTTATAAAATTAAATCTAATTTCAGATAAACTCTCAAATAATAATTT
>CAYIZE010000047.1:0-4545 GCA_964367785.1 uncultured Christensenella sp.
TTTTATTGTAGCATATAAATATAAAAAGTGGTATATTTCAACCACAATTTATTTTTTAATCTATATTTCTATATATTTTTTTAAGTTATAATCTGCTTTTCATATTCGGCATAATTACAATCGTAGAATTTTGCACCGTTATCTGAAAAAACAATGAGTTTGTTACAAACTTTATTAATCAAATATCTATCATGTGAAACGACTAAAATCGTTCCTCGATAGTCAATCAACATATTTTCAAGAGTTTCTTTTCCAACAATATCCATATGATTTGTGGGTTCGTCTAAAATCAAAATATTTGGTCTTATCTTAAGAAGTTTGCAAAGGGCAAATCTCACTTTTTCGCCACCAGATAAGTCGCAAATTCTTTTGAGAGCATCTTCCCCACAAAATTGAAATGAACCAAGAGAAGACCTTGCTTGCGTTATTGATAAATTTGGATATATTTCTATAAAATCGTCGACCAAAGTTTTTTCTGATACGGATTGAGTTAGAGTTTGGTCAAAATACCCAACTTTTGAATTCACTCCAAAAGTCACACTTCCGCTTATTTTTGGCATCATATCCATTATGGTGTGAATAAGAGTTGATTTTCCAGAACCATTCGAGCCAATTATTCCAATCTTATCATTTTTGAATACATTTAAAGTTATCTCTCCAATCGGTTTTTTGTTATATCCAAATTGTAACTTATTAAGCATAATCGTTCTCAAAGCGGACTGTTCTTGTGGCTGAAAGAGAGTGTGGAAAGTTCTCATATCATACCTATTTACTTCATCTGGTGAACCCATTCTTGCAATTTGCTTTAATTTTGATTGAGCCATTGAGGCTTTGGTTGCTTTGTAACGAAATCTATCAACAAGTTTTTGAAGCCTGGCAATTTCCTTTTTCTTCGCTTCAGAATCTTTGAGTGCTTTTTCATAATTTTCTTTTTTCTGCCTGACAAAATCTGTGTAATTTCCTTTATACCTTGTCATTTCGCCAAATTCAATTTCATAGACAACATTAACCGCTCTATCCAAAAACATTCTGTCGTGAGAAACAATAACACAAGTGTTTTTATAATTTTTTAAATAGTTTTCAAGCCACATAATTGCATCAATATCAAGGTGATTTGTCGGCTCGTCTAAAAGCAAAACATCTGGCTTAGAAAGTAAAAGTTTTAATAGAGCAATTTTTGTTCTTTCACCGCCTGAAAACTGAGTCAATTTCTTTTTCAAGTCATCATTTGTAAATCCAAATTTATGAATTCCCGTTAGATATTCTTTTTCATAAGTGTATCCGCCAAGCCTTTCAAATCTTTCCATCAAATTTGAATATTTATTTATATTTTCGTTAGAACAATCTTTTTCCATTGCCAAAAGTGCGTTATTCATGCTATTTTCAACATTAATTACTTCATAGTATGGTTTTCTTATCTCATCAATAAGAGAAGTCTTTTCATCATCAAAAGCAGCCTGCTCTAAATGCCCAATGACAGGATTTCCAGTCTTAATATATTTTAAGTTTGATTCTCCTGTCCCTTTCACCATTTCAATTTGATTTGTTAACACTTTCAAAAGAGTTGTTTTCCCACAACCATTTCGCCCGACAAGAGCGATTTTATCTTTTTCATTTAAACTAAAATTAATCTCCGTTAATAAAGGTGTGCCATCAAATTCGACGCTTCCATTTGTAATTGCAATCTGTATCATTTTTACTTACCTAGGCTTAATATTTACTATTTTCCTTTTAAAAAACTATTGTTTGAAATTCTTCTTTTCATAATCTAACAAGTTTTTATTAATTTATGCTTTATATTATATCACAAAAAATAACAAAATTGTTGAGTTTTAAACAGATATTCCAAATTTTAATTAATTTATAATGAGAATAAAGACGACAAAAAAATCACCAGTGGTTACTGGTGATTTTTGTTTAATTTATAAAATTTTTCATCTTAAAGATTGTCTTCACGCTTGCATTTATGGCACATTTCTCTATTTCTAAAATTATTTCCTCTATTACAAAGAATGTATTTGCCACCCTCAATAATCAACTTTTTTCCATTGACTAGGCTATCTGCAAGTTTTTTGCGAGCAGAACTATAGATGCTTTGCACTGATGTCCTTGCGACATTCATTTGCTCAGCACAATCCTCTTGCTTAAAATCCTCCAGATCAATAAGACGAATTGTTTCAAATTCTTCAACAGTCATTGTAATGAAACAGTTTTCATCTATATTGTTTGACAACGGGCCAAATTGATTATTTTTAGGAAGTGAACACACATTCCTCCATTTCATTGGTCTTGGCATTCTTTTTTCTCCTTAGTTATTAACTACTTTTAGTTTTTCATTAACTTTTTTTAATTTTTCTTCAAGAGTTCTTTTTTCTTCTAATAAAATTTTATCATTTGAAGAATTATTTGTTGAGTTATCGTTTATGACATCGTCATCACAACTTCCCAAACCTCTTCCAGTTTTTGATCCTGCTCCATTAGGTCCAGTTCCATCTCTTCTTGGCATAACATTATCCTCCTTTATTATATATTTATGACATATGTCAATAATACATTAGTTTTGGGCATATGTCAACAATATATTTGCATTTTTTATTTTATTTATTTTCTCCATTAAAATTAAAAATAATATTTTTGTCTTAATTATTGGAATTAGCAATAAAAATCACCAGCAAATGCTGGTGACTTTCACTTGGTTAATTAAGTTTTTTATAAAAATTAATCAGTTTTATAAAATTGTATTCACCTTTTATTGATTATTTTATAGATGAATTTTTTTATTATATTTATTTATTTGGATCATCTGTTTGATCTGGATTTTTTTCCTCGTTTGGATCTATTTTCTCGTTTAGATTTTTTGCTTTGTTTGGATTTTTTGTTGAAGTTTTCTGTTTTGCTTTGTTTTTTTTTGGTTTAGAAATAAAGTAAACTATGAAAATTAAACAAACTAATCCAGCAAATCCTACTAAAGCATAGGTCATAATTGTGTTGTCGGCTGATTTTTCCCACAAGGCATAAAGCACTGTGTCCTCACTTGGCATTGAAGTCAACTCGTTTGCTGGTGTCGTGAATTCTTCGTCGAGATACCAGCCTTTAAAAGTGTATCCAGCACGTAGGGGAGTAGGGAGTGTTAACACAGAATTATAATCTCCAACAATGTCAACAACAACAACTCCACCATTGACAACAAAACTTATTTTAACTTCTTTTACTGCAAAGTTTGCATATAATGTTGTGCTTTCAGGCATAGTTGTGAACGTTACAGGTTGTCCAAGCAAATTAACATTATCAAACCACCCTAAGAAATCATAACCCTCTTTAACTGGAATAGGTAAAGTGAGTGATGTTCCATAATCTTGACTAATTGGGTCAATTATATTTCCACCATTTACAACAAAATTAATTGTTGGTACTTTTAGTTCATATTTTGCATAAAACACTAAATTTCCTGTGCTACCCTGTTCAATAGTTGTGTCTGCCAAAGTTGTTAGTTCCTCGTCGCTATACCAACCCGCAAAGTAATATCCAGTTATGTCTTCAAGTCCAAGAATTTCGAAAGTTGAAGTTTCAACGTTATAACTTGTTTTATTTTCAGTATTTTCTGGTCCATCATTTAAGTCATAACTTATTGTATATATAATTATCGTATATTTTGCATAAAGAACATAATTTTGCAAGGTTGAAGTGTCAATAGTTTCAATAGTTGTGCCTTCTTCAAAATTATCAGTTGTAAACCAATCTTCAAAAGTATAGCCTAATTTTGTCGCATCTAAAAGTGCAAAATTATCATCTTCAATAGTATAACTTGCCAAATTAGAGGTGTCATTTGTTCCGTCAAATAAATTGTAAGTTATTGTGTAGGAATTTGCAGACCAAATTGCTTCAAACGAAACATCAGATGCAGAAGTTGAAAAAGATTCTCCCGCATTATATGTTGCAATTCCATCTGACCAATTAACAAATGAATAACCTGTTCTAGAAGGAGTTGGAAGCGTGATATTTGTTCCCTCAACTTCATTTAGACTCTCTATTGGAGTGCCATTTCCAAAATCAAAAGTAATCAAATAAGTTCTTATCCAGTGAGCAGTAAACGTTAAATTTTCAGTGAACATATAGGCGTCTTCATTTTGATTAATCTTTGTTTCCCCACTATACCAACCAAGGAAAATATGACTTAATCTTGTTGGCTCAGCCAAGTTTGGAATAATCTCAGCATAGTTAATTTGCAGTGTGTTTTCTGTCAACTCATCTCCACCATTCACGTCAAGAGTAATCGTGTATGTGTTCACTTCAAAAATTGCAAATAAAGTGATGTCTTCAGTTATTGTGAATGTTTGTCCAACAATATAACTTGTTCCTTCACCTGTATTTTCAGTGTTCCAATTTGAAAAATGATAGCCTGTTTTTGTTAATTCACCAGAGTTTAAATCAACTGTTGCAAGTGTGTTGTAATCAAAATCGTGAGCATTTGGCACATTTCCACCAGTGGCATCATTTGCATCATAAGTTATTGTGTTTTTGTTTATTTCCCAAACCGCATAAAGA
>CAYIZE010000047.1:4645-6489 GCA_964367785.1 uncultured Christensenella sp.
CCAGCGCTTCCTTGATTAATTGTTGTTTTTTCTGTTCCTATTTCATAATCTATTGTTGTAAACCACCCTTCAAAGGTGTAGCCCTCTTTTGTTGCACTTGCAAGAATTATGGTGTCAGTTTCAACATTATATGTTTGAGGGTTGCCAGAGTCATTTGCTCCGTCATTTAAAACATAAGTTATTGTGAAAGCGTCTGTGGTCCATTTTGCATACAAAGTGATTGTATCCGAAAGATATGTTTCGGCTTGAATTTCTGTTATTTGCGAACCTTCTGTGAAGTCAAATGTCGTGAACCAACCTGCAAAAGTATAGTTAAGTTTTGTAGGGTCTGCAAAAGTTATTGTGGCACTTCCAAGGTTGTAAGAGTCTGGATTTGAAACATTATTTGTCCCATCATTTAATTCATAAGTAATGTAAAGTTCTTTATATGTCCAAACAAGAATTAAAGTTGAATTTTCTGTGACAGTATAGTTTTGAGTCATTGTATAATTTCCTAAACCGTCAGCCCAATGATCAAACTCATATCCATTTTTAGTGACATCTTCAGTGTTTGGCAATGCAAAAGTCGTGTTGTAATCATACTCCATTTCATCAAATTTTCCGTCACCCAAAGAGTATGTTCCACCAGAAAGATTATAATTTATTGTATATCTATTAATTTCCCAAACTGCGTATAAAGTAATCGTTGCTTCGTTTGTTGAGGATAAGTTTGAAACACTTTTTGCATCAGTATGTTCAACTGTTGTTCCACCCTCTATTGTTGTCCAACCTTTGAATGTGTAGCCAATTCTTGCAAAAGTGTTTGCTGTCAAATTTTGAGCAATGTCATAAACAAAGGATTGATTTTCCATCGTTCCTGTGACGGTGTCCGTTGTATTGTCATCAAAAGAAATTGTATAGGTGTTTGCTGTCCAAAGAGCATAAAGAGTTATGTCGCCCGTGCTTCCGTTGGTAATAGTTGTTTTTTCTGTTCCTGTTTGGAAATCAAAAGTTGTGAACCAGTTTGTAAATACGAAACCTATTTTTGTTGGGTTAGCAAGAGTTATTGTTTCAGTTTGAATGGTGTAAGTTTCAGGATTCCCTAAATCATTTGTTCCACCATCTAAACTATATGTGACTGTATAGTTCTCGATTGTCCAAAGAGCATATAAATTAATATCTGAAGAATAATCTGTTGCAGAAAGAGTTGTTAGTGCAGAGCCAGTGTGGCTGTAGTCTGCGAACCACCCACCGAAATCAAAACCTTCTTTTGTTGGAGAGACTAAAATCGTCTCTGTTCCATAGGTGTGAGTTGTTGGAAGTCCAGAGTTATCGCCTGTGAATGAAATCAAGTCGCTTTCGCCTGCGTCATAATAGTTTATCGCGTAAGTATTTACCTCTGCTGAAAGTGCAGTAACTGAGGTATCCGTTGTAATATTTGAAAAAGTTGTGTCCCATGTGTAAGTCTTGTCTGTTGGAGCAGTGGCATCAAACCCAAAATCTACATTTTCAGTTTTTAGCACGCTTGTCCCGTCAACATCATAAAAAGTGACAACGCTATAATCGGCAAATAGTAAACTTACATAATCTGCCCAACTTGTTTCTACTTTATAAGCATCTAAACTAGCCCTTGGAACAATGATAGTGGTCGTTGCAGAACTGATTGATTGAAAATCTAAAGTAGGAACAGCCGTTGCCTCAATATTCATTGTCAATAAATTGGAACATCCATTAAAAGCATAGAAACCAAAAGACGTGACACTCGCAGGAATCGTTATAGTTGAAAGTCCTATACAATCTCCAAAAAGCATGCCTGAAAGAGCCGTCACACCTTGAGGAATTGTTATGGAAGTTAATGCTGAACA
>CAYIZE010000048.1:0-6076 GCA_964367785.1 uncultured Christensenella sp.
GTATATAAAGTAAGAAAAATTTCTTACTTTTTTATTTGTTGTAGTTGACATATTAGAACATATGTTCTATAATAAAAAAGCATTGGTTACCGAATTATTGTTAAATCTGGACACTTCCTGTCCTGAGATAGCCCCACTCGTTCAGGCAGTTAAGGAATGTTACTAGCAATAACGCTAACCTGCAAAAATGCTTGGAGGCAAATATATGTATGAAAAGGAAATGCGATGCCCACATTGTGGGAAATGCATTGGAGTTTTTGATGGAAGTGATGGCGAAAACTCCATAGCTAAGGTTGTAAAGTCCAAACCGAGAATAAAATCTGGACAAAAAGAAACAGCAATGGAAACCAAGTGTCCTAGATGTAAAGAAATTATCTATGTTCACATGGGATTCATAGATTAAATTAGAGAGCCTTCGAGTTCCAAAAAACGATAATTTTTATCAATGGAATTGGAGGCTCTTTTATTTTCTATAAAAACCGACAAAACAAGACAAAATCTTATAATTTCTTCTGTAATAAAAAAATGTTCATTGCCTCTCTAAGTGGTAAAATGATAATGAAAAAGGAGAAATCTGCCTATTTGCTAAAACAATAAAAGACCAATAACATATGTTTAAAACTTTCGTTTATCCGAATGTGTAAGTGAGATGTGTATGACTACATATCGAAATTTATACAAAAGAAAAGATGAAAAAGGACATTTAACTAAATATTTAATTTTAGAGAACCTCGAGTTCCAAGTCTTAGGGATATTATCGCCCTCAGCAGGAATTCGGGGTTCTTTTTCTTTATCCAAAAGTTCATAAAGGTCCACCTTTATAGACAAAAAATATTTTTCAAAAAAATTAAAAAAGTTTTCTCGTGTTATCACCCGTTGATAACACGGACTATCTAAAATGCAAGTATCAATCTAACAAAAGGAGGTGTTATAGTGCGAAGCAGAAATATCCAAGCAGATATAATAGATTTCATATCAGACAACAAAATACATTCATTAAATGAAATAGCCAATGCTGTTGAAATCGGCAAAGCCACTGCTTTTAGACATATACAAGCTTTATCTTATCGCTATAACATACAAACCTTTCATGGTGGGATTGATAGAGGTGGCGTTCGCTTAATTGCAGAACAAAAAGTGAGTGTTGAAAAACTTACATCTGATGACCTGCAACTCATCATTAACGCATTGTCATCGTTGCAGGATGATAATGTGAGAATTAAGTCTTTCATACATATGCTTTCCTCTCAAAAAGAAAATAAGGAGAGAATTATATGAAAAATAACAAAGTTGAAGAATTAGAAAAAGAAAAAAAACTAGATCAGGAAGAAATTATTGAATTTGAATATTACGATAGGATAAATAAACAAAAAGTTATTATTAAAGACAAAAGAAAAATCAAAGTTGCCTTGCTAGAAATGGAAGAATACGAACGCAAACAAAGAAGTGATATTTTGGAAAATGAATGTCCATACGATCCCAAGACAGATGATCGTATTGATGAGAGCCAAGATCCAGAGAGCATCATCATTGAAAGAGAAGAATTTGAGGAGTTGTTGGAAGATGTTTTGCAAGAGATGGCTGACAAAATACATCAAAATCAAGAAGAAAGAAAAAAAATTATAAAGTTTTTTTCAGAACATATTTTTGAATTTACTGAAAAGCAAATGATTCTCATTTTTCTTCGATATTACCTGGATTTCAGCGTTTCGACTATTATTGATTTTTTACACATTTCAAAACAAACTTTTTCCAAACATATTGAAAGAATTGAAAAAAAATTCAAAAAATTGGTTTAAAAAGTGGCTGACAAAATCCCCTTATATAGAGGGGCAATGAAGATAGTTTTGGAAATGCTCTCACTGCTTAGATAAGTGGGAGCAAAACCAAAACACAAAAATTTAATTTTGGAGGAAATATGCAAAAAGACACATTGAAAAAATTAACGGTTAGAGTTTATGATTCAAGAATACTTGATCGCATGGATGACATTTGGAATGATGTTAAAAGACTCTACACCACACAAAATGCTTTTATTGTGGACTTGCTTATTAGAGGAATTGAATCAGTTGAAGCTGAAACTCAGGATATTAAAGAAATGAGGTCGAGTGGAAACATTTTCAAAGAACTAAAAAGAATAGCATCAGTCCTAGACAGATTCGTTGATGTCGGCTACGAACATTACAAAGAAAGCTTTGTGATAGGAAAAGAAAATCAAACACTAATTTCAAGACTTTACGATGTCTTGTTTAGAATTGCGCAAGACAAAGGAATATCAATTGAGAATTATAATAAAGGTATATTCGATGGTTTGCCTGAGCATTTTGAAGAAATAACTGATGCTCTTTTAGAGGATTACAAAGCTCGTGAAAACACCCAATGTTAATTTCTTTATTCACTCAGTTCCTTGCCTAGATGGGCTTGGTGTAAACCATCCATTAGTTAAAAGGTATTTAAAAGAAAGACAATTCTATTCTTGCGAACAATCATATAACTATCTCGGCTATGTAAATGATGGTAGCAAAAAGAAAATAGACTTTGTTGAGTATTCAGGAAACAATGAAAAAAGCACAGGATTATTTGATAAAAATGGTCTTTGTTCTCAAGAAAGAATAAAAGAATTAAAACAATGTTTTAGGCAGACAAAAAGCCATATTTGGCATGGTTTAGTTTCTTTCGAGGAAATATTCGGCAAAACAAATTGTGACTGCTTTGAAAAGGCTTTTGACCTTATGAGCAAAGAATTCCCTCAGTTCTTACGCAATGCAAAGTTTGATGTTAATAACATTGAATGGTGTGCAGGTTTTCATACAAATACTGATCATAGACATATACATTTTTCTTTTTATGAGAAGAAGCCAGTTCATTATAGAAGCACAAAAAAACAAAAGTGTTTTTCTTACGGAAAAGTCACTCTCTATTCAATAGAAAAAGCAAAACTAGATATGGAAGATTGCTTAATGAAAACAGGTACACAAATAGCCAAAAAAAGATCGGAACTAACCAAAGAATTCAAAGAAGCATTAACACAAAAAAGGATAAAAGGAGCAATGCTTAATAAGATGAAAAAAATAATCATTCTACTACCGACAAGTGGCAGGCTTGCGTATGATAGCGATAATATGATGTTTGTAAAAAATAAAATCAATTGTTTGGTTGATTCAATCATAAAGCAAGATGATAAAGTGAGTGCAACTTATCGAACTTTTTTAACATTGCTTAATGAAAAAGATGCATCAATCAGAAGAATGTGTGAAGCAAGCAAAATTAATCCTAAAAAAGTTGTTTTGTATGATAAATACACTCAAGATATGTATCGCAGACTTGGAAATCAAGTTATCAAATCAATAATCAATATTAAGAATCAAATGAAAATGTTAGAGTTTGCAACAAATAGCAGACTTGCTAAAAAACGCATCCAAAGAAGAAAAATGGATTATGTTTTGCAAGAAAGTTTGTACTTAAATGAATTGGTGCAAAAAGAAGCTATGAGTTATTTCCAAGAACATATGAAAACTCTTGAAGAAATGCGAATTAAAGTTCTCATTGAACAAGGAATTATTCAGCTTTGAAAATAGTAAAGAAAATCACATTATGGCTAATTTTACTCGGTTTTTGTTATGGCGTTGGTTTTACAGCGAATTGTTTTGTTTCAAACAAATTCATTTTTGAATGGAACATTGCCCTTCTTATTGATGGAAAAACTATCCTATACACATTTTTTCTATTTATGGTGTTTGTTTGCCTCATTGCTTACAATTGGTATAAAGGATATTGGGCAAAACACTCAAAGAAATTGATGGAAACATCAGAAAAGGATCAGCACATCGTTTCAGGGCTAGAACAAGCCCATTTTCAAACCGATAAAGAACTATCGAAGAACTTTACACAAATTGAATTTGATGACCTTTGTAAGACCAATGTCGAGGGCATACCAATCAAAGCAGAACAAATAAATAACAAACTCAACATAACACTTTCAAAACCTGCCCATACACTCATAATTGGTACAACAGGTTCAGGTAAAACAACAACCTTTATCAATCCAACTGCACAAATACTTTCACACTCAAAAAACAAACCCTCAATGCTTTTATCAGATCCAAAGGGCGAACTTTTTTCTCTACATTCTGCCGAACTTAAACGAATTGGCTATGATGTGAAAGTTATAGATTTAAGAAATCCTTATTGTTCGGTGCGTTGGAATCCATTGGAAAGACCATTTGAAATGTACCAAGAAATGCTTCACTTGGAAGATAAAGTCCAAACTGATGAAGAAAATGGTTGCTATAAGTACGAAAATCAAACTTATTACAACCACGATGAATTATTATCAGTTTTACAAGTGAAAAGACAAGAGATATATGATGAGGTCTATGAGGATCTTCATGATATCGTTTCAGTTCTATGTCCTGTTATCAATAAAGGCGAGCCTATATGGGAATCAGGTGCAAAAAACTTTATTCTTGCAATAGTCTTGGCTATGCTTGAGGACAGCGAAAATCCATTACTCGGAATGACAAAAGAAAAGTTTAATTTCTACAACATTATGAAAATAGCCACTAACACTCAAAATGATTGCGAGGACCTGATGCGATATTTTATGAAACGAAGTCCGATATCAAAATCAGTCAGCCTTTCCAAGCAAGTGCTAGATGCTAGCGATAAAACTCGTGGTTCATATTTATCAACAATTTTTGATAAATTAGCCATGTTTAGTGACAAGAGCATTTGTGCTTTAACTAGTGCAAATGAAATTGATTTCGGCGAGATTGCACTTAAACCAACTGCTTTATTTCTTCAAATCCCTGATGAGAAAGAAACTAGGCACACACTTGCTTCAATGATTATATTGCAAGCATACAAAAGTTTAGTTGCAAAAGCCAACACATATCCTGACTTATCACTACCTCGAAGCGTTTATTTTTTACTTGATGAGTTCGGAAATTTGCCAAGAGTTCACAAACTCGAGCAAATGATAACTGTTGGTCGTTCTCGAAAAATTTGGCTAGCACTTGTTGTTCAATCATACGCTCAACTTGCGAAAGTTTATGATGAAAAATCAGCGAACATTATAAGGTCCAACTGCAATATTCAAATATTTATTGGAACAACTGATTTGGAAACAATTAACAACTTTTCAAAGATGTGTGGCAATTATTCGTTAGTCCAAAGAAATATAAGTTTTAATACAAGCAAAGGAAATGATATCAATTCTTCTGCTTCCGTTAGGGAAAGACCTTTGATATATCCAAGCGAGCTTGCTCAATTAAATAACGCAAAAGATATGGGAAATGCAATCGTAAATGTGTTTGGATTTGCTCCAATAAGAAGCAAATTCACCCCATCCTTTAAGTGTAATAAATACAAATTAAATCCTGTATATCAGGAAACAAAAAATGGTAAAGCATTTATGGAAGAAAAAGTCTTTTACGATATGCTTGAAAGAAATAACTTTTATTTCACACCAACAGGCACAAAACCAAAAGAAAGCGAGCAAGAAAAAGAAGCTATTAAAAATAGAGTAAAAGCTACAATATCAAGAATTGCAATAGACATTATGCCTAGTCAAGAAAAAGAATATTTATTTGAGTTATTAGAATCAGGTAGATTTCAATTGGCACAAGATGTTTTAGAGCAATTTGCAATGGATGAAGAAAAAAGCAAAGCTCTTAAAAGTTCTTTACTTTCGATTTCAAAACAATTGAGTGAATTAAAGAAATTGGAGAAACCGAATGAAAATAAAAACAAAACATAAAAAAATCAGATATAAGATTTTGTCAGTTTTTGTTTTAGCAATTCTCTGTTTAAGTCTTGTTTTTAATAACAATGAAACAATACAGGTTTGTCATGCATTGGCAAGTTGGACACCTAGTGGAGGCTTTCAGCCTGGCATTAGTGCAACTTTGCCTGGGGACAATATTAGTCCAATAATACCACCAACAATTCCATATATCCCATCTCTTGGCGATTCTTTAACAGCAGATGGAAGCCTTAGAGCGTACAGCTCATTAAAAGTGAAAAATGATAAAGCCAACACTACTTATGGTGGTTGGAAACACGCATCGTTTGTTGA
>CAYIZE010000049.1:0-6067 GCA_964367785.1 uncultured Christensenella sp.
CCACAGGTCGGACCTGTGGCTGGATCTGTGGCTACTTTCTCTCCCGCCTCGGCAGGTAGAAAAGTTTTCCAAACTTTTCTCTGCCTGCGGCTTTCGAATCACTGCGTCTCTTCCTGGCCACAAAAATAAAAATAGCTATAACATAGCTATTTTTATTTTGTGGTGCGGTGTTTTTTGATTGATGTTCGAACATTTTTTGAGCAAAACCCCCAATAAGGAAGCCAGCCCCGCCACTGCTCGACAAGCTCGCCACACCACAGAAAAATACTCTTTGCTCTTTTCATTTTGCGCATGCCCGATTTTTTCTTCTTTTAATGAAAAGAGTATTTTTCTGCGGTGTTCTGCCTTCCAAGTATTCAGGCAGGTGGCGGGGCTGTCCTCAATTTGATTCCGCAAAGGAAAAGCGGAATTCCCCCCAAACCCCCCTTCCGCTTTTCCTTTGCTCAAACGGAACGGGAACGGAAGCAGGCGGGCAAAAATTCCTTCCCCCCAACCCCCTTCCTTTTTGCCTGCCTGCTTGGGCTTCGCCCCCAAAACTTTTCGGCGGACGGACGGCGGGACTTCAAAATGGGTGAATTTTGAAAACTTACTGATTTACCTTATTTTGAATAATAACAAATTTATCAATATGTGTCATTAATTCCGAAAGTGCTGACGGATTTTCTTTGTCCGCATGCAAAAGATTTGAATGATTGCAGTATTTATGAATATTTGTCATTACTTCCAAATCACTGTCATCTAGTTTTTGAATTTTGCTTTTGCTTTTTGATAAATTTGCTATTATTTCTTTTTCAAAATTGCTTTCTTTATTCCACATCAATAATTCGTGTTTGATAAATTTTTCAACAGCAAGACGCAAAAGTTGTCCATATTTCAAAGCAATTTCTTCTGGTTTTAAATTTCCGCTTTGGGCGTTCTGTTTTATTTCCTCATTGCACTTTTGCACTTCTGCCGTTAAATCAAAACCAGGATCAAAGAAAATAAAACTTCCACCAAAAGCGTCATGATTTTTTAAAACGCCAAACTTGCACGGATTAGGATTTTCGCATTTAGCCACATACTTATAAAATAAAGGGTGGTGGGTAAAAATAATTACTTGCGAAAATTCCTGTGTTTTTTCATGAACCAAGTCAGCAAGTATTTTCAAATTTGGCGAATCTAAACTAGTTATTGGATCATCAAAAATCAAAACGGTATTTGATTTGTCTGGCAAACTCTCGTTGATAGAGAAGAAAAAAGCCAAAGAAATTAGCTGTCGTTCGCCCTCTGAAAGTCCGTCCTTAAAATCTCTCTCATGCCCTTTTTGATCTTTGATTTTAAATGAAAAGGAATAGTCCTTTGTGTTTGGTGCTGGCTTGATATGTTCAAGCGTAAAACTTAAATTAAACTTTCCTAAAATATCAATCATTTTAATGATAACGCTTTCGGGTATGCTATTGGCAAGATGATTTTTCAGATCTTCTTGGGCTTTTTTCAATACTTCAATCAAAGCTTTTTGCGCTAGAACCGCCGTGTTTTGGTTTTTGATTAACTGGATTTTGTCATTTATTAAAAACAAGGTTATTTCTTGAAGCTCTGCTTGATTTTTAGTTTTTTCCTGAATTTCGTTAGTAATTTTATTTTGATCAGAATATTTACCCTTGAAAGCAGAAATGACCTTGTTTTTGTCGTCAATTATTTTATTAAAGTCATTAATTTTACTGGTTATTTCTTTTACTCCGTTCGTTATTTTATCATAAACTTCTGAAAGTTTTATTTCTTCTCGCTCAATATTTTTCAACGCTTCTAAATTCAAAATAAGCTCGTCTATTTGAGCGATAGAAATTTTACTAAACTTTTCAGTATATTTTGTTTTTTCTTCGAGTTTATAAATATCCTGAATTTCAAAATCAGTTTTGATTTTTTCTAAAGAATTAAAAATTTCAAGCACTTTTGTCGGCAAAAGATTTATTGAGGATTTTAAGATTTCCAATTCACTTTTTAAATTCTGTATGTCCGTTAAAAATTTTCTTTTCTCGTTTTCATATGTTTGATCAAAAGCAACCCTGTAATATTCAATGAATTTTGAAGCGTTAGCTAGAGGTTGCATGCACAGCGGACAATCGGATTTTTGATAGTCCTTTGGTATTTGGTCTTTAGCAGTTTCAATAAATCTTTTGTGTTTTTCAAAATGTGCTTTTATTTTTTCGTCCGCCTGATCTTGTGCTTTTTCTTTTAGCTGTCTTAAAACTAATTCAGAGTAGATTTCTTTTGCAGATACTGAAGAAGAAAAAGAAATCTGATTGATTATGGGCAACTGACTTATTTCCGAATATTTTTTGTTTATTTTTTGCAATGCTGACAAATCCAGCTCGATTTTTTTGGTTTCTTCCTGTTTTTTTGAAATTTCATCTTTTCTTTCTTGTTCGCTTTTATCTTTGTAAATAGCGAAAAGCCCTTTGTCTTTATCTGTAAAAATTTTGTTTAAAATATCGACGTTAATTTTGTCAAAATTATCCGATTCCTCTTTCTTTTCTTTTACAACAATTTTTAGTTGATTTGCCTTATCATCTAAATCAATGATCATTTTCCCTGAATTTTGTGAATGTCTGCCTTGTTGATTTGATCGTTCGCCGTGTGTGTGAACATTGGCACTGATAAAATCGATATCAAAAAATAAAAAAGAATTTTTATTTAATTGGTTTGGTGTCCAGTTTCCGTTTTCAAATTTATAAACTTGATTGCTTCCGTTTTTTATTTCTATTTCTGCAAGATCGGGCGAAGTGTTTTGAAAATCTTCAATTTGAGAAAGACTTTTCAAGATATCGCAAACTGCCGATTTCCCAGCACCGTTTTCTCCAAAAATTACACTGTAATTAGACAACACTTGCTCGTTATTAGAACAATCTTTGCAAAATTTGTTCCAAGAAAAATCCGAAAAGGATTTGTAGTTTTTAATGCTTTGTATTTTTCGGATTTTCATAACTTTTTACTCTATCATTTGCTAAATCAACATATTTTTTCTCTTTTTCAATTCCTATCCAATTTCTATCAAGAGCTTTCGCGACAACGGCAGTTGTTCCACTGCCCATAAACGGATCAAAAACTAAATCGCCTTTATTGCTCGCTGTTAGTAAAATTTGTTGGATAAGTTTTAATGGTTTTTGTGTTGGGTGTGCCTTTATTCCATTTTCATCTTTTAATCTTTCTTGCCCTCTACACAGACCGAAAATCCAATCCGTATCTTTCATTTGCTTTCCACCATTCAATTTTTTTAAAAATTCATAATTGAAAGTATATCCTTTAGAATATTTATCTTTGACAGACCAAATTATTGTTTCGTGATTATTTGTAAATCTTCGTCCATTAAGGTTTGGCAGTGCGTCAGTTTTTACCCAAATAACATCATTTAAGAACCAAAAGCCGAGATCTTGCATAATTTTGCCGACTCGAAAAATATTATGGTACATACCAATAACCCAAAAAGTCCCAGTTGGCTTTAATATTCTTTGACATTCCTTAATCCAATTTTTGGTAAAATTATCATAATCTTCGTAACTTTCAAATTGATCCCATTCGGCATCAACGGGTATAATTTCTGAACCATCGGCCCTTTTTAATCTTTTCCCTTTTGGTAATTGTAAATAATAAGGTGGATCTGCAAAAATTAAATCAACAGAATTATCAGAAATTTTCTTCATTTCTTCTATGCAGTCGCCGTGTATTATTGTGTTGATAAACTCTTGCATATTCAATCAGAAGTTATAAACAACAAGATGTTCAACATCTCTGTCGTTTCTACCCTTAACATTATAAAGATAGGTTTTTTCAAACTTATCAATCTTTATCCCTTTTTTATTTTTATATAAGTTAGAAATAAAAGGTGTGTATTTAATGATCAAAATAAATTTCGCTTTTGTTTTGTAAAGACATTTTGCCAATCGCTCCTGATCTTTTTTATCAAAAGATGCTTTTTCGTAATCACTGAAATCTGTATCATATGGTGGATCAAGAAAAATAAAATCTTTTTTAGTAAATTTATACTCATTAAAAACTTTCTCAAAGTCTTGATTCTTAATGACTGTATTTTTAAAGATATTTTTTACTTCATCGCTAAAAATATGATCAACTTTGTTTCTAAAATCTTTGTTATTGTAAGCAATACCGCCATAAGGAATATTGAAATGACCACTGCTATTAAAGCGAAACATTGAAGCATAGCAAAATTCACGAATGAAGTAGTAATTTGCAATTTTTTTTGGGAGACTAGTCGGAAATCTGCTACCGTTGTAATTCATAACATCACGAAAGTGCATATAAAAACCGCTTCGAAACGCTGTTTCAATATTTTTTTGCAAATCACCCTCTGGTAATTTACCTCTTTGTTTTTCGATTTCTCTCGTTCTAGAAATTTTAGAAATTAAGTTTGAGGAAATTTGTTTCAATAAATTTTGCTCATCTAAACAAAATTCTTTATGAAAAAGTCCATTGAAACGATCCTCCTCTTTTTTTAGGATTGAATTTACTTGTTTTGATAGTTCCGTTTTTGAAATTTCATCGTGCTTATATAACTCATAAAGTTTTACGATTTTATTTTCAAATACACCGATATATTTTGGAATTTTTTCCCAATTATCGACATAATCATATAAATCCTTTTTAAATATCTCTCTTTGTCTACCTTCTTTTAGTAGGGTATAAAAGTCAGTTAATTCAGAACAAATATCGTTTATAATTGCTTTTTTGGGTTGTAATTGAAAGAAAATTGCACCACCACCAAAAAACGGCTCGATGTAACGATCATAAACAGGGATTAAATCCTTTATGTAAGGAAATTCTTTTGTTTTGCCACCAGGCCATTTAATAAGTGTTTGCATAGTTAATCTAAGTAAGTTTTTTTAATAGAATCTAAAGCCTCAGTAATCAAGTGTGCATTTTCCTTATAAGTATCCAACACTAAATTATATCCGTCGTTAGACTTACAAACAAAATTCCAAAAATCTTTTCCAATCAAAAGCTCGTCTTTTGCGAAAAATTGTAAAACCCTTCCTTGCCTCCATTCTTTACCTTCGCCAAACCTATTATAAGCAGTCGCAAAGTGCGCTTTAATTTTTGCGTCTTTCCCTAAGTAATTTGCGAGTATCGCATACTGTTCAAAGATGGCTTCTTTCTCAGAGCGTGCCTTCTTATTATCTAAGTCGCCACCTATTTTTAATTCAATCAGATGATGAGTATTTGTTTCTTTATCAATAATATAATAATCGCTTACATGAATTTTTGATTGAAGTTTGACATTTGGATTCGGTTTTATTTTTCTTATTTCTTCATAATGTGATATTTGTGGCATTAAAGGATTTCTTGTATTTTTGTATCCCTCTAACAGCTCCGCTATTTTTGATGTTTGCTCAGGATATAAATTACCCTCCACACTTCTGTTCACCTCATAAAAAAGTTTAGCGATATTTATTGCCATACCCTCAAGCATGTTGCCAAGCGAACTATCGAGTGATCGAACAAGGGCGGAATAGTATTGAATGTCTGAGCCAAGTGCTGCAATAAATACATTGTGTATTTTCATATTCAGCACTCCATTTGGATTTTCAATCTCGCCTTCGTGTCTGGCTTGAAAACCAGTAGCATATGATTCTACTGCTGTTCTAACTATAGATTTTATAGCTTCCTTTGAGTCTAATGTTTTTTGTGTCATAAATATTCCTATTTTATTTTATTAAATCATCAACACCAACTTCAAGCGCCTTGGCAATCTTAGTTAGTGTTTCAATAGTTGGGTTTGTATTTACACCATTTTCAACCTTAACAATGGTATTAAGCGACAAATCAGCAATGCGAGCAATCTTTTCGAGAGATAACCCCTTTTTAGCCCGCAGTTTCTTTAAGTTTTCAGCAATTTTATTATTTGACATATCTTTTCTAATTGTATAACATTATAGTATATAGAATATAATATAAAGGTTTCTTTCTTGATACTATAATGATAACTAATTTTTATAAAAATGTAAATGAATCTTTCTCGGTGGCGCATTTTGCTTTGCAAAATACGAAATTCGGAAGCGAAAAAGGAAAGGTT
>CAYIZE010000050.1:0-5990 GCA_964367785.1 uncultured Christensenella sp.
ATTCTTGAACATATTTATTTCCATTTTGAAAAACTTCCACTTTAAGATATTCACTAAGGGCATTAACGCAAGAAAGACCAACTCCGTGCAATCCGCCAGAAATCTTGTAGCCTTCGCCACCAAACTTTCCACCTGCATGAAGTTTTGTCAAAACAATTTCAACGGCACTCTTACCTTCGGATTTTATTATCCCTGTTGGAATGCCTCTGCCATTATCAACAACTGTCAAAGTTCCATCATCTTTGATTTGAATATCAATCTTGTTGCAATGTCCTGCAATTGCTTCATCAATACTATTATCAACAATCTCAATTACAAGGTGTTGAAGTCCTTTCTCATCAGTTGAACCAATATACATTCCCGGTCTTTTTCTGACAGGTTCAAGCCCATTCAAAACTTGAATGTCATCTTCGGAGTATTTATTTGATTTTGTGAGTTTTTGTTCCAATTCTTCTTCTGAAACTTCTTTATTCTCGTTGTAATTTTTTGCCATACTTTTTCAACTTCCTTTATATATATATAATATATTATATAATAATATAACATATATAATAAAAATATACAACAATTTTCACTTTTTTTAACAAAAAGTTTACATTCGTTGTATATTTGCATTTTTAACCACAAACACTGCATCTTCTTTGCCAATTTTTCTTGAAAATTTTGTTGTGGTCAGTATTGTTTGATAATTTCTAATCTGTTCTAAAAAGTTTTTACACCGTTTTGCGTCAAGTTCACTTAAAACGTCATCTAATAATAATATGGGTTTTTCTTTTAAAGTTTTTTCAAATAGATCAAGTTCTGCCACCTTTAAGGAAAGAGTTGCTAATCGCTGTTGCCCTTGCGAACCAAAATTTCTAATGTCAATATTATTAATCTCAATTTCTATGTCGTCTCTGTGAGGTCCAATGGTGGTGAATCCAAAATCAAAATCTTTTTTTAAATTTTTCTTATAACCCTCAAAAAGTTTTTGTTTAATTTCATCAACTGTTTTTAAATTTATTCCCTGATATTTTATGGAGAGATTTTCTTGTCCACTTGTGATGTTAAAATGAACATCTTTTGCAGGAATTTTTATTTTTTCAATAAACTCAAGCCTATAAAAAATTATTTTACTTGCAACATCACACATTTGTGTGTCCCATAAGTCAATGGTGTTGTGTAAACTTTCAAAATTCTTTGTTTGTTTAAGAAGTTTATTCCGCTCTTGCAGAAGTTTTTCATATCTGCAAAGAAGATAAAAATAACTTCTATTAAGTTGACTTATATCAATATCCATAAATCTTCGTCTGTCGGCAGGTCCTTCTTTTATTAATCCTATCTCATCTGGTGCAAAATAAACAACAGGGATTTCACCAATTAAATCACCTATCTTTCTTATGATAACATCATTAATTTTAATGGATTTTTTGCCCTCGCTCCGTAGATATAATTCAATTTTTTCTTCAAAAAATTGTTTTTTCACAGTCACCGAAATTCTGGCGTTTTTCTCTTTCCACTTAATTAAATCTTTATCTTTTGTCGTTTTTGGTGATTTTCCAATACTTGCAAGATAGATGCTTTCCAAAAAATTAGTTTTCCCTTGTGCATTATTACCTTTAAAAACATTCAAAAATGGAGCAAGTGTGATTTCACAATGCTCATAATTTCTAAAATTTGTTAAGCTAACTTTTTGAATATACATATATACTATATTAACATAAATATATATTTTTTGAAATGATTTTATAAATTTTAAACCCAATTTTTTTATAAAAAATATATTTATTTTTATTGATTTTGCATAAAAATATTTATTATATTTTTGTGCAAAGTAACAAATTTATATTTTTATTTTTGTGCATATAAACAAACTTTTTTAATAAAAAAATTACAAAGTTTTATCTTATTGACTTTTAAAGATAATTATATTAATATAAATTTAGTTATATATGGAGGCAGTTTAATGGATAGTTTTTTAACTAGTTGGAATGAAGTTTTAAAAGATATGGAAAATCTTGTTACTGCCGTCAGTTTTGACCTTTACATTGAAACTATTGAACCGATAAAAATTGAAGATAATAAACTTGTTATTTTGGCATCAACTTCCACAAATAAAAACCAAATAATCAAACTTCATAAAGAAAAACTTTTAAATGTTGTTAAACTTCATTTTAATAATATTGAAGACATAATTATTCTTGAACCCGGTGAAAAACAGGCTTTTTTGGAAGAAGTGAAAAAAGCAGAAGAAGAAATTGAAACAAAACAATTCTTCAACGACAAAAACAAACTGAACGAAAAATACACTTTTGAAAATTTTGTTGTTGGCAAAAGCAACCAAGTTGTTTATGCCGCCGCTCACAGTGTGGCAGAAAATCCTGGCAAAAACTATAATCCACTTTTCATTTATGGCGGGGTGGGGCTTGGAAAGACTCATCTTTTGAACGCTATCGGTAACTATGTCAGGAAAAACAATCCACAACTTAAAATTTTGTATGTCACAAGTGAGCAATTCACAAATGACTACATACAATCACTACGAGCAGACAAAAAAGAAAATGCAAATAAAATTTTTAGAGACAAATATCGTCAAGTTGATATTTTAATGATCGATGATATTCAATTTATTTCAAATAAAACAAGCACACAAGAAGAATTTTTCAACACTTTCAATGATTTATATCAATTTGACAAACAAATTGTTATTTCTTCCGACAAACATCCAAGAAATATGGAAACTTTGGAAGAAAGGCTTCGTTCTCGATTCACTGGCGGACTTATTCAAGACATTCAAAAGCCTGACTTTGAAACAAGACTTGCTATTCTTCAAAAGAAAGTGGAGATTGAAAGATATAATGTCGAACCAAATGTTCTTGTTTATCTCGCTGAAAAAATTGATACGAATATTAGAGAGTTAGAGGGTAGTTTAAATAAAGTTGTATCTCTTTCGAGTTTAATTGGAAAACAAAAAGCCACTATTATGGAAGCAGAGGAATCGCTTAAAGATTTAGAATTCACAAAATCTCAAAACCTCACTGTTGAAAAGATTATTGAAGTTGTTTGTAAATATTATAATATTGAAAAAACAAATTTAATTAGTAAAAAGAAAAATAAAGAGATTGTTGATCCTCGGCAAATATGTATGTATGTGATCACTGAACTTCTCGATGTTCCATTAATGACTATTGGTGAAATGTTAGGTGGAAGAGATCACACAACAGTTATTCATGCAAGAGATAAAATATCCGCAAATATTAAGACTAATAGGTCACTTAAAACAGATATAGATGATTTGATTGCAATGATAAAATCAAATAATTATTCCTAAATTAACATACTTTTCCACTAAAACTGTTTACAAACTAATTCAATATATTGTATTTTTCGACAAAATTTAACAAATTTTAACCAATATATAGTATTTAAAAATAGTTATTCACAATTTCACAATGTATATTAATATTATTTTATTAACTAAAATACTTATATAATTAAGTTATTTAATATGAAAAGAGTAACACGAACAAATGGTCGAATAAAGAATTAACATATCCACAAAAATATTAAAAACTAAAAATACTTTTATTAAGATATTAACAACAATATGTGGTATAGAAAATAGAAGTTTTAAACTTAACAGCTACTAATTATTGTGTTTTTAAAACTTATCAACAATTCAACACACTAATAATATAGATATAATTTAAAAAAGGAGATATAAAATATGAAAATCGTATGCGACGGGTTAGATTTAAGTATTGCAACTTCGCAAGTAATTAAAGCAATTTCAAATAAAGTAACTAATCCAGTTTTGGAGGGTATTAAACTTACTGCTGAAAATGATAAGTTAAAACTTTCTGCAACAGATTTAGAACTCACCATTGAGAAAGTTATTAAAGCAGATGTTAAAATGAAAGGGGAAACTGTTATTCCCGGAAAGTTTTTTTCTGATTTTATAAGAAAATTGACAAATGAAAAAATTGAACTTGAATTGAATGATAAAAATCAACTTAAAATTAATTACACAGACAGTGAAAGTTTTATTCAATGTTATAATGTTCTCGAATTTCCAAATTTAAATATTGTTAATAATGGAGATTATTTCACAATAACAAAATCTAATTTTAAAAATCTTATCAATAAATCAATTTTTTCAACTGCACTTGACGATACTCGCCCAATTCTTAAAGGTTGCTGTTTTGAAATTTCAGATAAAAACATTAATGCAATAGGACTTGATGGATATAGACTCGCTTTTGCAAAAAAACCTTTAATTGAAAACACAATAACAACTACTATCATTATTCCTGCAAAGAGTTTAATGGAAATTAGTAAATTTTTAGAAGATAGTAATGAGGAAGTTAAAGTCTATATTCAAAAAAATATTTTAATGGTGGAAATTGATAATACAAAAGTTATAACAAGACTTATCAATGGTGAATTTATTAACTATAAACAAATTATCCCAACTGATTTCACAACATCTCTTATTATTAATAAAAGTGTTTTTGAAGAAGCAATAGAGAGAACTTCAATTCTTTCGAGGGTGGATAGAAACAATTTAGTTAAGTTTGAAATAAAAGACAAAATTTTAACTCTCACCTCAAACTCTGACATTGGAAATATTAAAGAAAATATTGGAATTTCCCTAAAAGGAAATGACATTACAATCGCTTTTAATTCAAGATATTTTTCAGAATGTTTAAAAACAATCAATAACGAAGCAATAAAAATTAATTTTAACACACCATCAAGTCCTTGCGTGATAACTCCAAGTGATTCAGATGAATATCTATACCTTATTCTTCCAGTTAGAATTATTAATAATTAAATTTTAAATAATTTATAAAAAAAATCTTTGCTTTTTTGCAAAGTTTTTTTTATTCACAAAACACTGATTATATGTGGAAAGTATGAGATAAATTTATTATAAAAAACTATTTTTTAATAAATTTGTGCGAACTAAACATATGATTTTTTAATTTTGTGTGATAGAATATTTTTGGAGAGAATAAATATGGTAAAAGAATTTACATTAAGTGACGAATGGAGAATTTTACGAAAAGCAGTCTCTGTTTATTATAAAAATATTGAAAGAGAAATTTCTTCTGTGATTTATGCGAAAGAAGAAAAAATAAATGAAGGAATTTATAATAAAGATAAAATAAAAAAAATTCAACAAAATGAAACTTTTAATGCATTAACCATTGTTTATAAATCTATTTTTAAAAAATTTTTTAATATAACTAGTTCAGATAATTCCTTTAAAAGTCCAAAATGGCAAGACAAAATTTCATGTGAAGATTTAACAAGGCTTATTCTACTTCTTCAAGAATCATCGCAAATAGTGAAAAAAGATCGTGGAGATTATACTTATATTGAAGCTGGAATTAATGAAATTAAAAATGAAGACTTTTTATCTTTAAATTTAATAAATAATGATAGAGGTTTTAATAGATGTAGTTTTTTTGCAAAAGAAGAAATTGAAAATAAAGAAAATTTTAAAGCAGTTTTTGAAAAATATCTTAAATCTATCTTTGATAATTATAGAAGAGAAAATTATTGCAGACCTTTAACAGAATATTTAGAAGGAGTGATAAAATTTACTGATAATAACTCATTTTTAACAACAAAACATAAAAAATATAATGAGATATTTGATTATCCTGAAGATAAAATAGAAGAAAAAGGATTAGATTATGATGGAAGAAATATTGTTAAGGTGACAACTTTTGAGGGGTTTGTAGAATATTTTGCTGATGGTACTAAAGTTGAATTATGTGATATTCAATTTAGAGAAGAAGAAAATGATGAAGAAATTCCTTTTGATACTGAAAAATTTATAAAAAACAATAAATGTTTAAAAAATGATGATGATAAAAAAGAAATTGATGAGGAAATTCCTTTTGGAACAAAAAAAGAAATAAATATTTATATTAAAAATTTACACAATAAAAAAATGAGAGAAAAAAAATTAAAAGAAGAAGGATATAAAAAAACATTAGAAA
>CAYIZE010000051.1:0-5982 GCA_964367785.1 uncultured Christensenella sp.
ATCGCGGGGTGGAGCAGTTGGCAGCTCGCTGGGCTCATAACCCAGAGGTCGTAGGTTCGAGTCCTTCCCCCGCAACCACATTTATTAAAAAACACTTTAATTAATTTTAAAGTGTTTTTTTATGTTAAAAATATAATCCTGATTTGTTTTAATTAAAATATAAACATAAGTTATTTTTATGTTGGAAAATTTTTAAATTATTAAAAAAGTTTGAAAATTAAGTTAAAAGAAAAAAGCATTAGTTTTGATTTTTTTGAAAGAATACTAAATATAATTTATGATATAAATTAAGCGAGGGAGTCAGGCTTTATTTGAGAGAAAATCTATAACAATTCTTCCGTATGTTCTTGAGTCAAAAACTTTTGAAGTATAGTCGTTTTTAACATGGTTTTCGTGTTCCCAGATGATTATTCCGTCTTTTGAAAGTAGATTTAATTTAAAAATCTTTTGAATGGCAATGTTTGCAAAGTTGCTTTCAAAGGGTGGGTCGAGAAAGATTATATCAAAGCATTTTTTGTCATTTGAAAAATTTTTTAAAGCTTCAAAAAAGTCGCAGTTATGCAAAGAAAAATTGGTTGCTTTAATGCTTTTTAAAAAAGTTTTAAGTTCTAAGATATTATTTTTATTGCTGTCCACAAAATCTACACTTGAAGCATTTCTTGAAAGACATTCAAGCCCATAAGATCCGCTTCCGCAGAAAAGGTCTAAGCAACTGTTAGCCGTTACTTTAAATTGCAAAATGTTGAAGATGTTTTCTTTCACTCTGTCGAGTGTGGGGCGGACAACGCTCTCTTTTGGTGAGGGAATGATTACTCCGCGATATTTTCCTGATATAATTCTCATAGGATATATTCTAGCCTATTTTTTCTGCTGTGTAAATTTTATTTGTAAAACAAATGTAAAACTTTTAAGCATATTTTTCAAACTGTATATATTTGATTGAAAAGAAAGTGAAAATGTTGTATCATTTTTATGATAATATGAAAAAATTAAACGATAAAGAAAATAAAGAATTACAGGATATTTTGAAAAAATATCATCATAATAGTGAACTTTTGACTTACGAAGAGGTGTTGTGTGACAAAAATCTTTGCACAAGACTTCTGAGGGAGAACGCAAAAATGAAGATTATTGTGGATATTTATGGAGAGATTGAAAGTGGCACTGGAGACGAAAATGATGAACAGGAAATTATACTCCAAAGGTTACTGAATAAATATAGTAATGAAAAACAGAGCGTGCAAGTGGAGATTGTTTGCAAAGATAAAACATTTTTTCTTTATGACTTACTCATTGCGTATTTTGAAAATATTTGCAAAGAAAACGAGTTTGAATTTTCCATTCAAAATGGCGAAAATACCATTTTTAGCGTGCTTGGTTTTGGTGCTTTTGAGAGATTTAGTCGTGAGATTGGCAGGCACAGAGGCGTGCAAAAAAATAAAAGTGAAGACACTCTCGTCTTTGTCTATAAGACTCCAAAGAAGCAGGAATTTGACTTTAAAGATGATGACTTAAGGATTGATATTTATCACGCTTCTGGTGCGGGCGGGCAGAATGTCAACAAAGTAGCGACAGCAGTGAGGATAACTCATTTGAAATCTAGGATTGTAAGTGCTTGCCAAAGTGAAAGAACTCAACTGCAAAATAAGAATTTGGCGATGGAGCTTCTTATAAAAAAAGTGAAAACGCACTATGAAAAGTCTAATTTTGATGAGATGAAAAGACTCAAAAAAGAGCAAAATAAACTTATGGAACAGGGCAAGGTTAGAAGACTTTATAATTATGAAGCAGAATATCCATTTACAAAGTTATTGAATGGTGACGGCAATGATTGAAAATTCTCTTAAATTTCGGGTCGACACGCAGAAGATTGTTCTTTCAAGCGAAAGTTGTCTTTATAAAACTGAAAACTTTTTGAAAAAGACAAGATATATTTCTAATGTTGATTTTTTTGTGAGTAAACTTGCCGAGGGTTTGATTAGGTATTTTGGAGATATTCTTTCAAACGAAAATGCAAAAAATGAAGATTTTGTGAATTGTTTTTCAGTGGGAACTGAAGATAAGGAATTTAGTTTTTTAGTTAAATTTGGTTTCCAAATTGCGGGACTTAATAGAAAAGATATTATATTTTTTGACTATGAGACAAGTAAAAAGGAAATTAGACAAAATGACCAGAGACTAAATGACTATTTAAAACTTCACACTTTTGTGAATATAGAAATTAAAAAAACAAAATACCTTGTGAAAAAAGAGGATTTTGAAAAACTATATTTAGTGTCTAATTCCTCGGGAGTCAATCTTCCAAAACTGACAAAAGAGCAGAAAGATATTGTGGAAACTATGGACCAAAACGTGCTGGTTCAGGGCGTTGCGGGAAGTGGAAAAACAAACGTTTGCATCGATAAAATCATCTTTTCCTCTTGCAGAAACTACGGCGGAAAAGTTTTGTATTCAACCTATTCCAGAGGACTTTTGATGGACACAAAGTTAAAGGTGGACGCCTTTAAAAAAGATTTGGTGGATTTTGAAAACGCAGTCAAAAAGAATAATGTGATTTTTGTGGACGACAACCATAAGAAAGCACTTGAAAATAAATATGGAATATTCTTTTTTAGCGATGATGATGAGAAAATTTTTGATAAAATTCATAAAATCATCGATTTTTTGGAAAATAAAGTTGATTACCTTTTGATTGAAGATATATATAGAAATAAAATATCTTCAAATAAACTCTTTGCCGATGAGAAATATTTTGTGAAAAACTTTGTGAAAAATGGAAATAATCACCAAATTACAAAAGCATTTAAAAAGATTGAGAGATATTCATATGAAGTCATATACAAAGAGATTTTTGGAATGATTTTTGGCAATTTTGACTTAAAAAATAAGAGTGAAATGCTCAGTGAAGATGAATATATTTTAAGAAGAACGGATAGTTTTTCAAAAGATGATTGCAAAGTTATTTATCAAATTGCGCGTGAATATGGTGCATTTTTAAAAAAACAAGGGCTTATCGATTTGAATGTCGCTTCAAGGGAACTTATTGAAAAAAGGGAAGAATATGAGGAATATTCTCTTGCAATTTTAGACGAGGTGCAGGATTTTTCGCAAGTAAGTTTATGTTTATTTAGAGTTCTTTCATTAAAACTTTTTTGCGTGGGTGATGCCCTTCAAATGATTAACCCCTCTTTTTTTAGTTTTAGCTATCTTAAAAATCTTTTATATTTAAAAGACGAGACAAGTGTTAAGCAACTCAGGGCAAACTTTAGAAACACAAAAAAGATTGAAGATGTGATTAATTCACTTGCCGAAATAAACAAGAATCAGTTTGGCACACATAATTTTGTTGTTGAAGGGAAGAGTGTCGACAGCGGTCTTAAAACGACAACAGTGTGCGTGTTTGATGATGATTTTGCCAAACGAATTGCAGGGAGTGGATTTGATAATTTCACTTTTGTTGTGTGCAGTAGCGACAAAAAACGGGAACTCCAAAACACTCTTAAAAATCAGGAAGTTCTCACAGTCAGCGAAATAAAGGGTTTGGAAAGAAACACTGTTGTGGCGTATAATTTACTTACTGATAATTTTGAGCGGTGGCAAACTTTGGAAAGCAACAGGGTTAATCACAAACAGGCAGATGAGAACAGCGTGTATAGATATTATTACAATCTTTTCTATGTGGGACTCACTAGGGCAAAACAAAACTTGTTCGTTGTGGAAAATAAGAAAATTCCAATGTTTGAAAAGTTTTTTAAGGAAAATTTTGACAGAAAAGACACAACTGGCGCGATTAAACTTTTGAGCGACATTGTGAGCAAGGTTGAATTCACTGAAAGTGAGATTTTGGAGCGTGTTCAAGAATTCATAAAACTAGGTCAATTTGAAAATGCAGTGTGGACGGCTAATAAGATTAAAGACGACGTGGTGAGGCTTAGAGAACTGAGTCGAATTGACATAAGCGAGAAATATATTTTTCAAGGCAGGCATCGAGATGCAGGCGTCAAGTTTTGGGAACTAAATATGTTAAATGATGCAAAAAAGCAGTTTATAATTTCAGGAGACGAGGCGCTTTCACAACTGCTGGACGCTTGCAGAGGTAAAGATGAGGGCAGGCTGAACATTGACATTGTGAACTACTATGATGATGTGAAAGAAAATGAAGTGGCAAAGGAATTTATTCTTCAAACGATTGAAAATGACAGAGAAAGTTTAAGACAACAAATGAAAGAGATTAAAGAAAATTTTAAAAAGGTGGGAGATAAAAATGGAAAATAAAGAAATTAAAGATTTGGTGGACGCATTCAGGGGTTATAGAGATTTGATTTCACCCATTGCTCAAAATTTAAACGAATTTTCATCGGCTTTTGAAGGAATGAAAGAGGACATTAAAAATCTTAACTCCACCTTTGGTGGCGACATTCAGGGCAAACTTGGCAAAATCTTTCAAGACTTGTCACTTCAAGCAGAGAAGTCAAAAAGTTTGGCAAGCGAGATTGATAATTTTTCAAACAAGACAAAAATATATTTAACGGCGATTGATGGGGTGACAGACGCTCTTAAAAAAGTGGAAGAACGCATTTCACTCGCAAATGATATTGAGAGAAAAGCAGAAGAGCAGATTGCAAAACTGGACACTCTCATTGAGGAAAAAAAGAAAAATTATGACATAAAGCAACTTCAAAAAAACCTTGAAACATATAATATCGGAGTTGAAAAAGTGAGTGAATATATAAACAAAGATGTGGCAGAAAGTTTAAAACAAAGCGGGGAAAAGATAACAAGCATAAAAGACAAAAATGAAAGCGTTTTTGAGACTTTAATAGAGGAAAAAGAAAGCATTGAGAAATTGGTTCAAGAATATCAAAGAAACAATCAACTTTTAAAAAAGATTGTGGAAAAAGACGACGTGAATGAGGAATATATCTTTGAGATTTTAGACAAATGGGCAGAAAATAGAAAAGTTAAAACAAAAAAATAAGAAGGTAACAGTGGAAAAAGAACAGGAAAAAGAAATTATAGAGATTATTAAACGCGACGATTTAATCGCTTTTTTATCTCTTTCTAAAAATGAAAATTTACTTAACCTTTCGTTTGGAAGATTTCCAATTTTATCGTTATGTTATCTTTACAATGCAAAAAAAATTGTAAAAAAGTTTGAAACTCAACTTTTAAAAATTGAAACTTTTGAAAAATTAGACGAGCCTTTTTCACTTTATAAAGATTTTAGAAAATATGCAAAAAAGAGTGTGAGGTTATATCTAAGCGAGGAATCAATTATTTCTCCTCTTGAAATGCTGGCAATTTTGCACCTAGATAGCAAACTTGAAAGAGTCTATAAATCTGCACATTCAAACGACATTATTAATGAAAATTTAGTTATAATATATCAGAGTTTTTATGGTCAAGAAATAAATTTGAAAAATGGAAAAGTTAAGGTTGGGCTAAAAATAATATCAGTTGAAGAAAAAAGTTTTTTAAAGCGATGTCTTTTAATTTCTTTTGTTTTTTTAATATCTTTATTAGGTGTAATGACGGTGTTTGATTTCACTTTTGGAGGAATTGCTCTAACTCAAGCAAAGGTATATTCAAGTTCGCAGTTTGTGAGTGCTGTGTCAAGCAGTAGCAGTGCGGTGTTGCAGAATGATTTGACTCTTTCAAAAGAGGAAATATTCACAACTTTTTCAGGAGAGATTGACGGAAATGGTCACACAATTTATGTTGACTTTGACGGAAACTTTTTGATTGAAAATAATGCAGGGACGATTAAAAACTTAAATATTGTCTATCAGAACTTTCAAGAAGAAACAACAATTTCTGGTTCTTCAAGTTTGCTGTGCAAGACAAACTCTGGCACAATTTCAAAAGTGGACATTTCATTTGTCAAAACAGACGTTTCTGAAAAAGTAGCCATTAATCTTCAAAAAGAAACAAACGGTAATTATTTTTCAGGATTTGCTGTGACAAACAATGGAACTATTGAAA
>CAYIZE010000052.1:0-5973 GCA_964367785.1 uncultured Christensenella sp.
ATTAGCAATCTTGCATAAAAAAATTTTTAAAAAAAGCATAGTTATTACTATACTTTCTTTTTTAGAAATGTAATATCTTTGTAAAATTTTAGACAAATTATTAAATTTTTTTTATTTTTTTTCTAAGTCAAGTTTAATGCCCACATCTTTGAGTTGCTGTTCTGTGACTGTGTTTGGTGCTCCCATAAGCGGGTCTTGAGCGGATTTGTTCATTGGGAATGCGATGACTTCCTTTATGCTTTCTTCATTTGTTAAAAACATAAGAACTCTGTCAAATCCAAGGGCTGCTCCTGCGTGAGGTGGTGCTCCAAACTTGAAAGCATTGAAAAGTGCTGGGAACTTGTTCTCCACCTCGTCTCGTGGATAGCCTGCAATGCGGAAAGCCTCCACCATAATCTCAGGGCTATGATTTCTCACTGCTCCACTGGCAAGTTCCACCCCATTCATCACAAGGTCATATTGGTATGCAAGAATTTCAAGAGGGTTTTTGCCCTTTAAAGCCTCCATTCCCCCTTGTGGCATTGAAAAAGGATTGTGCGAAAACTGGACTTGCCCGTTCTCGTCCTCCTCATAGAAAGGAAAATCAACAATAAAGCAAGGTTTGAAACAAGTCTTGTCGATGAGTTCGAGTTTGTCGCCAAGTTCGTTTCGTAGAAAGCCTGAAAGTTTTAATGCTCTGATTTCTTTTTTGTCACTGATGATGAAAAGAGTGTCGCCGTCGTTAAGATTTGCCGTCTTAATGAGGTTTCTGATGTCTTGTTCTGTTAGATATTTGCTGGCAGGACCTGTTAGTGTCTGTCCGTCGAATTTTAGATAAATCAGTCCGCCACCACCCTGATTTTTCACAGAAACTGTGAGAGCATCAAAGAAGCGTCTCCCCATTTCATTTGCTTTTGCTTTAATTCCAAAGATTTGGCACTTATTAAACAAAGAAAACTCGCTGTTTTCAAGAACTTGAGTTAGGTTGATGAGAGTAAGCGGATTACGAAGGTCGGGTTTGTCGGAACCATATGTTTGCATTGCGTCATTAAATTTTATGCGAGTGAATGGTGGCTTATCTGTTTTAAGAGTGGAAAAATGAGTGAGAATATTATACGTCAACTCCTCCATAATTTCCAAGATGTCATCTTGCGTGGCAAAACTGCTTTCAAAGTCAATCTGGTAGAAATCGGCAGGGCTTCTGTCGGCACGCGCGTCTTCATCTCTGAAACAAGGAGCAATCTGAAAATATTTTGGAAATCCGCTGACCATAAGAAGTTGCTTAAACTGCTGAGGACTTTGTGGCAAAGCATAAAAATTGCCGGGGTTCATTCTGCTTGGCACCAAAAAATCTCTCGCTCCCTCTGGGCTGGACGAGGTGAGAATGGGAGTCTGCACTTCCAAAAATTCAAAGTTGCTCATCTGCTCTCTGACATAAGTTAAGAGTTTGGAGCGAAGAATAATGTTGGAATAATTTTGCTTATTTCTAAGGTCGAGATATCTATATTTTAGTCTGGTGTTTTCGTTCTGTTCCCTTGCTTTTGAGATTTCAAAAGGCAAAACTTCACTGCATTCACCCAAAACTTCAAGACTCTTTGCCACCACTTCAATCTCCCCCGTCTCCATTTGCTCGTTGATATTTTTCTCGCCTCTAGAACGAACGAGTCCTGAAATGGACACTACAGACTCTTTAGATATGTTTTTCACGAGATTTTCATCTTCAATGAAAACTTGAACAACGCCTGTTTGGTCTCTTAAAGTGAGGAAAGTCAACCCCCCTAGTTTTCTGATGCTATTCACCCAGCCTGCAATTTTGATTTCTGCACCTAAGTGCTTTGCTGAAATCTTCCCGCACATATGGGTGTGATATATGTTGTTTTTTAAACTAATCATTTTTATTTACTCCCTAAAAAAAGCATTATTTATTAAAAAACTAAACTTTTTTATATTTTTTTATAATAAAAAATTATACTATTGTAAGGAAAAAAAGTAAATACATTTTAATGATTTACAGCAAATATTTGCCGTTCGTCAGGTTGTATTTTTGTCAATAAGCACAAGAAATTTCGATTGCTATTGACTTTTTATGACAAAGATATATAATATTATTAACTAAATGGAGGGTTTGATATGTTATTATCTTTTGACAAATATTCAGGAAAAAGAGTCAAATCAAAGGTAATTAAATCTGGGCTTATCGTTGCTACTGTTGGCACCATAATCTTTGGTGTTATGTTTGGCGGACAAATCTATGAATCTGCTGAAGATGTTTATAGAAACAGCAAAGCAAAAGTTGTGGCAACATATCAAGATTTTAAAACCTCCACACAAAAATCAAAAGAAGAAAATTCAATAAAAGCATTGTTAAATAAACTATCAAAAGACAAGAAATCTGAAGTTGAAACTGGCTCATTGGTGGACATTTCTCTGGGAGTTATGGAAAATGCAGAGCAATTAAAAAATGAAAATTTATCTTTAAACAAAATTAAAAAAGAAATAGCAGAAAATTCAAAAGAAAATCAACTTAAAAAAGAAGTTGTGACTTCACAAAGTAAAACTGAAAAATCAAACAAAAGTAAATCTGACACAAAAGTTTTTCCAGAGATTAAAACTGGTTCACCTGCTGGTATTTCCCTTGGGGCTGTGGAAAGTGTTTCAAAACCAATTTCTAAAAAGAATGTTGAAAATGAAAACAAAACAACTGAAAAATTGACAGAAGAAAGTGTTGTAAGAACAAGAACTGTTTCACTTAAAGAAACTAGCATTTCACAAGGCAAGGTTGTTTCAAGTAACACTCAAGAAGTTTTGACAGGTGCTTCTTCTAACACTGAAGCCGAGTTAAAATCAACATTTGATGATATTACAAAAGATTTGGGTGATAACATTTCTAATAATTCTGGCGTTAAAAATAAAGCGGAAGAGAAAACTTCTGCAGGCTTAAATGTTGAAAAGTCAGTTGCGACTGAAAATGAAGAAAGTGACTCAGCGGTTGTGACAATTATAACAAAATCTGAAAAAACAACTGAGGATAGTGTTGTTAAGACAAAAACTAAAACTTTAAAAGAATCCAGCATTTCACAAAGCAAAGTTATTCCTAACAAAGTTGATAAAATTTCAACACAGGTTACTTTTAATCAAGCAGACTCACAAGCAACTTTTTCAACTAATTCAAATGAATCAGGTGATGGTTCAAAAGTTAAAGAGAAAAATGAACTTCAGGAACAAATTGAAGAGTCAAATAATGACAAGGGTTCTTATTTAGATACGTTTAAAAAAACCTATTCACCCGAAGTATTTTGTGCGGACATTTTTAGAAACAGAATTCTTGAAGATTTTATTAAAAAGTCAGGTCAAAATTTTAGTTTTAAATATATAAATTCATTGGGCGAAGAAACAAGAGGAACAATCAATTCCACTCAACTTCTCTCAATTTATGATTATTATAGAAATAGTCCAAGTTCAGTTTTTCGTTTTGCTGGAAAAACTTTCGCATTTGATAATAACGGTAAACTTATCAGTTCAGAAAAAGAAAATGTAATTGATAGCGATGTTATGGGCAAATATTTAGACGACGTCAACTTTAAGTTGGGAGTTAATGTCATGGTTTCAAATTTGAATGGATATAACCCAACGCCAATTACCTCTGCCACAAATAATCCAAACATAATGTCTGCAGTTGACATAAATAATTATAGTAATGGAAATATGCAAATGTATTATGATTTTAAAACTGGATATTACCTCCCTGTTTCAGAAAACATTCAAAGTTCAATTTCTGCCAAAATATTTGGTGCAAAAGACTACACAAGCGGTGTTTCTGTCATAAGCACTGGACTTCAAGGAGACATAAAGTTTTTTTCAAAAAATGATTTGATTGAGTTTTCAAGTGGAGTTGCTTATTCAAATAAAGGCACTCTTTCTGGAAGTTTTGGAGCAGGATATAACACCTTCACTAAAAATAATGATACTATTGGTGTTTATGCCGGGATTGAGACTTTACACAACACTATTAGTAAAGACACCTCTTTCGCAGTAACTATGGGTGCATCTGTCAAATTTGGTGGAAAAGGACAAAAGAAAATTTCTATGAGAGACGGTTTTGATATGTCCGGCAACTATGCTTCAAATTATGATTTGAATAACCCTAACCCACAGTCCCACAGCACTCAAAATGGAAGTGGTCAAGGTCAAAATCCAATAAACCCAGATGGCCCAACTATTATTCCACCTTATGATGATGGTCGTGGAATGGAACAAGGACAATAAATTTTGTAAGACTAATAAATTAAAAAAACACCTAATTTTTAAGGTGTTTTTTTATATTTTAAAATTTTGCTTTAAATAATAATTTTGTCTAATTTTTTATAGATTTAATTTCATTATTATTAAAGAAATAACTAAATTTACTATAGAATTAATAATATAATAAATTAATTATATATTTTTTTAGTTAAATATTCTTTCAAGTCGGCAATTTTTATGCGGTCTTGTGTCATTGTGTCCCTGTCTCTCACAGTGACAGAGTTGTCTTCCAGCGTGTCAAAATCAATGGTGACACAACAAGGCGTGCCGATTTCGTCGTGACGACGATAACGTTTTCCAATGCTTCCCGACTCATCATAGTCGCAAGTGAAATCTTTTTGTAAAATTTTGAAAACTTCAGTTGCCTTTTCGCTAAGATTTTTTTGAAGTGGCAAAATCGCAACTTTAATGGGAGCAAGTGATGGCTTTATCTTGAGGACAACTCTCGTTTCTCCGTCGCTCAAAGTCTCTTCAGTGAGAGCACTTGCAATGACTGTGAGGAAAAGCCTGTCGGCGCCGACAGAAAATTCAATGATATATGGAATATATTTTTCGTTTGTTATAGGGTCAATATAATTCAAATTTTTGCCTGAAAATTCTTGATGACGGCTGAGGTCATAATTCGTTCTATTGTGAATGCCGTTGAGTTCTTCCCACCCGAATGGATAATGAAAAACAATGTCTGTGGCGGCTTTTGCATAGAAAGCAAGTTTGTCGTGGTCTTTAAATTTCAATTTGTCTGCTGGAAGTCCAATGGATTTATAAAATTCCATAACTTTTTCTTTATATTCGTCAAAATGTTTCTCGTCCTCTCCCGGTTTGCAAAAGAGTTGATATTCCATTTGTTCAAACTCAATGGTTCGGAAAATGAAGTTTCCTGGGGTAATCTCGTTTCTAAAAGACTTTCCGATCTGTCCAATTCCAAAAGGAATCTTTGCTCTCATTGATCGCTGAACATTAAGAAAATTGACATATTCGCCCTGACAAGTCTCAGGACGAAGATAGATTACATCACTGCTATCTTCTGTTACGCCACGCTTTGTTTGAAACATAAGATTAAAATTTTTAATCTCTGTGAAGTCGCAGGCTCCGCAATTTGGACATTTTATTTTATGGTCAACAATATATTTTGACATTTCCTCTTTGCTCATCAAGTCCACTGCCATTTCAACACCATTTTTTCTGTTGTAATCCTCAATGAGAGAATCTGCTCTGTGACGAGTTTTGCAATTTTTGCAATCCATTTTTGGATCGGAAAATGACTGAACGTGTCCGCTTGCTTCCCACACTCTTGGGTTCATCAAAATGGCACAATCCACGCCATAACTATTTGCGTCTCTTAAAACAAAATAGTCCCACCACGCGCGTTTTATGTTATTTTTGAGTTCCACTCCAAGAGGACCATAGTCCCAAGTGTTTGCGAGTCCGCCATAAATCTCACTTCCTGCGAACACGAAGCCTCGATTTTTACAATAGGCAACAAGTTGTTGCATCGTCAAATCTTTCATTTTCCATTCCTTTTGATTTTTTCTGTTTCAATTTTTTATTATTATGTTTTTATTTTGTTTTTTGTTTTTGTTATTTCAATTTTTTTAAACTTTACTTAGAATTTAATATGTTTTTAATTTATTATAAAACTTCTTTTGTTTGTCTGGCAATGCTCATTTCTTCATCTGTTGGAATGATGTAGAC
>CAYIZE010000053.1:0-5639 GCA_964367785.1 uncultured Christensenella sp.
GACATATATTGTCAAGATTGGGGTGATATCATCGAACATATGTTTGAGATAGTATTTTTTTAAAAAACAATTAGGTTTTAAGGTTTGAAATTAATTCGACAAAATTCGACAAAAGTCAACTTCTCTTTAATTTTGAGAAAACTTGAATTATATGTTAAATGAAGTTTTAAAAAATTATTTAAAAAAATATTCAAAATTGTGTCAGCAAGTCTTGACTTTGCATATTTTCGTAACTTAAAATGGTTGTAACAGGCAAAAAAATTGCTTATTTTGAACAAAATATAAATGTTTTAAAAGGGAATATCTTTTATGGAAATGATGAATTTTGAAGTGAAATCTTTGCTTGCAATTTATAACATTATTCCGCAAGTGGCGGAGTCGATTGATAAGTTGGTTAGGACTCGTGCCAGTTGTTCTTCTGTGCAGGACACCCACAATAGTGTGAACAGGCAAATGGAGTCTATCATACAACTTACCATGCAAAAGGTTAATTTGATTAATCTTAAAATTCTTGCTGATGAGACTCTGAGTGAAATGCCCATTCGTCATTCAAAATTGGTTATTGCAAGGTGCATTGACAAAATGGACATCAATTTTCTTTCAAGCACGCTTGGACTTAGTGTGCGTGAAACATACAGGAAAATTTTAAACTCTTTGCAAGAGTTTAAAAGGGTGTTTTTGCAAAAAGTTTCAGTTAACAAAAAGGTGTGGGACAAAATTGTCCAAAATTTCTTTTGGATTGATGTGCTTGAAAAAATTAATAAATTTGAAGATGCGGGAAGCAGTGTTGAAATTTGCCCGAAACTTGTGTGCAAAATGATTTTGCAAAAGTTAAGAAAGATTGTCTAAAGAGAATCATCATAATAGTCTTGAATTTGCTTGATTGTTTGAGCCTTGGAATGTTGTTTAACCTTATCTGTTTTTTGTTCGAGTTTAAAAGGTTTAAAGAGAAGATATATCAAAAATAATGCAGGAACAATGAGCAGAAATAGCACCAAAATCTTTAATCCCGAAGTCATCTCCACAAGGTTATAGAGATAGGAATCGTCGTCTTCAAAAGGATTGGAAACATAAGTCACTTCTTCGGTGTTAAGAGTTAGAGTGGAAGTCGTGTCGCAAAGCCCTTCATACAAATAGCCATATATATCGTTCGCTTTGCAATAATACCAGAGTGTTCCTCGTCCGCTCACCATTTCCTCACCAGAAATTGAACCATAATAGTCGATTTGTTCGTGAAGATCGACTGTGGTTGTTACTGTGGAATTTTCTGAAGTTGGAGTGCTGTAAACATTTCTGCCATCGCTGGAAAACACCCAAAATGTGAAATCATCAAAAAAAGGATTTTGTGGAGTCTCGGCAACGGGAGAGACTTCCTCTTTTAAAACATATCCAACAAGGTCACGATATTGAGCCTTGTAAAATGAATCATTAAAATTTGAAAGTAGAAGAACAAAATAACTCTCTGGGAGAACGAAAAGAGCGTTGTCGCTGACATTTTTTTGCGGAAAAGAGTAGAAATAGGTGGAAGAATCTTCCACTCGTGCATAGGCGTAGGTAGTGAGAGTGTCCGCTTTAACAGTGGCAGGCACCTCCTGATAAAAAAGCAAAAAAGAACAAAAAACAAAAAAAGACAATATGAATTTCAAAGTCGTTTCTCCTTTTAAAAATGATAAAACAAATCTTTATAAAATTAATAACTTTTATTGTTGAAATGTGGGGGAATATGAAAGAAAAACTGGAAGAACTAAACAGACTTTTTAGAATTTTAAAAATTCGAAAAAATAACAATAAACTCAAAACATATAATGCTGGCGAAAAGAAACACGAAAAGCAAATTACTTTTCATAAATGCCAAAAGAAAAATAGATGGGTCTTTGGTGGGAATAGGACTGGAAAAACGCAGTGCGGGGCGGTGGAAACGGTGTATCTGGCAAGAGGTTGCCACCCATACAGAAAAGTTGACAAAGCGACAGAGGGCTGGGTGGTGAGTTTGTCTCGGCAAGTGCAAAGAGATGTTGCACAAAGAAAAGTTTTATATTATCTAAACAGAGATTGGATTGAAGAAATTGTGATGAGCGAAGGCAGAAAAGATTTCCCAGAAAACGGCATCATCGACTACATATTGATTAAAAATGTGTTTGGGTCGACGAGCAAGATTGGCTTTAAAAGTTGCGATCAAGGCAGAGAAAAATTTCAAGGAACTGGGCTTGATTATGTTTGGTTTGATGAAGAGCCACCCGAGGAGATTTACATAGAATGTAAGATGAGAATACTGGACAAATGCGGGATAATTTTTGGCACGATGACTCCACTTAAAGGTTTGACTTGGGTGTATGACACAATTTTTCTTAATTCAAAAAACGATGATGGGGTGTGGTTTTGCCAAATGGAATGGCAAGACAACCCTTTTTTGAATAAACTCGAGATTGAAAACTTTGAACAAAGTCTGTCGCAGGAAGATTTAGAAGCACGGAAATATGGGCGATTTATGGGAACGCAGGGTCTTGTTTATAAGGAATTTGACGAGCGAGTTAACGTCATTGAGCCGTTTGATGTGCCAAAGGAATGGTTTGACAATATGTCCATTGACCCTGGACTTAACAACCCACTTTCTTGCCACTGGTATGCTGTGGATTATGACGGGAATGTGTTCGTGGTGGCGGAATATTTTGAGAAAAATAAGGACATCGACTATCACGCAAATGAGATTAAGAAAAAGTGCGAGAGGCTTTCTTGGCAAAAAACAAGTGAGGGAAACTATGAGTCCCTCATCGATAGCGCCGCAAATCAGCGGACATTAAATGGAATAAGAAGCGTTGCGGAACTTTTCTGTGAGCGGGGAATAAGCGTGAACACAAAGGTTAATAAGGACATATTTTCTGGTATTTCGCAGGTGAAAAGTTATCTTAAAAACGCACAAGGACAAGCACGACTTTTTATCTTTAGCACATGCGTGAACCTCATTAGAGAACTAAAAACATATTTTTGGGGCGATGGCGATAACCCAGTGAAGAAAGATGACCACTGTTTGGACGAGTTAAGATATTACTTGATGACAAAGCCACAAGCTCGAGAGCGACCAAAAAGCGAGATTGAAAAACATAAGGAAAAGTTGATTAGGCAACGACGTAGAGACTTTTTATAAGATTGACTGAAAGGAAAGAAAAATGGAAAACGAAAAGATAAATGAAAAAAATTCTAAATATAAAAAGGTTATTTTATCCTCACTTTACGACTTAGCAAAAGGGTGCATTTTAAAAGAAAAGACGGAGGAGTTTGTGAGTGATGCCGAGGGGAACATTAGTCTTAAAAACAGGAAGTTTGTGAAAAAGCAACTTGCTCCCGATATGCAAGCAATCAAAGTGCTGATGGATCTTAAAATTAACGATGACTTTGAAAATATGACAGATGAAGAACTTGAAAAAGAAAAAGAGAGACTTCTTGAAGAAATTAAAAATTATTAATTAGATTTTATTTAGTTTTTAAAAGCCAAAAATGTTTTAAAAAACTATGAAAATAGAAAAAAAGGAGAAAAAATGAAGAAAAGAAAACAAGATGAATTTGTGGAGGACTTGGTTGAGGCGGTGAAGAAAGACTTTGAAAACAGGCAAAAGGAGAGAAAGAGTTATGAAGCGGAATGGAAACTGAACAGCAACTTTTATGGTGGAAATCAATATGTGTGCATTAATTCAATGTATGATTTGGTGAAGGTGCCAAAGGAATTCTTTTGGCAAGAAAGGCAAGTGTTCAATCACATTGAACCTATTATTGAGTCTCGCCTTGCCAAACTCACTTCCATTCGTCCAGAGATGGAAGTGCTTTCTGCAAGTGAAAAAGAAGACGACATAAAGACGGCAAATCTATCTAAAGATATTCTAAAAAGCGTCTATGAAAAACTTAATCTTTCCTCTGTCATTTCAAGGGCGACAACTTGGAGTGAGATCACAGGAACAAGTTTTTATAAGATAATGTGGAACAGTTTAGCGGGAAAAAAGGTGTTTTCCAAAAAGGATAAAAATGTTTTTGAGGGCGAGGTGGAAGTTTCGCTTGTGTCGCCATTTGAGATTTATCCAGACAGCAGCAGCAATGAAAATGTGGACGATTGCGAAAGCATAATTCATGCAAAAAGTTACAGCACAAAGATGATTAAAAATCTTTGGAATGTGGACGTGGACGGAAGCGATATTAATGAAATGAGTCTGACAGATTCCACTCGTGAAGACTGCGTTAAACACTCGCAAGCAGTTGTGATTGAAAGATTTGAAGCCCCAACAGAGGAATGTCCGAATGGTCGGTTAGTCATAGTTTGCGGTGATAAACTGCTGTATATCGGCGAATTACCGTTCGTGAACGGAGTGGACGGAAAACGTGGTTTTCCTTTTGTTAAGCAAGTGTGTGCAAAAAGACCTGGGTGTTTTTGGGGCAAGAGTATCATTGATAAAATCATTCCTGTGCAGAGGGCATACAACGCTCTCAAAAACAGAAAGCACGAATATTTAAACAGAATTAGTATGGGAGTTTTGACAGTTGAAGACGGAAGTGTGGACACCGAAAGTTTGGAACAAGAGGGCTTGCAAGCAGGGAAAATTTTGGTCTATCGTCAAGGCTCTGAGCCGCCAAAATTTTTGGCAGAGGAGACTCTTTCAAGCGATTTTGAAAATGAAGAAAAAAGACTTCTCAGTGAGTTCAGTGAGATTAGTGGAGTGAATGACATTTTGACTTCACAAGTTAATGCAGGCTCGATGAGTGGAACGGCACTTGAACTTATGATTGAACAGAGTTCCACACGAATGAGTGCCACCGTTGATGAGATTGAAACTGCGGTGAAAAATATGGCGAAAATAATTCTTAGACTATATAAACAATTTGCTGTCGTGCCGAGAATTTTGAAACTTTCAAACACTGAAAATACAGTGTCCTATTGGAAAAATTCTGACCTTGGGCAGGAGGACATTCAATTTTTGAGCGACAGTGCCACAGAGGAAACTTTGGCTTCAAAAAGAAGCAATATTTTAAAACTCTTGTCATCGGGAGTCTTGCATGATAAAGACGGAAAACTGGGCGACGATGTCAAAACAAAAATTGCCACATTGTTTGGCATTAACATTTAAAGGGAGAAAAAAAATGAATGATAATAATTTGGAACAACTGGAAAATGCGGAAAATGAACAAAAGGTGATAAAAGTTGAAACTGATGAGGTTGAAAAAACGCAGTTTGACGGCTCCAAAGAAGACGAGCAAATGTCTTTTTTAGGCAAATTTAAAGACGCAGAAAGTCTGGTTGTTGCCTACAACAATTTGCAAAGCGACTACACAAAAAAGTGTCAGACGCTTTCCTCACTGCAAAAGAAACTTAAGGAAAAAGTTGACGAACAAATTCCTGAAATTCCTAAGAAAAACAGCGAGGAACAACTTGAAAAAGAGAAATTATCATCACTTGATAAGGACACTCTTTTACAAGAATACATTTTCTCAAATGAGGAACTGAAAAGTAAAATATTGACAAAGTATTTCGATGAAATCAACTTGCCAAATAGTCCAAAATTGATTAGTGGCGACAGGGGGAGTGGATTAATTCTTTCGCCCGCCTTTAAGCCAAAGACTTTGGAACAAGCAGAATCCCGCGTGAAAGATATGTT
>CAYIZE010000054.1:0-5566 GCA_964367785.1 uncultured Christensenella sp.
AAGTTGAGAAATCGGGTGATTTTGACACTGTCAAGAAATATTTGTTTGCCACCTCATGCGATAGATTGGAGGAAGACTAAATGGATAAATTAAATATTGAGTTGTTGAGACAAATCTCCGACTTACAAAATATTCCTGAAACTGGAATTTTCAACATCAGGCAAAACGGCAATCTTTTGGCGCGTAAAACTGACGATGAAATTGATATTGTTAGCAAAACTGACAAGGACGGCATCAATGTTCTCATTAAGGAAAACACCAAAAATAAAAAATTGGATATTCCTGTTATTTTGAGCGAAGACGGTTTTAAAGATAAAGTATATAATGACTTTTTCATTGGAAATGGTAGCGAAGTTATAATCGTTGCGGGCTGTGGAATTCACAACTGTAGTAAAAAAATATCTTCACACAAAGGAGTTCATACTTTCTACATCGGCGATAACTGCCATGTAAAATATGTTGAAAAACATTTAGGTGTGGGAGATTATGTGTCGGATAAAATTCTTAATCCTTTCACTAAGATTGAAATGGGTAAAAATTCTATTTTTGAAATGGAAACAACTCAACTTGGAGGAGTCACCAGCACAGAAAGAAAAACAAAAGCAGTCGTGGGAGAAAATTCGTCACTTATCATAACGGAAAAGATATTTACTCAAAGCAACGATTATGCAAAAACAATTTTTGATGTGATTTTAAAAGGCGAAAATTCCAAAACAGAGGTTGTGTCTCGCTCTGTGGCAAAAGACAAAAGCAAACAAATTTTTATATCGAACATAGTAGGGAAAGGAAAGTGCTTTGGGCATGTGGAATGCGATGGACTTTTGTCAAATAAAGCACAAATCTCATCTGCTCCAAACATTTTGGCACTCAGCCCCGAAGCAACTCTCATTCACGAGGCAGCCATTGGGAAAATTTCACAAGAGCAACAAAACAAATTGATGACTCTTGGACTCACAAAAGAAGAGGCGGAGAAGAGTATTATCAATGGATTCTTGAAATAAAAACTTTGCTCACTATATTTTGAGCAATTTAAAATAATTTACAAAAAAAGATTAATGTGGTATCATATTTTTGAATTTAAGGGGAATTGTTATGACAAAAGAAAACAACTTCGAAAATGAAGATAATATAAAAACAAACGCTTCCCAAAATGAAGAGAAAAAAGTTGTGATTGACGTCGAAAAAGATGGGGTTGTAACTGAAAAAACATCTCAAAGTTCATCTCAAAGTTCAACTCAAACAGAAAACAAAACAAATGCACAAAAAAAAAGAAAATTAGGCACAATTTTAGGTCTTGACGAGATAAAAAATATATTTAAAAGAACAAAAGAGCAAAATAAAAATGTTAAAAAATATGCAATATTAGGTATCATTTTCGCCATTTGTTCGGTGGCACTTGTATACCCTTGTTTTTATGGTGGAATTGGCATTTTTAATTATGTTTTAAATGGATTTTTTGCAAATTTTTCCTCTGCTATGGCAGGCAATATTGTCCTAATTCTTTTAATAGGTTTCATCGTGGTTGTGTTTTTAGGAACGATTGCAATAGTTCTCTTTCTTTTGCCCATTGCTCTTGCACTTTTTTCTCTCATTCTTCCCATTTTTCAACTCATTGTGAACAGAAAATGGTGGGGTTGGGTGACGCTTGCTCTGTGCATTTCAGCCATTCCTTTGTGCGTTTTTCTTATGTCACTTTTAATTAAAGTCTTATAAAAAAGACTTTTTTCGGGGGTATAGTTTATTCGGTAAAACAGTGCGTTCGCAACGCATCGAGATGAGTTCGAATCTCATTATCTCCACCACTAAATAAAAAGACGGCTTAGTTTAGCCGTTATTTTTTTATATAATATCAAAATAAAAAACATAAAATAAATAAAATATGGTGCAGTTTATACATCATTTGTTCTTTTTTAAAATAAAATAAATCATTCTAATGTTAAAATCATTTTGATAATTAATTGATTTGTAATATATTATAAATATAAAATTAGATATACTAATTTTGGGAGGAATGTTTATGGAAGAAGACTCCTTTATGATTAGCGCATCAATGATTGGATACATATTATTAGGTTTTGTCCTGTTTTTTTTGGTTGTTTCTGCTTTAGTTGGCTACAAGCGTGGTTTTAAAAAATCTTTTTTTAGATTTGTTTGGGTGGCTGTGACAGTTGGAGTTTTGATTTTTGTGACTCCACTTGTTTCAAATTGGCTCAACAAATTTGATTTGTCTGGTTATGGACTTAACATTTTTGGCGAGGTTAACAATCTCAGTGATATAGGAGTTAATCTCTTTATGGAAATGGGACTGCAAGAATATATGAACAATAGCCCAGCACTTCTAGAATTTGCAGGGAATATGTCTGTTGCCATTTTAAATATTCTTCTCTTTATACTTTTATTCTGGCTTACAAAGTGGATATTGGGCATTCCTTATGCCATTATTGCTTCAAAAGTATTTGATAAAGATGTTAAGCAGATGAAAGCATATAAACAAAAAGTTAAACAACTTAAAAGAAAAGGCTCTGACATCGACGAAACAAATGATGGAACGCCTTCAATTCTCACCGCACCAAACAAATACAGAGGTGTGGGAATGATTTTTGGGTTGTTTCTTGGGCTTCTCATTTGCGCTGCCACACTTTTCCCAATCGTGGGGCTAAATTCAATCTATCAAGAAGTTTATGCAAGTGTTACCACAACAAATAGCGAAGATGAGGAAGTTCCTTATCTTTCAACAGTCCTTGATGAAAATACAAATGCTTATATAAACAGTTATGAAGACTCGATTGCTTCAAAAATTATGACATATTCAGGAATGAGTTTTTTATCAAATTTTATATTTGACTCTATGGCAAAAGTTGAAGTATCGGGTCAAAATGTAAGTTTAGCAAATGAAGTGAAAGTCGGAGTTAAAGTTTTTAAAAAGGTAATGGAAGTTCAGAGTTTTGTGGAAAACTTCGACGATGCAACTCAGGACACCATTGACAATGCACTTACGCAAATAAAAGAAATCTTTTTGATTATTGAAGATAGCAATGCTCTCTATGTTTTTGGAGATGACTTGTTGCCTTATATAATTGAAACAAAATTTATTGAAGATGAAGAGATTACTATTGATTTTGGCGAAGAGAACTATGCACAGATAATTAGGGAAGCCTATCAAAACTATGAAAGTTCAAATATTGTTAATGTCGCAAATTTAAAAGATCAAGTGGAAGCATTCCTCGACATTGCGATACTTTTAAATAAAAATGGACTTGTTGAACCTCTTATGAACAACGAAGTAAGCGAAGTGACAGACGGAGTTTCACTTTTGTCCACAAACATTGTGAACGCAACAACTTTCACTGAAAGTTTAGTCAACTATTTTTATGATGTAACAATGTTTAAATATAAATATCCTGAACTTGCGGATTCACTTCTCAGCAGTGCTTTTGAAGAAATTGGAATTGTTGGCTTTGAAAGTAATTTAGATGCAATCTCAGAAACAACATTAAAAAACAGTTTAATTAAATTAATTTCAAACAGCATTAATTTAGTTAAAAGTTATAATGATAGCGAAGATTTTGATTTTGGCACAGAAGTGAAAACGACTGCAACAATGGGCTATCTTGGTGAAATATTTGACACTTGCAAAAATGATTTATTGTCGAGTGCAAGTTACACAAGCCTTGTGAACTATTTGCAAGACACAATAACTGAGGAAACAACTGAGTTTGCAGACCTATCCACAATAATTGATGAACTTGATAATATTGATAGTTGGAAAACAGAATTAAAAAGCATAGCACCGCTTTATAACACAGTAATTAAGATTGTTAATAAGAATGAAAATGTGAATGGAGAGGAATATAGTAACGTATTTGAAGTTGAAAATATTTTCAGCGAGGAGTATGAACAACTTTATGATGTTGGCACGGCTTTGCAACAAGTGATTGACGGAGACAAATCTAAACTTATTACGAACAAAAATATAAGAAATATTCTTTCTATCTTAATTGATACTATTGATGAGACTGACCCATTGAATGATTACGTTAATCTTATGGTTGACGAAGAAAGTTTGAAAGATATGGTTCTTAATAATATTTGGAACACTACAACAAATTCCTCATCAATTACTAACTGGGCAAATGAAATGAGATATTCACTTAATGTTGTTAGAAAGATTAATTCGACACTTATTGAATTTGATAATGCCAGAATTACAGAAGAGGATAACACTGAACTAAGTGAAATGGGTAAAGTGATTGACGATGCCATTGAAAACACTAATCTGTTCATATCAAACAAAGTTCTAAGATCCCTTGTGGATTATTTCTTAACTGAAAATCTTAATGATGGAGCACTTCCAACAGAACTCAGTGAGATTTTGACAAATGTTAGTTATTTTGACGGAACAAGCAGTGTGTTAAGTGAAATTCTCAAAAATATTTATAACACTACTTTACATTCTTCAAGCATTTCAAGTTGGGAAGATGAGTTTGGTATGCTCAAAAACCTTTTTGCAACCGATTTTGACAGTGGCACAGACCTAGAAAAATATAGCAATATTGGCGGAGCATTGGATTCTTTGGCAAATAGTAATTTATTAAAAAGAAACATTGTCAAACAGATAATTCTTCACTATATTGACACTCAAACAACCGATTTAGATGCAGGTTTAACTGCTGATGGAAGTCCTGTTGCGACAATTAGGAACATTATTTCAACAGATGCAAAATATACGACTGGTGAAAATGCTAGCGAATATCAAATTAAATATAAAGATGAATTAGCTTATCTAATAAATTTAGTTGAAACTGCAACAGCAACTTACGAAGCCAGCGGAACAGAGAGTGCGGAAAGAGTAAAGTTTTATGCGATCGGCACTGAACTTAACAGTTTAATGACGGTTAGTGGTGGTGTTGTGACTGAATATAAAAGCAAACTTTTGACGCAAACAGTCATAAATCAGTTTATATCATATTACATCAAATCGTTTACTGTGCCTGTTGACGTGACGGATTATGAAAATTTGAACACTATAATTCAAAACATTCCAGGTGAAAATAATATTAACCTAATTGGCATCACAGATTATAGACTTGAATTTGAATTGCTTTTAAACACAGTTGATATGATGAAAAATTCTTCTGAAACACTTGAAAACATCGGAAGCAACTTAAATGATGTTAGAAATAGAAATTCTCATTTCATAACCGACAGCGTTATTGACCAAATTGTTGAATTGTTCATTGACTCAAAGGTTGACATTGGATTGACAGATGGTGCGGGTGTCATTGCAAAAATTAAGACAAATATCACAGAAAAGCAACTAAATGCAAGCAACAATGATTACATTACAATGTTTGGTGAACTCTCCTCATTAAAAGATTATTTCACAAGATTAGAAAGTGTTTCATCAAAAGAGGGCTTAAATGGTGCGGGTGAAGAACTTGGAGTTGGCGAAATTCTAGACTTAGTGAGAGGAATGTCCATTGCAGGAGATAAATATGTTGCAAGAGATTTAGCCGTTATAATCATTGACAAAGTAAAAGATTATATTGGCGACGAAGCGGTGACA
>CAYIZE010000055.1:0-3118 GCA_964367785.1 uncultured Christensenella sp.
ATAATAAATGATGATGGCGACTTGTTTTCAATAGAAACTTATTGTTATGGAGACTCAATAAATGGACTATTAAACTTGCCACTCAAACAACAAACTTCACAATATTTATTTGCTTTTAATAACTGGGTATGTTTGGGTGTGGAGTATGAAAATAATGCTTTACCTTTAGTAAATGGAGATATGGTTTTTACTGCGAATTTTGAAAGTGTTATAAGAAGTTATTTGGTTAGTTGGTATGACGGGAACAATGATTTAATTTATAATGAATTTATAAATTATGGTGAAACACCTGCTTATAACGAGGAAACTTATGGCTTGCCTCTGAAACAACAAACTTCACAATATTTATTTGCTTTTTGTAACTGGACATATTCAGGTGTAGAGTATGAAAATAACGCGTTACCTTTAGTAAATAGTGATATGGTTTTTACTGCGAATTTTGAAAGCTCTCTAAGAAGTTATTTAGTTAGTTGGTATGACGGAAACAATGATTTAATTTATAGTGAGTTTATAAATTATGGTGAAACACCTGCTTATGACGAGGAAACCTATGGCTTGCCTCTAAAAACTTCACCAAGCAATTCACTTTTTACTTTTGATGATTGGGATAAGCCAATAGTTGCAGTTAGTGAAAGCGTGGTATATTTTGCTCAATTTAATGCAATAGAATTATATAGCATAAAATGGATAAACGGAAACAATGAAATTATTTATATTGATAGACTGGAATATAATTCAAACATTATTTATGATGAAGCTCAATATGGGAAACCTACTAAAAATTCTATAGATTTTTATAAATATGTTTTTAAAGAGTGGATAAATTTTGAACAAAACACTAGAGTTACACAAAATTTAGAGATACATAGTAGATTTCAATCTTACAACGTAGTGAGAGATGTTGATGAAAATAAACAGGTTGTAGATATTTCAGAACTTTCATCAATTAATGAGATAGAGATTTATCTTGAAGATATAAAAACAAACAGCTCATTAGAAATAAAGTTTTTCGACTTAGTCGCAGTCTTTAACATTGATGCTATAAACGAATTAAAATCTTCAAATAATAAAGAATTGACCATCAGAAAAAAAATTAAATATAATGAAATTTTAAAAGACGACATCAAACAAATAGTTTGTTGTGAATTTAATATAATGTTGGATGATGAAACAGTGAGCAGTGTTAATGGGATTATAAACCTCTCTATAAAAGTGAATTTAGGAGAAGAGAATAATGTTTTTTTATGGGAATATAATGGAAACACGTATAAAAAAGTTAATTTCATAAAAACAAATAATAATACTATTGAGTTTTCCTCAAATAATTTTTATCAACTGATTTTCGGAACGGAAAGCACATATGGTTTTAATTATATGACCATAATATTTAGTGTGTTAGGTGGGTTGTTTTTAATAAGTATAGCAATTATAATTATTTCAAAAAAGCATAAATTTAAGTATAATTACCAAAAAAAATAATCTCACAATCTTTTTTTTATTTATCTTATATTAATTTGTTTATTAGAGACAAATCATAGGCTTTCATTCAAGCATATATTTGATAATTATATTGCATTTTTATACAAATTAAACTAATATATTATATAAGGAGATGGATTTATGGAAAACAAAAAAAATATTAAACCTTTGCCCTATGTTTTGTTTATAGTAATTGGAAGTATTTTACTAATAATTGGCGTAATTATATTAATTTCAATAGTTGGAAGTACCGATAGTTTTTTAAGTGGAAATGTTTCAATGTCAAGCATTTCATTAAGAGGAATTTTATCTTTTATCCTTATGGGAGGAGGCATTTCTCTTCTGTCTATAGGGCTAAAGCCTCTTATGGCAAAATATCACATTAAAACGACCAATTATGTCCAGAAAAGCAATGCTGAAGAGTTAGAAGAGATATCTTCGGACGCAACAAATATTCATTCTAAAGCCATAACTAATATTACTAAGTCAATAAAAACAGGGCTTAAAGACACAAAATTTTGTAAATTTTGTGGTGCTGAAATTGATAAAGATTCAAGTTTTTGCAATAAATGTGGTAAAAAAATAGATTAATTGAAAACTATTTTTCGCCTTTTTATTTAACAATACAAAAAATATGGATAATATGAAATTAAATTTCACTTAATGCTTGTATTATTATATAAAAAGAAAGTAAAATTAAAATAAGCTTATAGTCAGGATTGCTTGACAGCAGATATAAAAATTGTTATGTTACAATAAGTTTGTGTTTTAAGTTTTAAAACATTTCTTTTTAAAGGAGAACGCGATACAAGGTTAAAAAATATAACAATATTTTTTATCAAACTTTAATCGTTTATATAGGAATAATTATGATAGATTTAGAAAATATTACACCATCAAATTTCATAGAAGATGAGATTTTAGCAGATTTGAAAGCAGGGAGAAACAAAGAAGTTGTCACTCGATGTCCGCCAGAACCAAGTGGCTATTGGCACATAGGGCATTGTAAAGCGTGGATGATTGACTTTGAAACTGCAATCAAATTCGGTGGCTACACATATTTAAGAATGGACGACACTAATCCAAGCAAAGAGCAGGGTGAATTTGCCGACAGTTATTTGGAAGATTTAAAATGGCTTGGCTACACGCCAAAGTCAATGATTTTTGCTAGTGTTGCCTATTTTGAGGGCATTTATGAAATTGCTAAAAAAATGATTATTAATGGCTTTGCATATGTTGATGAACTTTCGCAAGAAGAACAACAAAACTTGAAAGGTTCTTTGACAGAGCCTGGGAAAAATAGTCCTTTCAGAGACAGACCTGCTGATGAGAGTTTGAGGTTGTTCACAGATATGAAAGCGGGCAAATATCCCGACGGTTCTCTAACTTTAAGGGCTAAAATTGATATGGCTCACCCAAACATTTTAATGCGTGACCCTATAATGTACAAAATTTCTAGGGAGCATCATTATAAAACGGGAAATGAGTGGTGCATCTATCCAATTTATGATTTCGCTCATCCAATGGAAGATGCACTTGAAGGTGTCACTTACAGTCTTTGTGACATCACTTTCAGGGTTCATCGTGAACTTTATGATTGGTTTATTGAACATGGTTGGGACAAGCCTTATCCTCCAAA
>CAYIZE010000055.1:3218-5403 GCA_964367785.1 uncultured Christensenella sp.
GCAACTCGTGCAATGGTTGTTTTTGACCCACTAAAAGTGGTTATAACTAACTTTGAAGATGAAAAACTCGAAGAAATTGAAATTCTAAACAATCCAAATGACGAAACTGCTGGGACTCATAAGGCTTTTTTTGGTAAAGAGATATACATCGAAAAGGAAGACTTTTCTTTAAATCCACCACCAAAATATAATCGTTTGGTTGTTGGCGGTTTGGTGAGGTTGAAGGGTGCATATATAATTAAATGCAACGAAGCAATTTTTAAAAACAACGGCGAAGTGGATTATTTGAAATGTGAATTTATAAAAGACACAAAAAGTGGACAGGAAGGCAGTAAAATGAAAGTGAAAGGAACAATTCATTTTGTTGCAAAAAACGATTCTTTTACTTGTCAAATTCGCAATTTTAAAAATCTTACAAAGGTTGAATATTTATGGCCAAGCAAATCATTGTCACAAGGCGTTTCTATTGATGAAATATTAGAGAATGATTCGCTTGTGGAAACACAAGCAATAGCGGAAAATTTTTTGAAAACTGCAAAGCCTTATGATAAATTTCAATTTATGCGCAAAGGCTACTACACTCTTGATAAAGATTCTTCGCCAGACAACTATATTTTTAATTCAACAATATCCCTTAAAGATTCTTTTAATAAATAAAGTTTAAAACTACTCCTTTTTAAAGGAGTTAAAAAAATATAATCCATATAAATTTTTAGACAAAAAAAGTGGTTGAAATACACCACTTTTTTGCTATATTTTGAACGAGAAGAATATGTTTTTTTAAAATTGAGGCTAATGCTAATAATTTTATAAAGCATTTTAATAATTTTATTTTGTTTTTAATAAATCATCGGGTTGTTTTTTTATTTTAGAATAACCAACACAAAGTCCTATGATGAAAAATTAGAGAATGATTCGCTTGTGGAGACACAATTAATAGCGGAAAATTTTTTGAAAACTGCAAAGCCTTATGATAAATTTCAATGCATAAATTTATAAACTTTTAGTATTTTAAATTTTTCTCGGTTGTATATTTTTATTCTCAGGTTTCACTTTTGATTTATGATATTCCAAGCCCTGCATTTATTGTGCCTGTAACAAGATTTACTAAATCTATCCCAGTTGCAGTAATAGACATTACAAGGGCTAATCTTGTTCCCGCTGTTACAGGAATGTCAAGAGGTTGAGTTATTGTTGCGATGTCTCCGATGTTAATAATCCCTGCTAAAGAAGGAACTAATGTTGTTGTGCTTCCAGCAACTAAACTGAGAACATTATCAGCAGGCAATGCGGAATATAACTGAGCCCTTATTTCAATAGTAGTTCCAACAAGTGCTGCTGCGATCGTGGACGAAAAGAAAACACTTATACTACTTACTGTGCCATCTCTTGGAACCATAAAAGAATCATTCGTTAAACCCGTTAAATCTATTGTTGCACCCAGTGCATCTGGCAAAGATTGATAACCTCCAAATCCAATGATGGCGGATATTCCTGCTAAACCTCCGGCTATTGTTGTTAATAAGACTGCTGTCCCAGATGAAAATGGAATTATTGCACCGCTTCCTGCAGGTCCTTCAGGTCCTTCAGGTCCTACCGCTCCAGTCGCCCCAGTTGGTCCTTGAGCGCCCACTGCTCCAGTAGTCCCAGTAGCGCCTGTTGGACCTACTGCTCCAGTCGCCCCAGTCGCTCCAGTTGCGCCAGTAGCACCCGTTGCACCGGTAGCACCCGTCGCGCCAGTAGCACCTATGGGTCCAGCAAATCCTTGAGGACCTCTCGGGCAAATATGGCAATTATCACAGCATAAATTTTGTGGATATCCACAACAATTTGAAAAATTCACTTAAATAATTCTCCTTTTTTATAATTTATGATCTAAAACATAATATAAAAATCAACAGCGATTATGTTACAAAGTTTGTTTTAAGTAAGAAAAAAGGTGAATTATAATATAGAAAAATAGATCAGTTATTGAACTAATTTTAAGTTTTATCCATCAATAAGTTCGTATGATTTTAAAAAAATAATAGATGAAATGATAAAAATTATTTAAACACTTTCCGTTTAATTTTATTTTGTGATAAAGTATAGAATATAGGGGTATTTATGAAAATAATTAATAAATATATTGAAAGTATTAAAGTTAAATATTTTGATGCGGAGCAAGAAGATAGTAGATTAATTA
>CAYIZE010000056.1:0-5067 GCA_964367785.1 uncultured Christensenella sp.
CAGAATTAGTGTCAAAATCAATGCTTCTTTATATTTTTTATGTAAATAATCTTTTTATTGAAAATATTTTTTAGTGTGATATAATATTTTTATGAAAAAGATTTTATTAGCGAGCACCAATAAGGCAAAACTAAAAGCAGTCAATGAATATTTTAGAGAAGTCTTTTCTGAAGAGGAAATTCAAGTCTCTGGAATTAGTTGTGAGTCAGGAGTGAATAGTAGACCACTAAACTTCGACACTTTTGTTGGGTGTAGAAATAGGCTTTCTAATTTATTGTCAATGAATCAAAAAGCGGATATTTATGTTGCTATTGAGTCGGGATTTTTTGAAATTGATAGCAAATTTTTTATTTCGACAGTCGCCATTTCATATAACAGCGATAAGCTTCAAACATTAATTGGAGTTAGCGATTTTTATGAAATTTCAAAGAATATGTTTGAGTGTGTTAAAAATGATGTTTCCCTTAATAAAATCATCACAAAAATTGAGAAAATAGATGATGAAAACGGGGAATATAAGCAGTCTGATGGTATTTTAGGGTTTATTACGGGCAAAAAAGTTACAAGAATTTCTGATTGTATCCAAGCACTCTCAAGATTAAAAGAAAATTTGCCAGAAAAGATGAAAATATGTCCTAATAACTTGCAACTATTGCTCGAAAAATACATTTCACAAAAAATATCGTCCGAAAATTTCGAACGACTTGATAATGCTTGTGAGTTTTATCAAAATTGAAGCATTTTGATTTATTTCATAAATATAAATATAAATATAAATATGAATTAAAGAAAAATAAAAATTATTTTGTCATAATAAAATTTTAAAGAGAAGTTTGTTCAATGTCTTGTGTTATTATCACATTTTTGTCTAATTCATCTTTTTGATCTATATCTTTACAAATTAACTGTTCATAGCCATCTATCTCTGGCATGTAGCCTCTTTTTTTATAAAACTTTACCACGTCTTCGTTTTCGGGATAGTATCTACCTTCAATGTAGCGGACTTTGTTTTGCTTAGCAAAATTCTCCAAAAATATAATCATTTTTGAGCCCACTCCCTTGTATTGATGCTCACTAAAAGTTTCAATTTTATAAAGCCAAATTTTTTTGTAAAAATTCTCTTGTATAATTTTAAAATTTAAAATACCTAAAAGAACATCATCAAAAGACATTGCTTTCACAGCGTAATAATTATTAAAATCGTCGTAAGTAACTTCTAAATATAAGTCTTTTTTATCTTTAAAATAAACTTTCATTTTTTCTCGATTTAGATTTAATTTCGCATATATTTTATCACTTTTTTTCACAAGTTGCAATAGGCAAGTTTTTGGCATGTGAATTAATAAAAAAACTTGAACAGTTTTTGGGTAAAATATGATAGATTTCAATTAAAAATATTAATTTTGAGGTTAAAATAAATTATAGCGGTAAATTTTATTTATCCGCTATAATTTACTATTTTTTGCTGAGTGTCTTTATATTTAAAGACATTTATATTTTTATTTTTTAAAAAATTTATTTACTTTGTTTCGGCGATATTTTGAGAATTTGCATCATTATTATTTTCAGTTATGTAAGTGAGTGGAATTTTATAAACTTCTTCATATTTTTCCTTACACATTTGATAGTTTGTATCGCACAAATATTTGGCATTTTCTTTCATAGATTTATTTTTGTCGGGGTATAAAGCAGGCATAATGTGAAAAGTGTATTCTTGAAAGAATGAACCATCGGGTGCAATTTTATCGCTATCTGTCATAGTGATGAAGCAGGGAATGACGGGAACAAGATTCATTGCAGAGAAATTGAAAGCGCCAGGCTTTAAAGGACGGGGTTTTTTGTAGTTCCACCACATTGCTTGTTCAGGATATACTAAAACCTTGTCGCCACGATTTAAAAGTGTTTTCACTGCAATCATAAATTTTTTCATTGTTTCAAAATTTCTGCTCAGAGGAAGGGTGTTACAATGTTTAAATAAATAGCCAAAAAATCCTGGAAATTTGGTGTAATTTCCTTCACGAATAACTTTGTAAAGGTTTCTTTTACCAAGTTTCTTTTGCAAGGATTTAAAAATGACATAATTATCATAAATGCTAAAATGATTACAAGTGATTATTGCTCCGCCTTTCACAGCTTCATAATTTTCCATTCCAATCACTTCTTTTATGATAAGATTTCCTTTTTTAATTTCCTTATCATAAAATTTTATAGCAACAAAATTAGCAAACAAATTGCTAATTTTATTTCTAAGTTTTTTGTTTAAATAGTCAATTTTATCTGGCATCAAAACAGGAGCATCTGGATCATCTTCAATGTCTTTATCCCAAAGCCCATTTTTTTCATACTCATCAATCTTTTTTAGAATTTTTATTCTATCTGGTGACAAGTTTTGATTGTTCATTAATACATACTCCGTCTATATCAAAATTTTCTTCGTTTTCTTGATCTAATTTTAACACAGATTCTTTTTGAATAAAAGGCTTTTCGAGAATTTTATGAAAATTATATTCAGATTTATAAATGTCTCTTGCTTTTTTCTCTAATTTTTGAATAGCAACTTCGTTTGAGATGCGTTTTGAAAGTTTAAATTCTTTTCTAAAATTAACAAGATAATCATAAAATTCAACTTTCTTTGCATATTGCCAGAAAAATCTTTCAAATTTGATAAAATAGTCTGTCCAAGGTTTTTTGAAAAATGCATAGTGAACAATGTTTGGTTTTTTGTTATATCCATCTCTCAAACAATGTTTGTTCCAGCTAATATCAATATATTTAGTTTTGCCTTTGCAAAGGAAATTAAGATAATCTTGGTCGGGGGCAATGGTGCTAAAATTATATTCTTTCAAAATTGAAACAAATTTCTTTTCAATCTCATGTTCTCTGAAAGCATCTAAATTTATAACTAAAATACCTGAACTGAAATATTTTGTATATTCAAGTCCAAGTGCGTTTTCAGAATAATCGCGATAGACTTTTCTGCTTGCAATAATTTGGTCGGGAATTCCCCCTAAAATGTTGTCACCAAGATCTGTGAAATACAACTCAGAAATATCGCCTAGAACAACAATATCACAATCAAGATAAAGTGCTTTTTTAAGATTTTTAAACATTGAAGCAATGAAAATTCTAAAGTAAATAGCAACTGTATAATAATCTCTAAGTCCAAGGTCTTTTATGATTGGTTGTATTTTTTCTGTGACGTCAATAAACTGAATTTTAAAATTTTCATTTTGCATTCTTAAAATCATATCAGCTTTATCTTTACTAACACCATTATTAAGAATATAGATTATATAATCATAATCTTTTGATGCATTATTAATCATTGAACGAATTGCCACTGAAAGGCAAGGAAGATAATTGTCGTCTGAAGAAAAGAAAATTGGAATAATTTCTTTGCTTTTAATTGATGTTTTTTCTAAAATGTTTTTTGTCATACTTAAGTTTCTCCTTTAATGCACATCTGCATGCAATATTTTTAACATTTTTTGAAAGGAAAATCAAAGGAAAAAGGCGATTGTGACTCCCGAGTTAAATATCTATTAGTAGAATTTTCAAAAGAGAGTTCTACAAATCGTAGAATTTACTCTCCTATGAGTAGAATTTTACTTTTCATAAAAAACAGTTGTTAGATTTTAGTTATTTATGATATTATTTTATTAATAAATATAAGAGGAAACAATATGAAAATCACACCTGTTAAAGGCACAAATGATTACACGGCTTCTGAAACAAAATTAAGAAGTTATATCCAAAACGAAATCTGTAAAACTTATGAAAATCAGGGTTTTAATAGAATTATTACACCCCTCATTGAAGATATTGAAAATTTAGAGAAAAGTGATGGTGGAGATAACTTAAAATTAATCTTTAAAGTGCTTAAAAGAGGCGATAAACTAGAGAATGCAATAGACGAAAAAGACTTTTCACATCTGGCGGATTTGGGGTTGAGATATGACCTCACTTTGCCGTTGTCTCGCTTCTACGCAGGCAATAGAAATGACTTACCAAATCCTTTTAAAGTAATTCAAATTGGAGAGGTTTTCAGGGCAGAGAGACCTCAAAAAGGGCGAAACAGGGAATTTCTCCAATGCGACATTGACATAATTGGAACAAAGAGTGTTAATGCTGAAATTGAATTAATTGACACAACGGCGCGAGCATTACAAAAATTTAATCTCAAAAATTTTACAATTAGAATTAATGATAGGAGAATTTTAAAAGCGGTTCTGTCTTCGATTGGATTTAAAAAAGAAGAATTTGATAGTGTTTGCATCACTTTTGACAAACTTGATAAAATTGGCACAGAGGGCATCGAAAAAGAACTTTTGGAGAAAAATTTTTCTGAGAAAATAGTTTCTAAATTTTGTGATGTTGTAAATAATCTTCCGAAAACAACTGATGAACTTAGAAATATTTGTGGTATTTTGCCTGAAATTGATGAAATTGAAAAGATAATTTCTTCCATAAATATTCTTTCAAATGGCAAATATAAAATAAAATTTGACTTGTCACTTGTCCGCGGACAAGGCTACTACACTGGTGCTGTGTTTGAAATTCAAAGTGATGATTATTCTTGCTCCATTGGTGGAGGAGGACGTTACGACAATCTTATTGGAAAATTCACAAATGAAGATATAAGTGCAGTTGGGTTTTCTATTGGTTTCGAGAGACTTTTTGCTCTTTTAAAAGACCAAGATTTTGAGATTAAAAATGAGCAAGAAAGAATTGCTGTTATTTATAATAAAGAGAATTTTTTAAATGCTTTAATATTTGCAAAGAGTATAGAACAACCCATTGGGCTTTTTGAAATGCCAAAAAATTTAGGTAAACTTCTGACTATGTTAGAAAAAAATGATTATTCAGGCTTTTATGTTTTAAAAGAAAATGAAAAAAATGTTTTGAAATACTTTGACAAATCAAATGATAAAGTTTAAAAGTAAAAAAAATAAAATATAATATAATTTTATTATTAACATACCTTAATAAAGTTAGATGAAATTTGTTTAAAGTGATAATTTACTATGCTTTTATATAAATTTTGTGCCAAAAGGAGAAAAAATGATT
>CAYIZE010000057.1:0-4979 GCA_964367785.1 uncultured Christensenella sp.
AAAAATTACATTTTATGTAATTGATCCTTTATATATTTTGCACATTATTGACACAATTGCGGTTAAAGTTATTCGCAATTCCCCACTGACTTTCACTCTAAATCCTCCTGTGCGAATTAAATTTATCCTAGTTTATTTTCTCGTATTATATGGTTACAAATTTCCCAAACAATAGAGGTTATATGGACTTGAGAACTATGTTGTTAAAAATAATTGTCAACTGATATATTTAAATGCCAGGGGGTACTTAACGACACAGAAGATAAAAAATATTCGCAAAATAACTCATGCAAAAAAGATCTTTTCAATAAATACAAAAAAAACCAAAGCATTTTTTACTTTGGGCATCGATGCTGAAATAATATTTATAAAAGAATGAATTTCTTGCTATGGGTTTGGAGCCTCATTATTAATCAGAATTATCAATAATTATATTATTCCTGCAGGAATTAAAGTATTGTTTTCGTTAACTGGGTAAACGCTATCTATCAAACATATAATTCCACCACATAAAATTGTTTTACCTAATTTAGTAAGTATTTTGAATTTATCAACATCTCTTTTATTAGGATTTGCTGATAATTTTACTTCTAAAGGGGTTATACCATCAAATGACTCTAATATGATATCAACTTCATTTTGGTCTATATCTCTATAAAAATAAATATTTGGACTGTTGCTTATAAGTTGATATTTTATAACTAATTGATTCATAACATAATTTTCAAAATATGCACCAGCAAATGAACTTATTTGTAAAGTTTCACTACTTGGTATTTTTGCTAAATAAGAACAAAGTCCAGTATCATAAAAATATAGTTTTGGTGTTTTTGTTAATCGTTTTAATGCATTATTGAAATATGGCTGCACCAAATAAACAATACCCATTCCTTGCAATACATCTAACCATTCTTTTGCTGTTGGCTGTGAAATTCCAGAAGCCATAGCCAAATTGGCATAATTAACAATTTGTGAGATTTGAGAAGCGCAAGCAGTTAGAAATCTAGAAAATTTCACAACATCAGAGACTTTTCCAAGTTCCATAACATCTTTGATTAAATATGAATTAATATATGAACTAAAATATGCAGAACGTCCTTCAACTCCGATATCAACGATTCGTGGCATTCCACCATCGTAAATATAGTTAAAAACATCACTAATTTCAAATTTTGGATAATCCCTCTTTTCAAGCAAACTATCCAAATCAAATTTTGTTGGTGCATTTTCGATTATATTTAGTAATTCTTTATGTGTGAATGAATACATATTCATTATGCCAATTCTACCCGCAAGTGATTCGGAAACATTTTTCATTATGTTATAACTTTGAGAGCCTGTTAGCCAAAATTCTCCCATTTGTTGATTATTGTCTACCATAATTTTTATATAAGTAAAAAGATTTGGGGCAAACTGAACTTCATCTATTAAAATTGGCGTTTTATATTTTTGAAAAAATAATTTTGGATCATTTAAGGCAAGGGTTCTCGCATCCAAATCATCAAGTGATACATAAGTTCTGTTCTCGTTTTGTGATAAATGTTTCAACATTGTTGTTTTGCCAACTTGTCTAGGACCACAAACTAAAACGACAGGAAACAGCTTATCAATCTTTAAAAAATTTTGTTCAGCTATTCTATTTAAATATATTTTCATAAAATTCCTCCGTAAAATCTAAACTACACTTTATTTTATACGCAACAAATAGAAAAGTCAAATGATAAATGCAAGAATGTCGTTGAAACTAAACTGTATTTTAGATTTAACGACAAAAAATATTAAACATCACAAAATTGCATTTCTCGAAACTATCCATATTTTTGGGATTTCGCTAAATTAAGTAATCTTGTATAATCGCTCATAATAGCTTCTTTTAACTTGTTTTCTGAAAATATAAAACTTATCAGACAAGAAGTCAATTTTTTGTAAGTATTCTTGCAACTAATAAAAATCTCGAAGTAAGACCATCATGTGAATATATAGAAATAAGATAATGAAAAATATGAGAATAAAAGAAATGACTACAAACCAGATAAAGTGAAAATACTTTTTGTTGGTGAAGCAAGGCCAGCAAAAGGAACCTTTTTCTACTTTGGGAATTCAAATTTATATAAATATACAAAAGAAGCATTTGAGAAAGCTAATATTTCTTTCTCACTAGAAAAATTTAAGGAAATTGGTTGTTGGCTATATGATGTTTGCGATGAACCTATATTAAATTCCGAATATAGCAAGAAACAAATAATCAAAGGGTTGCCTAAACATGAAGATATTATAAATGAACTTAAACCAATATATATTATTGTCCTTAAAAAAGGAGATATGAAGAAAATAGTATATAGTAAAGTTCGCGAGTTGGGTTACAGTAATTATATAACAGCTTTTAATACTCCCTTTCCAAGCAATGGATGGCAATTAGAATATAAAGAACAATTATCGCAAATCCTAAACAAAATTATAAAATAGGAGAAAATTTTTATTTCTAAATTTTCACCAACTTATAGCTTTCAAAACCAATCTAAATTGCACTAAAAATAGTGTTATTTTTTTATTTACGATAAGAAGAGTATAAAAAATACATCATATCAACGATTCGTAGAGTTTTGAAAAAATCTTATCAACGATAAGTAGTTTTACTTTTTTGCAGTTTTGTTTTAAAATGATTTCAAAAGGAGAAGAAAATGGATAAAGAAAAAAAACAAATCGGAAACATAATTGCTGAATTGAGGAAGGATAGAGGGTGGACTCAAAATGAACTAGCCGAAAAATTAAATGTTAGCGATAAAGCTATATCAAAATGGGAAAGTAATAAAGGAACCCCTAGTATTGACTTCTTTCCTGATCTTGCAAAGTTATTTAAGGTCTCAATTGATTACCTATTTGTATGTGAAGGAAATGGTGAAAATATTAATATATCGAATAAACAAATTTATGAAGGAGTAAATATGGGAAATGAAAAAAAAGAGCTAACAGAACAAGAAATGACTGAAAGAGAACTAAACGAAAGGTGCAAATTGATTATTTCTTTAACAAAAGAATGTGTTGAAAATTCAACCAAGGGAAATGATTCAATGTCTCGTTGGGGCTATCACGAGATTTGGAGGTTAAGGGCTTTTCCAAAGGCACTCGCGAGTGTTGAAGCATATAATAAATTTTATAAATTAACAGGTAAAGATATAAGAAATTTTGATTGGGATAGTTCTGTTAAGACAAAAACAGAGGGCACAATTGTTGTTCATAAATTGTTTATGCACGAACATATGATTCCATCCAATATGATAAACAAATTGCTAATAAGAGAATACAAAAAAGGGAATCTATCTATTGGAAAAGTTAAAGAAATAATTTCAAAACAAAGAATTTGTTGGATAACAAAAGATGAAGATTCGAGAATAAGTTCAAATGGGAATAGAAGCAATCGACCATACCCAATTGAGGCATATAGAAATGCAAGAATAGAAATTTATGAAGAAAATATGGAGGAAATAGAAAAAATGTTTCATAGTTTAGAATTATATAATTTACCTGTTAGCACAACTTCCAAAATACTCACAAAAGATGAAAGCAAATTTAGTAAGCAATTGCGACAATACTTTGAAGAAAACTATTCTGACATCAATTATCAATATTGGAAAGAACATTATCCAAGTATCTATTATAAAAGTGGGTGTCTTATAAATGTTAGAACAACGATTGGAGGGTTACACTTAAAGGATATAAATTTATACATTGAAGGTGGGAATAGGGCAAGAGAAAAATTTGATCGCATAAGAAGTTTTAAAGAAAAAATAGAAGAATATTTGGGATATAAATTAGTTTGGCAAAGATATGGCGAAAGTGGCATGAAAAGCACAACTTGCAGAATTGGAAGATTTGGTATATTTGCTAATGATATAAAAATGTATAATGATGGTGCAAACCCTTATGATTTTGACCTTGATGTGGAAAAAGTTGCCGAAGAACTTGTTAAATTTTATGAAGTTTTTGCTACTATTATTGAAAATAATTTATAAGGAGAAATAAAAATTGTTAATATTTTCTAATGAGAAGTCAATAGATAAAAATGATTTCATAAAACCAAAAGAAGGTGAATATATTTTTCTTTTGGTAAAAATCAATTGTAATGATGATAAAAATTATTTTTTAACAAAGCAAAGTGATAAAGTTTTGCCTGGAGATTCTGTAGAAGTCCCAATAATTGATTTAGACATGAATAATAACAAAACTTGCATTGCTGAAGTAATTAGTAAAAAAATATATAATAAAGATAATGCACCTCAGCCAATTGCAAAAACAAAAAATATTATAAGGGTGTTAAGAGATATCCCAAGAAATAATGGGCATTTAAATGATTTAAATTCATATGATACACTTGAAATAATTTATCAGATTGAAAATATTATAGATGAAGTTAAAGAATATGTGATTAGAAAAAGTCTTAGTAAATCAAAAGCAGATTATAAAAATGATCCTAGATATGAAATAGAAAAAAAGCATGTAGAAGAAGAATTTCAATCAGGATTGGGATTTTGTCACACATTTTGGAGTTATCAAAAAAGTTTTTTAAAAGAAGAATATAATATAGATTGGTTGGATCCTAGTGAATGTAATCGATTTGTTCGTTTCGATTAAATATATATAACTGGTAAATTAAAAAATAAAAATTTGTCAATCTTCAATTTTTAATATTTGTATTTTTATAATGCCATCAGGAGTTATTGCTTCTCTTATATCATATTCTTTGCTACCTAATATAGCTTTACCGATGGGTGACATTATACTTAGTTCATTTGTTAATGTTTTAGTTTCGTTATTTTTTTCAACAATAATAAAAGTTTCTTCTTCGTAAGTATCTAAAAAACGTATTGTTACAGTTTTTTCAATTTTTACAATTTTCACAATTTTTTTATCAGTTTTATTGTAAAATGAATAAATTCTATACAATATATAGAAAATACCTAAAACTATAAGAATAAATA
>CAYIZE010000058.1:0-4707 GCA_964367785.1 uncultured Christensenella sp.
GAACTAAAAATGATTGTAACTCCATAGACAGAAGACATAATAGTGTAATAGTTGCTATATACACCCAAGATAAAAGAGCCTAACACCGAAGAAATGATTATACTGTCAAAAGTGTTAAAAAAAATACCGCTGAGTTTGCCTCCAAAAAGGTCTAAAACATTTTGTTTTAAGGCCTTTTTTTCTTCAACAGAAATACTTCCTGAAGGATTAAATTTTAAATATTTTTTTTGAAAAATTATGTAAATTAAAAGATTATTAACTATTGTTCCAACCAGCATAGTTAAGGCGAAAATGTAATAATTTTTAAACACAACAAGCGCTATGATTGCTAATGCTGAATGAATGATTGTTACTATTGAACCTATGTTATATGATATATCGCTTCGCTGTGCGACAGTGAAGATGGAGCCTTTGTATGCAAAAAATAGATATGATAAAGACGAATTTAAAACATAGATTATGAAAAGAACATAGATATTAATGTCAATACTACCGCTATCTTTAATTAAAAATTGAATAAAGGGTGTGAGGCATAATCCAAAAGCTAGAACTATCAAGCCTACTGTTTGATATATTTTCTTATAAGCGTTTAAATATGCCCGAACCTTATCATCATCTTTTTCTGCAAAGGGTTTATATAGGTTAAAAACAATGGCGGAACTAAAACCAAGTTCTGCAAGATTAAGTACTTGTAAAATAGAAGTGAACAAACTGCTTAACCCAACATATTGAAGTCCAAGAGTATATATTAAAACTGAGCGAGTGGCGAAAGGCAACAAAATAGTGATGACTTTATTAATCATTCCAAAAGTTATATTTCTAATTGCATATTTTTTTCTTGATTTCATCTTCTATTATTATCTTGCCTTTTAAAAAATGGTTATTGCTTAAATATATAAACTAAAATAACTATTTTATATTAATAATATCTACAAAATTTTTAGAATAATTTAGGTTTGCTTTGCCCATTTTTTCACATTTATCTTTGTCTTTTGAGAGGATTAAAATATTCTTTTTTAAATTTTTTGTAACATCTTTAAGCCTATCAATAATAATTGAACCATTTTTATCTATAAATTCAGGAATTCCACCAGAATTAGTTACTAATTGAGGCAATCCTGAATAAACTCCCTCTGTAACAACTAAACCCGCAGCTTCATTATATGTGGAGGGAATTGCTTGCAAGTCTGCCGACTGATAATATTTATACATTTCGTCGTTTGACACAAAACCTGTAAATTTTATTTTTTCAGTGTTGGCTTTTACAATATTTTCAATTTCTACTAAAAATTGCGTTTTCTTTTTACGAGCAAATTCAGGGCTTCCAATTAAAAGTAGTTTAATGTTATTGTTACATTCAATAACTGCTTGCATAAGTTCTTTTATTCCTTTAACTGAAACAATTCTTCCACAAAAAATGACAACGAAATCTGTTTTTTCAAATCCAAAGCACTCTCGTATTTTATCACGCTCTTTAACAGTAATTTTTTTTGAAAATCTTGTTTCATCAATGCAGTTTTTAAGAGTTTGAATGCATACATTATTAATTTTCTTTTCTTCAAGCCAAAATTTCCAATCATTTGAAATAAAGTCACTGACTCCAATCAAATTGCCAAACACGGAAAAGATGTTCTCCTTGTCAATATATTGGGAATGAAGATGAAGATAGATATTTTCCCTATTATAAGTTTTTAATAATTTTTTAGGCAAGCCCAGAGGGTTGCCTTCAAAAATAACCTTATCAAAATTATTTTTATTCAAATCATTAATAACATTTCTAACATAAGTTGTTGTAAATTGTTTTTTATTATGAAAAATTCTGTTTAATTTATTTATTACTCTTATAAAGAAATTTATAAAAAATGTTCTTTTGATAAAAACTAAATTGGTATGTTTAAATTTGAAATTTTTTAATTTTGAAACTATTTCTTTTGAAAAATAGGGAAGATAAATTGAGAATTTAAAAACTTCATTTTTCTCATTTTCTTCAATCAATATATCTAACAACTGCTCAACCGCTCCTCCCATAATAGATGGGACAGGCATTGCATATTCTGGCAATACAAATGCTATCTTTTTCATTTTTCCCCTTAATTTTAACGCGAAGATTTTTTATTCTTTTATTACAAGTTTTTAACTTCAAAGTTTTTTTAATAGTTTTTTAAGTAAAAATTTACAATGCTTAAAAAGAAAAAACTTTATTTCATCTTTTAAAAAAAGTTTTATACCACTTTCCCTATGTAATTTTTTAAAATTTTCAAATTCTTCCAAAACTAATTTATTTATTTCACTATTATTTTCTGACTTAAAATAAAAATTTACTATGTCTCTAAGATATGATCCGTAAGCAAATTTTAAGTATTTTAAAGAAACATTTTTACTTTTAAAAAAATCAATACGCTCTTTGAGTGCTTCAAAAGCTTCAAGACTTTTTTTTGAAAATCCATTTCCCATTGTGCTTGTTTTACGCTGTAAATAAAAATATATTGGTTTATTTATATAAACTATTTTTTCTGCTCTTTCAATGTATTGATGAACAACAAATTCGTCTTCGTTTATTTTACCAAAAGGGTATTTTAATTTATTAAAAACATTTTTTCTATACAATTTTCCCCAAGCAACAACACATTCAATACCATGTTCAATTAGAAAATCAAATTTATTATCATTTTCATATACACAAATTAATTCTTTATCATTACTTTTGCTTAATGGAGAATAATTTTCATCAACTTTAATGTAAGTCCCACAAGAAACATCTGCATTGTGTTTAATCATTAAATTAAGTAATATTTCAATGGTATCTAATGTTAGATAATCATCAGCGTCTAAAAACATTAAAATTTCGCCTGTCATATTGTCTAGCCCAACATTTTTAGCATCTGATGCCCCACCATTTTGTTTGTGAATAACTTTTATTCTTTTATCTTTGTTTGCCCACTCATCGCATTTTCCTGGGCAGTTATCAGTAGAGCCATCATCAACTAAAATAATTTCCAAATTATTGTAAGTTTGGTTTAAAACACTTTCTACACATTTATCAAGATATTTTTCAACATTATAAACTGGAATTATAACAGAAACTAACATATTTTGTTTTTCCATAAAAACCACTTTTAAGCCTTTTATTTTTTATTAAATATATCACATCTCTAATAAATAAACAAATAATAAGCAGTCAATTTAAGTAAAATCCACTTATTAAACTTTTCTTCAAATTTTTCTTATATTTTATTATAAAAGCACAAAAATTATTTTTATTGTAAATTATAAACGATTATGATAAAATTAAAAATATAAAAAAAAGTAGGAATAATAATGAAAGTTATATTTTTGAGACATGGCGAAACACTTGCCGTCAAACAAGGAATAATTCAAGGCAGATCAGATGATGATATTGTGAATTGTCTCACTCCAAAAGGGAATTGAACAAGTGGAAAATTCTGCAAAAAAAATTGCAGAAATAATTTCTTGTGAAGATCCTGAAAAAGTTTTTTTATACACAACGCCCTTAAAGAGAACAATGCAGTCCACTGAAGTTTTGAGAGAGACAATTAGCGTCTCAGATGAAAATTTTTCTATTGACCCACGCATTTCACCGAGAGATTATGGAAATCTTGAGGGTTGCAATGAAAAAGAACTCAGAGAAACTAAAAATTTGATTTTAAAGGCAACAAAAGTTTGGCCATACATAATGAGCGAACTTGGAATTAAGAAAAATGGACAAAATATTGAAACAAAACAGAGTTTCGAAAGCAGAATATTAAGTTTTTATTGGGATTTATTTTCTAAGCATAGTGAAAACGACTTTGTTATAATTTCAGCGAACTCAGACATGTGGAATATGACAAGAAAAAATGATGAAACATTAAGTTATCTTTGCGAATTTACAAGCAAAGCCAAACTAAATTGTGGAGAATTTACAGTTATGAATTTTGAGACAAAACAAGAGGGTTTTGAAGAAGATTTTACACTGGGCTTAGTTTAATCTTTAGATTACAGTGATAAATAAAGGAGAAAAAGAAATGGATTTAAAAAATAAAGAAAAAAAAGAAATGAAAGAGTTTAAGAGTGCAGAAATTGCAACGAATTGGTGGGCAGATAAGATACTTGATGGGTCGAGTAAAGATGCAGGTCTTAATGAAGAACAATTTATGGAATCTTTAATGTTTTTATTGTCTTCTCTTGAAAGTGCGAATAAACTAACTTTTGAGCAAGTTGAAGTATTTAAGACAGAGCTAAAAAACTCAATTAATCTTGAACTAAATGATTGGAAGTCGGTGAATTTGAAAGTTGATTATAATGCAGAAGGGCTATTGAAAGAGGCGGCAACGAAAGCAAAAATTAATTGTGGAGTTGGAAGTTCTTTTCCTTTTAAGACATTTATGATTGTCACAAAAGATAATGTTAAAGTTAGTTGTGGATATGCGAAGGCTTTTGAAACTTTATATGATGAATCTCAACTTAATTTAAAAGAAGAAGAAAGCCTTAGCAAATAAAGGCATTATTATAAAAAGCTAAGAATATAGAGAAATTTAATAAAAGATATGAGTTAAACCCATATCTTTTTATATATAGACAAAGAAATGTTATAAAAGAACTAGACTCATTAAAATGAATTTATAAACAAACAGCATGCTACGGATATTTTGGCAGAGATGAGTTCAGTTGGGAAAAGATTAAAGATAAAAATAGAGTTAATGAAAG
>CAYIZE010000059.1:0-4701 GCA_964367785.1 uncultured Christensenella sp.
AGTTCCACAACAAAATCATTTTTTTTAATTTTAGCAAAGTCCGAAAGCCTGACGCTGTCGCTTGAAAATTTATACAAACTATTGTCTTGCACAATTTTTAAGTTATCTCGCTCTAAATCCTCTAAAACTTCGCCTGTGTTAAGTTTAATTTTCATCTTATTTATCATTGTTCTTTTTAAAGTTTTTAAATCTTTTCTCGTCCCCGCCTGCTCTTTGCACAAGCGTCACATCTTTAACATCATAGTCTTTAAAATGAACACTGCCATCAGCACTTTCAAACTTAATAGAAAGTATTTGACTTAAAAGTTTTCTATACACAACAGTTCCCACACCCTCGACAGTTTTCACCTGAGAATTAACCCTTGGAGTTGTTGCTTGTAATTCGTTATATACAGGGTCTTCATATGCCAAACAGCACATCAGTCTCCCACACGCACCGCTAATTTTAACGGGATTGAGGGCTAAATCCTGCGACTTTGCCATTTTGATGCTAACTTTTTCAAAATCTTTTAAGTGTGCGGCACAACAACAAACTCTCCCACAAATCCCAATTCCTCCAACCATTTTGGCCTGATCTCTCACACCAATTTGCTTGAGTTCAATCCTCGTGTGGAGAACGCTCGCTAAGTCTCTCACAAGTTCCCTAAAATCTACTCTGTTTTCACTGATAAAATCAATCAAGACTTTTGAGCCATCGAAAGAGTATTCAGCATTAACAACATTCATATCAAGTTTAAGTTTCTCAACAAGTTTTCTTGTTTCAAGCAAAGCAGTCTTTTCTTTTTCCAAAATTCTTTCGTTTTGCAAAATGTCGCTTTCGCTTGCTTTCCTGAGAATTCTTGGCAAAGTTTGATCTTTTGGAAGTTCATTAGACACACTCTCCACCATTCCATAACTTTGCCCCAAAGCATTCTCTGCAACGATAAAATCGCCACGTTTCAAAATGTCACTTGACACAAATGAAAAGAGTTTTGGGTTGTATTTAAATCTCACATCTATCTTCTGCATAAATATTTTACCTCCAAAATGTATAGTAGTAAACTGTCAATAAGCATATCTGCATTGCAATTTGATTCCATTTTCTTTTTTGTCTCAAAGATTTTTCTAATAATCTTGTCCACTCCATCGCAATCATATTCCTCGCAAACGCTCAGCAGTTCTTTCAAATGTTTTTTGTTTTTCACCAAGTTCTCTTTGTCCAGTTTAATTAGCAATATGTCCCTATATAAACTCTCGAAAACTTCAAGAACAAGCCCTAAATTATTTTTTTCCAGTCTCAATTTTGAAGAATATTTTAAAAGATATCTGCTGTCTTTAAGTTCTAAAACAGTATCAAGACAATTTTTAAAAGTTTCGGCAAATATTTCATCTTTTAAAAACATTTCCGCCTTTTGCATCGAGCCTTGTGCAATCTCCACAGCATTTTCAAGTTTTGTTATGTCCTCATCTTTGAAAGCCGAAAGCATTTCCCCATCGCTGAGTGATTTCAAACGAATTTTCTTACACCTAGACATAATCGTCGGTAAAATCTTGCTTGAGTTTGTTACGTTTAAAATTATATAGGAATTTTTTGGTGGCTCTTCCAAAATTTTGAGGAGTTTGTTTTGTGCTTGCAAATTTGCACTTGAAAAGTGGTTAAATATAAAAATATTTTTATCACTCTCAATGGGTTTTAAGTAAATGTTTTCAATCAAGTCCTTCACGTCGTCCACCAGCACATTTTTCCCGTTTAGTGGATAAATTTTCACATCGCTGTGAGCATTTTTCTCCATCTTTTGGCAACTAATGCATTCGTTACAAGGCTTATTTTTAGCGTTGCACAAGAGAACTTTTGCAAAGCATAAAGAAAAATTTTCAAGAAGAACTTCATCTTGCGTTTCAAACAAAATGGAATTGCCAATAAGCTCTTCTTTTATAATTTCTAAAAATTGAGAATTATTTAAAATAACATTTTCATATTCGGCCATAACTTCCCACCAAAAAAAATTCTATCACACTTCACCTAATTTCACAAACAAAAACAGAGGCGTTAGGAAAACACCTCTGCAAAATTTAATAAAACTGCCTCTCTATCAATATGTCTTATACTCTTATTCCAAGAACTTTGAGTCTAATTGTTGCATTATTGTTTTGTGGCAAAATGATATTAACGCTCTCATTTGCCTTCTTGCCTAAAAGAGCCTTACCCACAGGGCTATTGTTGGAAATTAATCCTTTTGCTGGGTCGCTTTCAGTGTCGCCAACAATTTTATATTCAAATTCGTCGTTAAAATCAAGGTCTTTCAACTTTACGAAACACCCAACATTAACAGCGCTTGTGTCAATTTTACTTTGATTGATAATCTTTCCAAAACGAAGTTTGTTTTCAATCTCCGAAATCTCAAATTCAACTTGTGCCTGTTCCTCTTTGGCAGCATCATATTCAGCATTTTCACTGAGGTCGCCAAATTCTCTTGCCACTCCAATCTTTTTTGCAATTTCGTCTCTTTTCTCAGATTTCAAAAAATCAAGCCTTTCTTGTAAAGTCTTATAGCCCTCTTTAGTTAAAAAAATTTCTTCATCCATAATAGGTTTAACCTCCTGCATTAAAAAGTTTCAAAAAAACGGCAGTATCAACTTATAAAGCCAATACAACCCTCATCTCAAAATCTCTTTATATTAAGATAATCAAAAAAAATTTTTTTGTTAAATTTTTAAGTATTTTCTTAATATCGATAGAGTATAATGATTAAACTATTTTATGTCAAGAGATTTTTTACTATTCACATTTTGATAAAAAGCTTTTTAAAGTTGATTGTTTTCTGATATAATACTTTTTATATATTAGAAATTATTATTTAAAGGACGAGTTATGTTTAAAATTTGGGCGAAAATTATGAAAGAGGAAAAGATTGTTAAAAGCATTGTGTATGAGGATTTATCAACCTTTGAAGTAGACAACTTTTTTGAGTATTTAAGCAACATCTGTCACACGCTAGACCTCGCCACCCCTATCCTCCTTGCAAAACACGTCTATCATTATGTTGCATTCAGAAACACAAGTTTTTCAAAAGTTGACTTTCCAGAGGAGATTTTCTTTGACAATCTCGTTCTTGAAGACGCAACAAATTTTGATAAAAAGTAAAAAATATTATTGTTTTTTAATGTCCCAAGTTTGATTGCCTAACAATATTTGATTTATTAAAATATAATATAACATATAAATATAATACTTGTAATCATAGAAAACCCATATCACTTGACATTTGGACAGAAAATGTGATATTTTTTCATTATAAAAAAAGAATAAAAGAAGAGGCAAAGAATGAAATTATTTAACTCCCTCACAAAATCTATCGACGAATTTGTGCCAAAAGACAAAAACGAAGTGAAAGTCTACACTTGCGGACCAACAGTCTATAACTTCGCACACATTGGCAATCTTCGCACATATTTAATGGAAGACATTCTCATCAGAACTCTTAAGTATAATGATTTTAAAGTCAAAAGAGTGATGAATATCACTGATGTCGGGCATCTTTCAAATGACAATGACGAGGGCGAAGACAAAATGCTTAAGGGGGCAAAGAGAGAAAATAAATCAGTGCAAGACATTGCTGAATTTTATACTCAGGCATTTTTTAAAGACCTTAAAGATTTGAACATATTGATGCCTGATGTCATCGAGCCTGCCACTCATTGCATAGATAGTTTTATCAAAGTCATCAGCGGACTCATTGAAAAGGGCTACGCCTATTTATCAGGCGGAAATGTCTATTTTGACACATCAAAACTTGAAAAATATCACGTTTTTTATAATTTTAAACAAGAAGACCTTGAAGTGGCTGTGCGTGACAGTGTCACCGACGACGAAAATAAGAAAAATAGAAATGATTTTGTTTTATGGTTCACGAATTCAAAATTTGAACATCAAGCGCTTGTTTGGGACAGTCCATGGGGCGTGGGATATCCTGGCTGGCACATAGAATGCTCTTGCATTGCAATGAAACACCTCGGCGACTATGTCGACATTCACTGCGGTGGAATTGACAATGCTTTCCCTCACCACACAAATGAAATTGCACAAAGTGAGGCATATCTCGGTCACGAATGGTGCCACACTTGGATGCACGTTATGCACCTGCAAACTCAAAGCGGAAAGATGAGCAAGTCAAGCGGAGAATTTCTCACGCTTTCTGTGTTTAAGCAAAAAGGCTACACTCCAATGCAATATCGCTATTTTTGCCTTGAATCACACTACCGAAAACCTCTAATTTTTTCCTATGAGATCATAGATAATTCAGTTAATTCATATAAAAAGTTACTTCAACGCATATCAAACTTGAAAAATGAGGGAGATTTTGAAAAAAAGAGTTTTGACACATACAAATCAAAATTTAAAGACGTAATAAGTAGCGATTTAAACACTTCAATGGCTCTCACAATTCTTTTTAAGGCACTTAAAGACAATGCTTTAAATGACAAGACAAAACTTGCTCTTGTGAAAGATTTTGACAACGTTTTATCTCTTAATCTTCTTTCAATCAAAGACGAGAACAAAAAAGAGAGTGACAACTCTGCTTCCCTTTCAGACGCGGAAGTTTTAAAGCAAATTGAACTTCGTTTAGAGGCCAAGAAAAATAAGGATTATACACAAGCCGACTCCATCAGAAACTCACTTTCTGCTCAGGGAATAATTCTCACTGACACTTCAAACGGAAC
>CAYIZE010000060.1:0-4656 GCA_964367785.1 uncultured Christensenella sp.
GTATAAGAATGCTTGATAAAACTAAAAATAAAAAATTAAGTCCAGTTGAACAAAAAAAATTTGACGAAGAAGAAAAAGAAGCATGTAATAAAATTGTTGAACGCCTTCAAAACCTTGACAAAAATTCTAATATGTATGAACAACAACTTGAAGAATTAGATTCACAAATTATGCAAAAAGATTTCAAAAACATAGATGAAGAAAGAAAAGCATTAAAACATAGAGCAGAATTGCAAATTTTAAAAAATCGAGAAGATATATTTTTTAAAGGTCAAAAAGATTTTAAAGAAAGGGTTTTAAGAGATAAAGTTAAATGTATTGTTGCGTGGTCAAAAGTAATGTTTAACAAAAGCATAGATGGAAATTTTACTGCACCTCTCCCAAAAGACTTGAAAATTGAGTGTGATAGATTTGGCGATGTAAAATTACTTTATAAAAATGAAGAAAAAGACGATTTTGAAGAAGAACAGCAAGATATCTATCAAGAAGACGAAGAAATTGAACAAGGAAGATGATTTTTTAGATTTAATGCTTTAACTTTTAACATATTATTTGACTTAATTACTAATTGATTAGATAATATCAGAAAGAGGAGAAACTTATGGAAAGAAAAATGGATTATGGATTGAGTACATTTATAAAAATCTTGGAATTACAGGAATATAAAAATAAAGAAGAAGTTTTGGAAACTGCAATGAAGATGCTCAAAATTGCAATGTCAAAAAAAGATTGCTCCAAACAAGTAATAGATTCAATCAAAGATGCAACAGCTAGAATTAATTCATTGGATTTTGACGATATTTTAGGTGTAATTGAAATTTCAAAGAATTTTGATAAAAAAAGAAAATTAAAAAAAGATGTCACGTAATATGTGACATCTTTTTTAATGATATGTAATTTGACTATTATTTGTATTTTTGATAAAATGTTTGATATGAAAAAAAAGATATTTAAACATTGCCCAAGATGTAATCAAAAATCTCCTGTGGGTCAACCTGTTTGTGAAAAATGTGGCTTGATTTTTTCAAGAATGGAAAAAGTAAGTAATAGTGCCGGAAAAGAGGCTTTAAAGAACGGCGATAAGAATAAAGTTATTTTTGATAAAAATTTACCAAAAGATGTGAATAAATGGAAATTATTTTTTTTAGCCCTTTTTCTTGGCTGGATTGGCTTACAATATGAGAGAGTTGGCAGAAAGAAATTATTTTATTATTTTCTCATTTCTTTTTGTTTACTATTTCTTTTCTCTTTTCTAATATTAATTAATGTCTTTTCAACTGATATAATTTATCATAAATATTGGGGAATTTTGTCTTGGATGATGATTCTTCCTGCATCTTTTGGATTGATTATTTGGTTTGTTTCGCTTGTGCAAATTCTCTCAGGCACTTTTAAAGTTCCTGTTGCTATTGATGAAAGCCTTGTGTTAAGTGATTATGACGTTAAAATTGCCAGTGAACTAATTAATAAGGCTAAATCAGAGCGAGTTGAGGAAAATAGTAAAATATTTACTAAAAAGAAAAAAATAAAAGTAATTTGCAAATCGTGTGGAAGCAGCGTCTGGGTGACAGAAGGTGAAGAAATTTGTCCAAAATGCGATGAAAATTTAGAGGGATAATTGATGACAGAAAAGAAAACTGTGGTTGTTGGAATGAGTGGCGGGGTGGATAGTTCCGTGGCGGCATTGCTCTTAAAGGAGCAGGGCTATAATGTAATTGGTCTTTTTATGAACAACTGGGAAGAAAAAGATGATTGCGGAGTTTGCAGTGCCACAGAGGATTATGAAGATGTTCGCAGGGTTTGCACAAGCCTTGGGATTCCATATTATTCTGTAAATTTTTCAAAAGAGTATTTAGACAAAGTTTTTTCAATCTTTTTAAGTGAATATGAAAAGGGAAGAACGCCAAATCCTGATGTTCTGTGTAACAGAGAAATTAAATTTGGACCTTTCCTTGATTATGCAAAAATGCTCGGAGCAGATTACATTGCAACTGGACATTATTGTAAAATAGAGAGTGACAAAGAAAACTTTTATTTGAAAAAAGCAAAAGATAAAACCAAAGACCAAAGTTATTTTTTAAATCAACTTTCACAAAATCAACTTTCTCGAGTTTTGTTTCCTCTTGCCGACATTGAAAAGACACAAGTTCGTAGAATTGCGCAGGAAAATAATTTGGAAAATGCCAAAAAGAAAGATAGCACAGGAGTATGTTTCATTGGAGAAAGAAATTTTAAAAATTTTCTTCAAGGATATTTTCCTGCAAAAAAAGGAAAAATTGTTGATTTGAATGGTAATGTTGTAGGAGAGCATGTAGGCGTTCTATACTACACTTTGGGGCAACGTAGAGGACTTGACATAGGTGGAAAAAGCGATGGCAATGGTGAGAGATGGTTTGTTGTCGATAAAGATGTAAAGAACAATGTTTTGATTGTGAGTCAGGGAATAGACGACAGACTATTTAGTTCGGCGCTTATTGCAGTGGATTTTAATTGGATTCCTTGCAAGCCAAAAGAAAATATTTTTGATTGTTTTGCGAAATTTAGATATAGACAACCTGACCAAAAAGTGACAGTAAAAATTTTAAATGACGGAAATTCAGAAGTCATTTTTAAAGAAAAACAAAAGGCAATAACTCCAGGACAATATGTCGTTTTATATGATGAGACTGAAAACTGTCTGGGCGGGGGAGTAATCGACAAAGTTATCTTTTAAAAATAATTTAAGAAAAATTTGTTTTTAAAAAGTAAATATAAAAATAAATTCACAAGCAAAACTTTTTTTCATATTATGATATATGTTTGAAGTCTTGCTTTTTTCATTTTCAATCAGCATTGATGCGTTTGGTTATTCAGTTGGATTTGGAAGTAAAAATACTAAATTAACACAAATACAATTTCTTTTATTGAACTTGATAAATACAGGAATTCTAGTTTTATTTATGTCGATTTATCCAAGAATATCCGTTTTATTCGCTTCAAATATCGTCCACAGCTTGAGCGGATATTTACTACTTGTCCTTGGACTATATAATGCTGTCGTGGCTTACAAATCCCTTTTTGTTAGTTTAAAAGCATATAATAAAAACATTATTCCTAAAATTACTTTTCAAAATGGAGTTTTTAGTCTTGTTGACTTGTCTGTTCTTCTTCTCGTTTTTATCTCTGAAAATATATTTTCAACATTCATTTTTTACTCGACATTAAGTCTTCCTGAGTTTTTTGTATTAACAAGTTTTTGTTTTCATTATATGTTTTTTATAGTAGGTTTTGACATAGGTTTGAGGCTAAAAAATATACTTCCTTTTGACACAAGGTTTGTTACATTTGTTATGTTTATACTTATAGGATTGATAAATATATTTGAATAATTTTTCAATTTTCTCACTCTACGATTTGTAGAATTTTTCTTCAATTAATTTGATTTATATTTTTATATATATTATAATAAATTTATGAGTGAAAACGAATTAATATCAAATGATAATTTTAAGATGATTATTGCAAATAATCTTGTGAAATATCGTAAGGCTGCAAAAATAACTCAACTTGAAATGGCGGAACGATTGCAATATTCTGATAAAAATATTTCTAAATGGGAAAGGGGAGAGTCCGTTCCTGATGTTTTAATATTAAAACAGATTGCTGAAATCTTTGGCATAACTGTGAATGATTTTTTGATTGAAAATGGCAAAATTGAAATTGGAGATGTTAAGAAACAAAAAAAGCATGAATTGACTAAGTTTTTTTCTAAACAACAATTCCTAATCGTTTTCTTATCCATATCTCTCGTGTGGCTTGTTGCTGTTGTGGTTTATTCGTTTTTTGTGGGACTGCTTCCAAGTTCTCAAGCATGGGTTTGGAAAATTTTTGTAATCTCCCTTGCAGTTTCTAGCATAATCGCCACAGTCTTTTCAAGTATATGGTGCACAAATTTTTTAAATAGCATAACTGTTTCTTTTTTGATATGGACGACAGCTCTTGCGTTATTTATGTGCATACCGTTTGAAAATAACTGGTTGATTTTTATTATAGCGATTCCTCTTCAAATCCTCGATATATTTTGGTTTATTTTTAAAAAATTAAACAAAACGATCAAAAAGTCACAGGAACAAAATGATAGTAAAACTAAACAAATTGTGAACAAAAATGAATAGTATAATATGTGAAAAATCTTGTAAAGACATTATTTTAAAATCAAAGTTCTATTCCTATATTTTTAATTGTGAAAATATAAAAAGACAAACTGAAATTTTAAAAAATCTTAGAGCAGAGAATCTTTCTTGTAGTCATATATGTTTTGCAGGTGTTTTTGAAAATGAACAATATTCAAGTGATGACGGGGAACCTTCGGGAACAGCAGGTATAATGATTTTATCTGCTTTAAAAGAGAACGATGTTATAAATGCATTGTGTGTGGTAGTTCGATATTTTGGCGGAGTTAAGTTGGGGGTTAGTAAACTTGGAAAAGTTTATAAAAGTTGTGCAAAAATGTGTCTTGCAGACAACATTAAAAAAGTGAATAAGCATATATTGTTTTTTGGGAAATGCAATTATAATACCTTTGATGAGGTGAAGAACTTTCTTCAAAAAAATATGATAACTTTGGAAAATGTGAAGTTTGAAAGCGAAGTTGAATTTGGTGTTTTTCTTTCAGAA
>CAYIZE010000061.1:0-4646 GCA_964367785.1 uncultured Christensenella sp.
TTTTGTTACATTTTTTGTTACATTTTTTGTTACATTTTTTGTTACATTTTTCTTTAAAACACTCTTTTTTCTAACAATATTACTTAACTTAAATACAAAAAAGAACAGTAGTCCAGAACCAAAGCCCAGATAACAAAAAAGCCATAAAATTAATGGTTGATTTATTGTTGAAAAAAGAATCATTTGAATATCTTTTTAAGAAAGCCATTTTTTGAATTATACGCATTAAACTTCAAGTCGCAAATATCCCCAGAAATCACAATAGTTCCATCTTGCACACTTAACTTATCCACGCTCAAATTATCTCCTAATATGAGCAAATTTGAGCCAGCAACACGCAACTGGACTTTTGATCCATTCGCCTCATAAACCTTTTCTACGCCCGTAATTGTAAGTAATTTTCTGTTTTTTAAATTAATCTCACTTTCTTTAAAAACTTTTTCTTCATCTGATAGTTTTGAAACTACTTCTTTATTCATAATCTCCATAAATATATCCTTTTATTTTATTATTAAAATATATGATTATTCATTTTTATTTATTCAAAAAAAAGACCGCCTAAGCAGTCTTTTTGATTTTTAAACGCAATTATTCATTGCTTTGTGTAACGTTCTCTGTCTCGCCTAATTGTTCGTCATCAACTTCCTCTTCTTGATGTTCAGTAACAGAAGCACACACAACTTTATAATTGTTGTCTTTTAACTTCATAATTCTAACACCTTGAGTATTTCTGCTGATAGTGTTGATTTCCTCGCCATTAAGTCTAATTATTGTGCCACTTTCGCTCATCAAGATGACATCTTGTTCTGTTTTAATCTGTTTTAAATTAACAAGTTTTCCAGTCTTTTGATTGAAAATACCTGCTTTAATGCCTTTCCCACCACGATTTTGCAAACGGTATTCCACAGGATCACTTCTCTTTCCATATCCGTTTTCTGAAATTGTCAGGAACATATGTCCATTTTTGACAACAATCATATCAACAACTTTGTCGCCTTTTTTAAGAGAAATACTTTTCACACCTTGTGAACTTCTTCCCATCTTTCTGACATTTTCTTCGCTAAACCTAATACATTTCCCCTCATGAGTTGCCACAACAATCTCGTCTCTTCCACAAGTCTCTTCAACACTTATAAGTTTGTCGTTTTCCAAAATTCTAATGGCAATCTTACCATTTTTATTAATATGTTTAAATTCATCAACAGATGTCTTTTTGATAAGTCCATTTTGAGTTGCCATCATTAAAAATCCGCGTTTGTTTGGATCTAGTTTGATAATCTCGGTTACGCTTTCGTTTGGTGCCATCTGAATTACATTCACCATTGCACGTCCCTTCGTATTTTTTGACGCATCAGGCAAAGTGTAGGCTTTTTGACAATAAACTTTGCCAAGGTTTGTGAAGAAAAGCAAATTATCGTGCGAACTTGAAATAAACATCTTTTCAACAAAATCATCTTCTTTCGTTTTATGTCCCGAAACACCCACTCCTCCACGTCTTTGCGTCCTGTATTCTGCGACAGGTTGGCGTTTGATGTAACCTGTGTGAGTGAGAGAAATTACAACTTCCTCTTTTTCAATGAGGTCTTCAATGTCAATGTCGTTATAGTCGACGACAATTTCCGTTCTTCTTGGAGTGGCATATTTTGTTTTGATTTCAAGGAGTTCTGTTCTAACTATATCTAAAATCTTTTGGTCGCTTTTCAAAATATCTCTATAATTCGTTATTAGTCCTTGAAGTGTGGTTAACTCATCTCTAATCTTATGCACTTCAAGACTTGTGAGTCGTTGCAAACGCATTTCCAAAATGGCTGTGGCTTGTTTGTCTGTGAGAGTAAACACCTCGCAAAGTTTAGCACAAGCATCATTTTTATCTTCGCTCTTTTTAATAATTCTAACTACTTCGTCAACATTTGAAAGTGCTAAAACTATACCTTCTAAAATATGTGCTTTTTCAAGTGCTTTTTCAAGGTCATATTTTGTTCGTCTAACAATAACATCTTTTTGATGTTCCAAATAATAAGAAAGCATTTGTTTTAAATTCATAATCTTAGGCTCGCCATCGGCAAGTGCTAAGAAAATTATTCCAAAATTGATTTGGAGAGGTGTGTGTTTAAATAAAAGATTAAGCACAAGTTGAGCGTTTGAATCTCTTTTAATGTCCACAACAATTCTCATTCCTGTTCTGTCGGATTCTTCTTTAATGTCGCTGATGCCCTCGATTTTCTTATCTTTAACAAGGTTCGCAATCTGCTCAATAAGTCGTGCTTTATTCACTTGATAAGGAAGTTCAGTGATGATAATTTTACTTCTCTTATCTTCCTCTTCAATTTCAGTTTTTGCCCTAAGGACAATGCTTCCGCGACCTGTTTTAAAAGCGGTTCTTGCACCATTTCTGCCCAAAAGAAGACCTCTCGTTGGGAAATCAGGGGCTGGAATATATTTAATTAATTCGTCAATTTCAATGTTTGGATTTTCAATCATTGCAACAACGCCGTCAATCACTTCGCCAAGATTGTGAGGGGGAATATTCGTTGCCATTCCGACAGCAATTCCGTCCGAGCCATTAACTAATAGATTTGGAAAACGAGATGGCAAAACAACGGGTTGTTGGAGTGTTCCGTCAAAGTTTGGATAGAAATCAACTGTTTCCTTGTCAATTTCTCGAAGTAGTTCACTTGAAATTTTTGAAAGTTTTGCTTCTGTATATCTCATTGCAGCAGCGCTATCGCCGTCGACACTTCCAAAGTTTCCTTGTCCTGCCACAAGAGGCTCATTGATGGAGAAATCTTGTGCAAGTCTAACAAGAGCGTCATAAATTGCACTGTCGCCATGTGGGTGATATTTTCCCATAACGTCACCAACGATACGGGCACATTTCCTGAATGCCTTATCATATGAAAGTCCCATTTCTCCCATAGAGAAAAGAATTCTTCTATGCACTGGCTTAAGTCCATCTCTAACATCTGGAATGGCACGGCTAACATTAACCGCCATTGCATACGAAATGAATGACTTTTTCATTTCCTCATTTAGGTGAATTTTAATATATTTTGTGTTATCCACCATTTCGTCAAGTTCTTTTGAATAATCTTGTTTTTTCATTTCTTCCCCTCTAATTTTACTTACACATCAAGGTCTTTAACCATTGTTGCATTTTGTTGAATAAATTCTCGTCTAAGTTCTGGATTTTCACCCATAAGAGTGTTAAAAATAGCATCAGCCTCGACAGCATCTTCCATTTTAACGTGTAATAAAATCCTGTGTTCTGGGCTCATTGTTGTTTCCCATAATTGATCGTTAGACATCTCGCCTAATCCTTTGAAACGTTGCATTTCAACATTTTTATTTCCTAATCTATTGAGTTCAGCGTTCAAATCGTCATCGTTATAAAAATAAGCAATTTCCTTTCCACGAGCAACTCTGTAGAGTGGTGGCTGTGCAATGTAGACATGTCCCAGTTCAATGAGTGGTCTCATAAAGCGATAGAAAAAAGTTAGAAGAAGAATTCGAATGTGACTGCCGTCCACGTCGGCATCGGTCATACAAATAATTTTGTCATAACGCAACTTTTCCTCTCTAAACTCCTCATTAATTCCACAACCAAAAGCCGTGATCATTGATTTTATTTCCTCATTTTCAAGGACTCTACTAAGTTTTGCTCTTTGGACATTTAAAATTTTACCTCTCAGTGGTAATATGGCTTGAAAACGCCTGTCTCTGCCACCTTTTGCCGTTCCACCAGCACTATTGCCCTCAACAAGATAAATTTCGCAATGCTTTGGGTCTTTGTTTGTGCAATCTGCAAGTTTACCAGGGAGCGTTGTGTTTTCAAGCACGCTTTTGCGTCTTGTGAACTCTCTTGCGTTTTTTGCCGCTTCTCTGGCTCTCTGCGCTGTGATTGACTTTAAAACAATCTCCTTTGCAATGGAGGGATTTTCTTCCAGATAATCGCCAAAACTCTCAATTAACACCTTTTCAACGAGTGTCTTAATGAAAGTGTTGCCTAATTTTGTTTTTGTCTGTCCTTCGAATTGTGGATTTTGAAGTTTAACGCTGATTATAGCCGTTAAACCCTCTCTGCAATCCTCGCCAGAAAGTTTTTCATTTGGTTTTAAAATTTTGTTTTTGTTTGCATAATCAACGATAACTTTTGCGATGGCATTTTTAAACCCAACAAGGTGAGTTCCACCCTCTTCAGTATTAATGTTATTTGCATAAGCATTAATAACTTCGCTATATCCATCATTATATTGAAAACTTATCTCAACTTCGCTGTCTTTTGCAATGCTATTCACATAAAATGGTTCTGGTAGAATTGTTTCTCTGCCTTTATTAAGATAATCAACAAATTCAACAATACCGCCTTTAAACTCAAAAACCTCGTTTTTTTGTCTGCCTGGTCTTTCGTCGGTTAAAGAAATAATAAGTCCCTTATTCAAAAAAGCAATCTCTCTGAAACAAGCTCTCATACTTTCATAATTAAAGTCAGTTGTTTCAAAAATCATATCATCAGGTTTGAAAGTGACAGTTGTCCCACGAGAAAGAGTTGTCCCGTCAATCTTAAGTGGATAAAGAGGAATTCCTCTCTTATATTCTTGAACATATTTATTTCCATTTTGAAAAACTTCCACTTTAAGATATTCACT
>CAYIZE010000062.1:0-4463 GCA_964367785.1 uncultured Christensenella sp.
TCTTTATTCTCACCTATCTTTTTTTGCACAGAAAAAGATAATTAAAATTGAAAAATCTTTTTACATTGAAAAAGATAATGCATATTAAAAAGATTAGTAAATATCATTTTTTTTAAAAAACAAATAAAAAACTAACAAAAAATCTTGTTAGTTTTTTTTCTTGATTAATATATATAAATTTTATCTTAAATAATTCCAAGTGGAATTAATGTTGCAAGAAGAATAATGTTTAATGAAATAATGCTTGTTAAAAATATCTTTTGGAATTTTGGACTTCTGTCGGGAACCAAAAATGCAGCGAGGAAGAAGGGAATGTAGACAGTTATGAAAACTGGAATTGCACCCCACCATGGATAGACCCAAATGAAAGCAGGTGTTGCGGCAAGGAAGATTTCGACTAAGGAAAACACAAGTGCATTCACAATCGCAAAAAACCATCTGTTGTTAATTCCAAAAATTTTTGCATTTTTATCTTTTAAGAGAAATTTGCTTGTTATTATGCCTGCAACTGCAAACATCATTGAGAGTTCCCAGCTCACGCCGATGAGCAACATATAAGATGTGCTTCCAGGAGAAACTGTCCATAATGCATAGCCCGAGACATGACCAATGATTGCATTTACAATTTCATAGAGCCAATGAACGGAATAAAGAGATAAACCTGCGACTATTGCCTTGTAGTTTTTGTTTTTAATCTCAACTGCATAGACATAGAGAACAAAAGCAAAAAGTGCAATGAAAGTCCAATTAAAATTCGCCATACTTCTTATTGAAGAATTTGCTAAATCGGCAAGACCCTTATAGATTTCATTTCCAAATAACATTTTTCACCTCTTTCAATTATACACAATTAAAAAATAAATATAAAAAGATTTTAACACATTTATTTTAAATTTTTAAATCAAATTTGAAATAAACAAAAAAAACAGCCTTTGAGGGTTGTTTTTTCTATAAACTATTTTATTAATATAAATTTAAAATTAATATAAAACATTTAGTTTTTGGCTTTTATGGTTTTGCTTTGAAAGGCTTTTTTTCAAAGGTCTTTGAATAGCTGGGTTTGCTTGAAGAACCATAAGGTTTCTTTGATTTTGAACTATCAAATTTTGAAAAAGGCTTCTTTGATTTTGAACTATCGAACTTCGAAAACGTTTTTTTGTCCCTGCTTTCATAATCTGTCTTTGGCTTGGAATATTGTCTATCTTCACTTTTTGAATCAGTTCTTGGTTTTGGGGAATAACGCTTTTCTTCGCCGTTAAAATCACTTTTTTCTCTTGAAGAAAAATGCTTGTCCGCTGTTTTATAATCTTTTTGTCTTTTATCAGATGAAAATCTTGAACTTCCTTTTGAAAAGGCTTTATTTTCTTTTCTTTCACCAAACGCTTTTTGGGAAAAAATTCTTTTTCCGTTGTCGGAGCGAACTTCATTCTCTGCATTATCATCACGAGAAAAAGATTTTGAACCTCGGCTGTTTGAAAAATTTTTGCTTCTTTCAAAATTTCCTCTTTGTCCGTTTGAACCACCGTCTTCTTTTGAAGCATATCCTCTATCATTTCTTTGACTTGAGGAACGATCTCTATTAAAAGGCTTCTTTTCGCCAAAACTACGATTGCCTCTTGACCCAGTTGATCCGCCTTGTCTGCCTCTTGAAAATCCACCTGAACGTGGGGCTTTTTTGGCCTCAATTTGACTTGAAGCACCTGCTTTTTCAGATATGGAAAGTTTCATTTCTTGAATATTTGAGTCTGTCTGTCTTTCATAGTCTTTAAGTGTTCTTAGTTGAAGGTTGCTAGCAATGATTGTCATGGAATTTCCATCTTTTCCAATTCTTGCCGTTCTGCCAATTCTGTGGATAAAATATTCAACATTAAGTGGGACGTCAAAATTGATGACGTATTCAACATCGTTTATGTCAAGTCCACGTGCAGCAACATCGCTTGCAACAAGAATTTCTGTGTCGCCTTTTTTAACTCTGTCGATGACTTTCTTTCTTTGAGATTGTTTTAAGTCGCCATGAAGTGCCTCAGCATTGTGAGAATTCTCATTCAAATAGTTTGCAATTATATCTGCCATTCTTTTTGTGTTAGAGAAAACTATTGCTATTTTTGGCTTTTTCTCATTTAAAATTTCAAGTAAAGCCTCTTTTTTGCTATTTTTGTTCACAATAACAAAGTATTGAGTTAAACTTTTTAAACTTCTGTTTTCAACGCCAACCTCAATTCTCGTTGGGTTATTTTGATAATTTTTTGTAATCTGCTTTATGGTGTCTGGGTAGGTTGCACTGAAAAGTAAAGTTTGTCTTGTTTTTGGAGTTGTTTTTAAAATCTTTTCAATGTCTTCTTTAAATCCCATATTAAGCATTTCGTCGGCTTCATCTAACACTAAAGTTTTGAGTGAATCAATCTTTATAGTTCTTCTGCCCATATGGTCCATAATTCTGCCCGGAGTTCCAACAACGATTTGTGGTCTTCGCTTTAAAGCCTGAATTTGTCTTTCTATTGCGCTTCCGCCATAGACTGGAACGACTTTAATGTTTTCTAAAAATCCCACTATTTTTTTGATTTCATCTGTGACCTGCAAGCATAATTCTCTTGTTGGGCAGATGATGAGAGTCTCAACATTTTCTGCGCTCTCACTTGTGTTTTGGAGTATAGGCAAAGCATAGGCAAAAGTTTTCCCACTGCCTGTTTGACTTCTCACTGTAACATCTTTTCCCTCTAAAATTAAAGGGATAGCGTCTTCTTGCACTTGGGTTGCTGTTTCGAATTTAAAACTTTCAAGCGCCTTTAAAATTTTCGGATTTAATCCTAATTCTGTAAATTTCATATATTATATTCTTCTTCCTTTTTTTTATTTTAATACAAAAAGGTTTTATCAAAATGTTTTTTTAATTATTTTTCTATTTTGTCTAAAATCTTTCTTTTTAATTTTTCATATTCTTCTTCGGTTATGATTCCTTTTTCTTTCTTTTCAAAAAGCAAATCTAAATCTTTAACGCTTTCTGAAACGTCTGTTGTGGACTTTTCACTTTCCACATTTTCTTCTTTTAATGATGTTGTGTCGATTATGTATGGTAAGAGGGCACAAATACCCACTGGGAAAGTCACAATTAAAATATAGATTGCCCAACCTAGATTTATTCTGTTCTTCATAGTATTTTCAAACTCAACGTCGCTCTGGCGAGAAATTTCTCTCATCTTTGAGCCACCCATGAATAAAAAAACTGAAAGAGGAATTGTGATTATTCCAAAGATAAGAACAACCCCTGTGATTATTGCAAAAATATCTGCAACAATAAATAATGTTTTCTTTGTGTTAATTGTCATTTTTTTAATCTCCTATACTTCTATTATATTATATTTATGCTAATTTTAAAAGAATAATATATCTTTTTGTTAAAATAAGATTGATTTTAGTGATAAATGGGGTGATATTTAGACTAAAATTAATAAAAATTTTAAAATCTAATCTGGAATATGAGACTTCTATCACAAAATGTCTTTTTTGCACAAATAGATTTATAGTATGGATTTAATGTCTTTATGCTCAGAAAACTGAAAAATAAAAAGCGGAGTGCCTTTCACAATTTCTGGCGATCTAGGGCAAAAGAAACGACTGCTTCCAGTGGGCAAAAAAGGGAGCGGAACTTTCTTTGAAATTTGAAGATTTCAAGAGCGCCAGCTAAGAAATCAAGATTGTTGATGAAGACTTAAAACAAAATGGGATTTTGCAACGCAATCCCTTGAGTTTAAGTCTTTGTTATTAAGAAAGTTTTTTGGGCGTTTCTGGTGGGCCATCGGGGGCTCGAACCCCGGACACCCTGATTAAGAGTCAGGTGCTCTACCAACTGAGCTAATGACCCAGAAAAAGGTATGAAAACTTTGCTTTGAAACGACTTGCGTTTACTTATCACAAAAAACACATAATAATTTCTTTAAGCGAGGTAAATTTTAATATGAAAACGGTGAAATGTCAACTTTTATTTATTATTTTTAAAATTGCATCTTGAAATTGAATTTTATAAGGTGTATAATCACTATATAAAAAATATATTAGGGGAAAAAGATGACAAAAAGTATTTTTAATGACGACTACATTAAGAAAGCAGTTCAATGTGGAATTGAGAAAAAATTTGATATTGCAGAGGTTTCTTTTGAGGGTAAAGACAGTGAATTGACAGAAGAGATGATAGAGATTGCAAACAAAAAAAAGGCAGAAAGAATTTTTTTATATGAAATGGAAAAAGTTGAAACTTCAGATGAACTTGCAGTTGTCCCAGTTGTTGTGAATGGAAAAGTGTACACAAAAGGTCTTTTTGATTATGAGGACGGATATTGTGATTCTTTGTCGTTACTCATATATGTTCATCAGCATGGAGTTGTGCTTGTGAGAAAGTCATATTCTCCAATTGAAGGAAGTTCTATAGTTCATGCAATTGATAATGAAGATAAATTTATGGAAGA
>CAYIZE010000063.1:0-4414 GCA_964367785.1 uncultured Christensenella sp.
AGATTAATCTTTTTAATCTTATAAGAAGAAAACAAAAGCAAGGGTTTTCAATTTCTTTTTGCCTGCTTATTTTTTTTTAAATGAAAACTGCAATATTTTGGGAATATTCCCTTTTTTCTCCATCCCAATAGTTCTTAAATTTAGTCAAAGCAACAACACCCGACGCGCCCAAAGACGCCAAAACTCCCGCAAGAGTAAAACCTTGCCCCGTTGTTAAACTTCCAAAGAAAACCAACGCCCCCGCCAATAAAGAATTTATAATATTATAAAAAATTTCTTTTTTATTTTCTTTTGTAATCATTTCGGTTTTCATCTTTCTTTTTTAATTTCTTTTAGTTCGTTTTTTGTAACTTTAAAGTCGTTTTCTGTCATAATACCTTTTTTAATTAAGGTTTCTTTTAAGGCTTGTAAATCTTCGTTGTTTTGTTTAATTCCTCTAATTTTTACCATAACAAAACCCCCCAATTATAAGCGCTTGCTGTTCCACTACTTACACCAGCGTTTAAATTTTGTTTTAAAATCATACTTGTTCCAGGATTATTTATTTCATATTCTATAAAACTTTCTAAATCTTCTTGATAGTTTGTCCCGTCAAAAGTTATGTCATAGGTCACACTTCCCGTCCCGCTTGTTTCCTCGTTTGCTATTATCATAAATTTAGTAAAACCAGCGTCGATAGTTTGAGGATTTGTTTGAACAACTTTATCTGTGGGAACGCTTGTTTCATCTATATAATCAAAATCAATTCCAATAATTCCCATTTGTGATGAACCCTCAAAATTAATTGCTATATGATTTAGAGGAGTTTGGGCGTTTTTAAGAGATATGTTTCCTGTATCGCTAAATAATTTAAAACAATATTTTTTTCCTGCTTTTAAAGATAAATTTAAATTTTGAAATGTTTTAATATTTATCTCATAAATATTAGAAATAACCCTATAATTTTCTGCTCCCAAACATTCTAATACTTGAAGTTTTGTTGCTGTTGTTTCACTATTAAGAACAATAGTATTTATAGATAAATCTTTTTTACAATTAAAAATTACATTATAATAATTGACATTAGGTATACCAGACGAACCCTGATTTGTTAAATATGAGTAATTTATACTTGAAAAATTAAAATATTTTGAACCACCATTTTTTGCTGTTGTGTTTATTAAATCAATAGTTTCTAATAATCCATTGGTTTTTATGTAAATATCTCTTTCAAAATTTCCATTTATTCCCGCTGTTAAACTTGCTTGCGCTGTTAAATCTAAAATATTTAAAGCGTTTTGCCCAATTAGTTTTAAAATTAAGTCTTGTTCTTCGGCAACATTTACCCAATCCGAAGAAGAATTTAAAACTTTGAGAATATTTGTCGAAGTATTAAACCACAAAGCCCCCGTCAAAGCGTCAGCGGGTTCGTCTATTTGTCTATAAAAAGCGGGTATAGGATAAGCAATCAACATTTAAACCACCTCGCCCACTACCCCAAGAATAAGTTTAAGTTCTGTTGTCAGAATATTCGCTGTATCATTCTTTACAGCAATAAAAGAATATTTATAAAAGTATTCGGGTTTTATCTCGAAAACTCCGTTATTTTGAGGAATATAAGCCACTTCTTGACCGTCTAAAATTAAAATTATGGGCGTAGTTGTGGAAGAATTAAGCAAAGTTAAAACATTAAAGAAATTGGTTTCGTAAAGTTGTTTAATTACCTCTAAATCTATTTGCGTTATGGAATTCGCGCCTGCGCCTGTTTGGACTAATTTTATAAAGTTTTGTGTTGCCATTTTCTTTGTTTAAGCCTCGCTACGAGGTTTTTTTTTCTTTTTTAATATAAACTACATAAAAAATAAAAAAAATAAATTATATGCTTGTTTATGCCGTATTATCTTCCATACTAATAAAAGCCTTTTCTTTGTTACTTCCTAAATAAAACGCCCTTTTAACTCTCAACTCGAAAGCGGGAGTTTCAATATCGCCCGTAAAGGCGACATCACCAAGAGCCTTTATGTCCCATTCGCTTGTAACTGTTGGTTTTTTCAAAAATGTAACTGTATTGTTGCCTAATGTTATAGGTACAATAAAAGCACAATCCGAAGCATCAACAGTTTTTGTTGCGTCTGCTGTAAAAGTAACTAAAAGCCTGTCATTCACATTAAGCGGATATTCACTCATAAGAGGAATTGACTGCCATTTTTCAGGCGAATTTGTGATTAATCCGTCAGGACTACCACCCGCCCCAATACTTTGAATATTAACAGTATGAATTAAAGTTTGATTATCCCCTGCGTCAATTTTATAAAATTTTAAAACGCCAGGAACTTGAACACTTGCCATTTTTTCTTATATTGTGACTTAACGACCTGTAAAAACTTTTTGAAAACCAAAGTCTTGAACTGTTTGCCCTGCCCTCGCGCTTTCTATCACGATGATATTTTTACACGCTTTTTTAATTTTTGCATTTCTTAATTTTTTATAACCAAGATAACCCAAAAACCCGAAAAACGCTTCATCAGATATTAAACCAAGAGGAATTTTATTTGTTATTGTTGCCGTTTTTTCTGACAGGAAATTTCTTCCATATCCATAAACTGCGGGCATTCCAATATCGATAAACAAATCTAAACCTTGACCGCTTGAACTTCTTTTATAAGAACTTCTTTTTTTTACTGCTTTTCGTCTTGCCATATTTACACCCCCCTTTTTAACTCTATTCGAAGAACTCTTTTTTAAACCTCTTATTCTTGCCATATATCTTTTTGCCTCTTCACTCCCTTTTTTAAATCTCACCATTATATTTATAATTACTTCTTCTTTAAAAGACTTCCGATTTTCGAAATTGTCGAAGTAACCCCCGTTTTAATTTTATTCGCAATATTTTTCGCGGTTTGAACTGCTTGTTTTGTCGTCGTTGCTACTACTTGCGCGCCTGTTGTTGCTACGCTTTTAATCGCTGTCTTTACTGCTTTTTGAACTGCTTGTTTTGTTTCTATTTTGTCTGCTGTCGCTTGTGTTTTTGCATCTTGCCTTAACTCTACCCTTTCCGCCTTTGAGTCTCGCCTAATATCTGCAATTTGGTTTTTATCTTCGGATTTTTCTAATTTTCCTTTATATTGTTCGTTTATTACTTCTGTTTTTCCTACTATTCGCGCTTGTTGTTTTTCTTGCCTTAATTGTTTCGTGTCTTGTCTTGTGTTGTAAGTTTCTAATTTTTCAACAAGTTTATCATCTCTAAATTCTTGTTTAGCCTCGCTACTTGTAAAAATCTCTTTTAAATTTTTTCCCGTCGAAGATAATAAATAAATAGCGCCAACGCCAAGCCCCACTAAAAGAATTAAATTTAAATCAATCCCACCGCTTTTATTTGTCATTACTTTGAATGACTAAAATATTATTTAAATGTTTTGTTTTTGTTTTCTAATTTTTCTAATATTCGCCCTACACTTTCCACCTTATCGAGAATTTTATTTGTTCCATCTTCCCCGAGAACTTCGACCATATAACGAGTCAAACGTTCATACCTTTGCGTCATTTTTAAAAGTTTTTCTTTTAATTCCTGCTTTGTTGTTGGTATTTCTTCGCCCATTAATTCTTTTATAGCATTTGTTAAAACATAACTAAATTGAATATTATTTATTTTTGCGAATTCATAAACAGAAATCGGCAAAGTTGTTGAAATTGTTTTTTTCATTTCACCGAAAAACGCGCTTTCTACTTTTGAATTTTTGTTTTTATACCAATTCTTTCTCATTTACACATAAACCTATATATATATATAAACTTTTCTCTTTCTTCTATTTTTGTAATATATATAATTATATATATAACTAAAATATGATTTATTAAAAATCTAACCTATATATATTGGTTTATGAGTAAAATTTATAAACTACTCGCGCATAATTCTTTTATGAACATTTTTAAATTTTGGAAATTAAAAAAGGAATTGATAAGAAAAGACAAAATCGATAAACTTTTAGACGACCAAATTATACAGGCAATGGAAAAAAATAAAGAATTAGAGAAAACTGCCCAAAAAACCTTTAAATTAAGATTATTAGAGGCGCAACAGCAAGAAACTCTTAAAAAATTAGGAGTTCCACAGGAAAAAGAGCAGTTCGAAGAAGAAGAAGAAGAAGAAGAAGAAAACGACAACACAAAAGCCTTAAGGACAAATTTATTAATGAATTCCTTAAATAAAGGAAATAATGGCAACAGCGCCCCATCTACGCCCGAAAAAGAGGGTATTTTAAAACCAATTAAACCCGAAGATTTCGACAAAGTTAAATTAAACACGGGTGAGAGTAACAACGGTTTAGAACAAATTATAAATAAAGTTCGTTCGTTGCCCCCAGAAATTCAAGAGAAAATAATAAATACTGCTCTTGATTATTTAGATTAATCTTTTTAATCTTATAAGAAG
>CAYIZE010000064.1:0-4286 GCA_964367785.1 uncultured Christensenella sp.
AAAAATTGTTTTGCACGCATTTTATCGCCCCTATAAAAATTATTTTAATATATTGATTTATGGAAGAAATATTTCCATAAAAAGGATTTTTTTATGTTTTATCTTATTGTTTTTAGAGCAAGATCAGAAACAATGAAATTTTATAGTTTAATTTCAAGTTATGGTGTTAAAAGTGAAATTGTCAACACTCCAAGGCAGATTTCTGTGGCGTGTGGTGTTTCGCTGAAAATCTCATTGCAAGATGTTTCAGTTGCCAAAGAGATTTTGAGTAGACGTCAATTCAACACTTTTGCAGGAATATATCAAAGTTCAGGGGGTTTTGAAAAATTTTGATAATTATATATAAATTCTCACTAAAATGTGCTACAATAAATTGAATTATGAAAGAAAGAACAAAAGAAATTTATGAAAAGATGCTTTCCCGTTTTGGGGGTGCAAGTTGTGAACTTAATTTTAAGAACAATTTTGAACTCATTGTTAGCGTTGTCTTGTCTGCACGTTGCACCGACAAACGCGTTAATATAATCACGGAAAAATTATTTTTAAAATATCCCACTCCAGAGGAATTAGCGGGAGCAGACCAAATTGACGTGGAAAAGTTAATCTATTCTTGCGGATTTTTTAAAAATAAAGCAAAAAATATTATTCTATTGTCAAAAGACATTGTAGAGCGATTTAATGGCAAAGTTCCAGAAAATTATGATGACCTCATTTCCCTCGCAGGAGTGGGCAGAAAAACGGCAAACGTTGTCACTTTCGTGGGATTTTCTTTGCCAGCAATAGCAGTGGACACTCATGTTTTCAGGGTCTCAAACAGGCTTGACATCGCAAAATCTAAAACTCCGCTTGAATGTGAAAAACTTCTTCAAAAAGAAGTGAACAAGGATAAGTGGGGAACTTTTCATCATTTGCTTGTTCTTTTCGGAAGATATGTATGCAAATCGAGAAATCCATTATGCAACGAGTGCGAATTTCAGCATTTATGCAAATATTACAAAGATAAATTGTAAAAAGATAATAAATATCTTTTGATTTTTCAAAAAATTATATATAATATATGTAAAGGAAAAAATTATGTTTATAGATAGCGTTAGAATTTATATAAAACCAGGAAATGGTGGCAAAGGTGCCATTTCTTTTAGGCGAGAAATGTGTGCTCCAAACGGTGGCCCAGACGGCGGAAATGGTGGCAGAGGAGGTAATATTGTTTTTCATCCAACAAGGGATTTGAACAATCTTGTTTCTTTTAGATACACTTCTCATTATAAAGCACAAAACGGCGAGCAAGGGCAAGGTGCTCACAAAAATGGCAAAAGTGGCAAAGATTTGATTATCGCTGTGCCACAGGGAACAATCGTTAAAGATTTCGAGACTGGCAAGGTTATTGCTGACCTTTTTTATACTGACAAAGACTATGTCCTTTTGCATGGCGGAAGTGGAGGAAAGGGCAATGCTTTTTTCAAGAGTCCAACAAGACAAGCCCCTCATTTTTCTCAAACGGGCGAAGTCACAAAAGAAAGAGTTGTTAGTCTTGAACTGAAAACTTTGGCAGATGTGGGTTTGATTGGATTTCCAAACGTGGGGAAAAGCACACTTCTTTCTGTCATATCAAACGCAAGACCAAAGTGTGCAGACTATCATTTCACCACACTCAGCCCAAATCTTGGAGTTGTGAAATATTTCGAACACAGTTTTGTTGTTGCCGACATTCCTGGACTCATTGAGGGTTCAAGCGAGGGGCAAGGACTTGGCATAGAATTTTTAAAACATATTGAGAGAACGAGGATTTTAGCCCACGTCATCGACATTTCAGAAACCGAAGGAAGAGACGCATATAATGATTATTTAACTATAAACAAGGAATTAAAAAACTTTAATGAAAAACTCTCAAAATTGCCACAAATTATTGTTTTGAATAAAATTGACAAGATAAGAGAATTTTCTAATGTGGAAGATTTCAAATATAAATTGGACAATAAAGATGCAATAGTTGTTTGTGTTTCAGCACTTTGCAGGGAAAACATTAAGGAACTTGTGCAAGCCATTTGGAAAGAACTTGAAAAATTACCTCCACAAGTGCCAGTCGATGTCGAAGAATTTGGCTTTGACGATCAGGACAAAACTGCAATCATTGTCAATAAAATTGGCAAAGGCGAATATGAAGTGGGTGGTGGTTTCATCGACAACATTGCTCGTGGAATTATTGTCAGCGATTATGAATCTCTTTCATACTTCTGGAAAAGACTTAAAAATGACGGAGTAATCGACATTTTGAAAGAAAAAGGCGTGCAAGATGGCGATACCATTCGAATTGGTAAGATAGATTTTGAATATATCGAATAAATTTTAAAAAAGAATGTTGATTGAAAAAATGATAATAAAAACAAATTTTTAATTGTTTATATTAATTTTAAAAAAATAAAAAAATAACTTTTGAACACATCAAAAGAGAGGAGAAAAATGGTTACATCAAAAGAAAGAGCAAAACTCAAAAGTCTTGTGTCTTTGGAAAGTGCCACTTGCATTATTGGGAAAGAGGGGTTAAGCGAAAACTGCCTTGAAAGCGTAAAAAAGGCTCTTAAGGCGAGGGAAATTTTGAAGATAAGCGTGCTACCGACTTGTGATGAGGACGCAAAAACGCTCGCAAACCTTATTGTTGAAAATCTTGAATGCGAGATTATCGGAGTCATTGGCAAAAAAATAATTATCTATAAGTTTAATAAAAACAACAAAAAACACGCATTGTAAGTCTTGCATCGTAAACTATTTTTAATAGTTGCAACAAAAATAATATTCTTATGAATTTTGAAAACTTAAATAAAAATTAATCGAAGAAGTTTGTAACTTCTTCTTTTTTTGAAAGAGAAAAAAGAGCAAAGCAAAACATAAGAGAACTCATCAAAACATAAAAAATGTTGCTCGTTACAATTAAACTGCAAAAAAACACAAGCAATCCGCTTAAAAAATAGCCTTTTGCCTTGTCTTTTCTAAAACTCATTTTTAAAATTTGTTTAAATTTCAGTTTTCCAAGCGACTTTGATTCGAAAATCTTTTTAGGGAAGGTGTTTGAAAGGACAAAAAGTTTGTTATATATCTCATTTTTTTCAACGATTTTTACGTTTATTCCACTTAAATTTTCCACAAACATTTTTTCTTTTGGGTCAAATGCGTAGCAGAGAAATAGCAATTCTTTTTTCTTCAATTCGATTGCAAGCGGAATTTTTTTAATCGCTTTTTCAAGATAAATTATCTTTTCGCTGAAGTCCACACACACAGCTTTGTCGTCGAAAATTATAAAATCACCTTCAATTTTTGAAGTTTTAAAACTCTCAAAAACTTTTAAAAAGAAATTTTTGTTCATTTCATCACTTGATGCAAGTAATGTTAGCATACAATTTTCGAGTTCGCTTTGTTTGTTGCTGAGTTCAATTCTTTTGTTTCTTTTATTTCTGTTAAGTATGTTTTTAATGAAATTTGCCACAATAAGAATGATTAATGAAATGAAAACAGCAGAAAATGCATTCCTTGTGAGAAAGCGAATCCAAGCAAATAAAATCAGAAAAAAGGAAAAATTAAAAAACAAAAAATCAATTACGGCATAAATTCTTATATTTTTTAAATGCGACTTAAAATCTTTCATCGCTTAAAATTATTGCCTACTAAATTAAATTTTAAAACATTTTTAAAAAATCAATTTATGCAAATTTTAAAAAGTCATCGTTTTGTCAATTCACTTGTTTTTTTTGCGAGATTGATATATTATAACTAGTAGGAGAATGTTATGAAATATCCATTTGAAGTTGTGGATTTGTGCAAATTGCTCGACGCAAATAAAGCAGAAGATATAGTGGTGTGTGACTCAACTAAGATGCAAAATTCGGTTGATTTTTTTATCATCGCCACTGCAACAAGCAATGCACACATTCGTGGAATAGTGGAAAACGTTACAGAAAAAACGAGTGAAAATAAGGAAGATTACGAAAAACCTCTGCGAGAGGGTTTCGGCCTTTGTAACTGGGTTGTTCTTGCTTATGAAGATATTTTTATTCACATCTTCACAAAAGAAGAACGCAGCCGCTATAATCTTGAAAAATTGCTGAACGATGGCAAAAATTTGGTAACATTCAAAAGACTTTTAAGCAATATTTTAGCAGAAGAGAAAAAAGAGAAAAAAATTAAACTTAAAAACGAAGAGAAGATTAAACTTAAAAATCAGAAGAACGATTTAAAAATTAAAAAAGAGGCTAAAGAAAAGAAAGATACAAAAGATAAGAAAGATATTAAAG
>CAYIZE010000065.1:0-4215 GCA_964367785.1 uncultured Christensenella sp.
CTAATTTTATATTTTTTTTTAAAATGATTTCCATTTAAAAGTTATGGCATTTTTATTTTAAATTATTTTTCTATGATCCTAATTATTTCATTAATGGGAAAAGCACAACATCTCTAACGCTTTCCTGTCCAGTGAGTAGGCACATAAATCTGTCCACTCCAAAGCCAAGTCCAGAGATTGGAGGCATTCCGTGTTCCATCGCCCGAAGGAAATCCTCATCAAGGTCCATAGCCTCATCGTCACCTTGCATTCTTGCAAGAGATTGTTCTTCAAGTGTCTTTCTTTGTTCTATTGGGTCGACAAGTTCAGAATATGCCTTGCACATCTCATCACCACACACCAACACTTGGAACATATCAATAAGTCTGCTGTCCTTATCATTTCGTCTTGCCAAAGGCACCAAACAAGCAGGATAGTTGAACAAAACGGTTGGTTGAATGATGTTTTCTCTAATTTTTCTTTTATAAACTAAATCAATCACGCCACCCACAGTCTTGCAACCCTCAAAGTCACTCATTGAAAACAATTTTGTCTGTGCCACTTTATTTTTAAATTCATTCACGTCTGTGAAATCTAAGATGTTAAATCCTAAAATTTTGTTAATTGTTTCTGTGTAGTTAATCCTCTCAAAGTCTTTTGAAAAATCAAGTTCATGCCCTTTAAAGTTTAAAATCATATCATCATTACAAACAGTTTTAATGGATTCTCTTATAAATTTTGTGAAAAATTTGATATTGTCCTCAAAATTCCAATAACTTGCATACCATTCAACCATAGTAAATTCTTGCAAATGACTAGGGTCCATTCCCTCGTTTCTAAAACATTTTGCAACTTCAAAAACTCTGTCAAATCCGCCTGCAATCACTTGCTTCAAATATGTTTCAGGAGCAATCCGTAAATTGCAAATTTTATTGAGAGCATTGTGTTTGGTAAAAAAAGGTTTAGCACTAGCCCCGCACACAGCACTTTGCAAAATTGGAGTCTCAACTTCCATGAAGCCGTTTTCTCCCAAGAATTTTCGCAAGAAGTTCAAAAATTTGCTTCGTGCTATAAATACTTTTTTACTATCCTCATTGCTAACAAGGTCCATTGCTCTTTCTCTATATCTTTGTTCAAGATTAGTGAGTCCATGAAATTTCTCTGGAAGTGGCAAAATAGCTTTTGAAAGAAGTTCAAAACTGAGTGCCCTGACAGTTTTTTCACCTGTGTGAGTGGTGTAAAGTTCACCCCCAACACCAATGAAGTCGCCAGTGTCGACCATAGTTTTAAAGAAAGCATATCTTTCCTCGTCCACTTCATTTCTTCCAATGCTGACCTGCAATCTTGCATTTAAGTCCTCAATGGCAAAGAAACTAAGTTTGCCCATAATACGTCTAAAAGTTATGCGTCCGCAAACAAACACTTTTTCTCCGTCATTCAAACTCTTTGTTTCAAGTAAAGTGTTTGTCCTGACAAATTTTTCCTTATAAACAATTTCATTTTGTTCTTTAAGTTTTCTAATTTTTTCTTTTCTAATATCTTCTTCACTTGAAAGATTTACAATGTCCATTCTACTTTTTATCCTCTTTTTTGCCTGTAACTTTTTGTTTCACTTCTTCTTCGTCAACCAATTTGTTGTATTCATTAAAAGCCTTATCAATGGTGTCGATATCTGAAACTAAATTCAAATACTCTTCCACTAAATCATCTTTTTCATTCTCATTTTGAACAATTTCAAACACTAAAGCCTCATCTTCGCCGATAAATTCCATTTTATTGATTGGTTTTAAAATGGCATAAATTTTCTCTTCCATAGGAATGAGTGCAATTTGTTCAAATTTCACTTCTTCTCCCTTTTCGTCGAAAAGCGAAATAGGACTTGTGTCGTCCTCGTCAAATAAGCAATCAATCGGGCTTTTCACTTCTTCTTCAATTTTTTCATCTTTTTTCATTTTTTCATTCTCCTTATTTTGAATTAATATCTAAATAATTTTGTAAAATTATTGTAGCCGAAATTTTATCAATAAATTTTTTCCTATTTTCCCTTCTGACATCAGCCTCAATCAATAATCTTTCTGCACTAACACTGCTGAGTCTTTCGTCTAAATATTTGACAACAAGCCCTGTTGCTTCCTTAAGTTTTTCACCAAAAACTCGTGTTGCATTTGCTCTCTCACCCTCTGTGCCATTCATGTTGATTGGTAAACCGATGATGATTGTGTCAACCTCTTTTTGTTTTGCAAGATCATAGAAATAAGCCAAATCACGGGTTAATTCTTTCCTTACATAAGTTTCGTAACCGCTTGCAATGATGCCCAAAGGATCGCTGAAAGCCACACCAATTCGCACCTCGCCATAGTCAAGAGCCATCTTTCGCATAAACGCTTTCCCCCATTATCATTAACAAAATTATTATATCACATTGTCTAAAAAATAAAAAATGTTTTAACAGAAAACGTCTTTTTTTAACTTTAAAAATCTTTTAAAAATAGTTTAATAAATATAAATAAAAAAGTGCAAACTTAACTGTCTGCACTTTTTAAAAATTGTAATTATAAATTAAACATTCATTTGATTCATAACTTCTTCGGCAAAGTTGTCATTTCTCTTCTCTAAACCTTCACCCATTTCATATCTCACAAATCTTCTAATAGTGATTTTTTCACCAATTTTAAGAGTGATGTCTGTGACAAGGTCTGAGATTGTCTTTTCTGTGTCTTTGACAAAGTCTTGTTCCATAAGGCAGACGTCTTTATAATATTTTTTAATTCTACCTTCCACCATTTTTTCAGCAATAGCAAGAGGTTTTCCCTCATTTTTGGCTTGTTCAATCAAAATTTCTTTCTCTTTTTCAACATTACCAGCAGGCACATCCTCAATTCTCACGAATTCAGGTCTGCTTGCTGCAATTTGCATTGCAATGTCTTTAACAAAAAGATTGAATTCATCGCTTCTTGCCACAAAGTCGGTTTCACAGTTAACTTCAACTAAAACGCCAATTTTCCCGCCCATATGAATATAACTTCCAACAACGCCCTCGCCTGCGATGCGTCCTGCTTTTTTAGCAACAGTTGCAATTCCCTTTTCTCTCAAAAATTCGATTGCTTTTTCCATATCATTGTTGTTTTGTGCAAGTGCTTTTTGGCAATCTTGAATGCCAGCCCCTGTTTTGGCTCTTAATTCTTTAATATCTTCTGCATTAATCATTTTTTAAACTTCTCCTTTTTGTAATTTTAGATTATTTGAAAAGAAAAATCTAAATTATTCTTCTTCTTTTTTATCTTTTTGAAGAACTTCTGTCAAATTTGCTGCTAATTCGTTTGTGATCTCTTGTCCCTCTTCAGCAATTTCTGCATTAAGTCTTGGAGAAACACCCTCTTTTGCTTCAATCACAGCATCTGCCATTGCCCCAACAATAAGTTTTACACTTCTCATAGCATCGTCATTTGCAGGAATAATAAAATCAACATCGTCTGGGTCGCAATTTGTGTCCACAATTCCAACTATTGGAATATTGAGAGCCCTTGCTTCACTCACAGCAATATGCTCTTTTTTAGGATCGACCACGAACATAACTCCTGGGAGTTCTGTCATATTTTTAATTCCGCCAAGGTTCTTTTCAAGTTTGTCCATTTCGGCCTTCAAACCTGCCACTTCTTTTTTAGAAAGCAAATTGAATTCGCCCACTTCTTCCATTTTGGACAATTTGTTAAGTCTTGCCACTCTTGATCTAATTGTCTTAAAATTAGTTAGAGTTCCGCCCAACCAACGATTAACAATGTAAAACATTTCACAACGTTTTGCATCTGTCTCAACCGCTTCCTGAGCCTGTTTTTTTGTTCCAACGAACAACACATTTTTCCCACTTGCGACAATATCTCTTATAAAGAAATATGCTTTATCGCAAAGCACCGAAGTATCTTCAAGATTGATGATATGAATATCATTTCTTGTTGTAAAGATGTACTTCTTCATCTTTGGATTCCATTTATTGGACTGATGACCAAAATGGACTCCCGCCTCTAGTAACTGTTTCATAGAAATTACTGGCATAAAAAAATCCTCCTTCTTGTTTATCCTCCTCAAAGTGTCGCAAAAACTGAGTTGTATTTTTGCAATTCAGCGTCAGAGACGCCACAAGAAAACACTTTAAGTGCGAATTTTAAACTTAGCGAGTATAACATACAAAAAAAAATTACGCAATAGATTTTTAAGTCTCTTTGCATAATTTTTATT
>CAYIZE010000066.1:0-4135 GCA_964367785.1 uncultured Christensenella sp.
CTAAAAAATATTTTCAATAAAAAGATTATTTACATAAAAAATATAAAGAAGCATCGATTTTGACACTAAACCTGACACTAAATCTGACACTAAATCTGACACTAAATTTTAATAAAAAAGGGCTAAAAAACAAAAAAAGTGCAAATCTTTCGATTTACACTTCCGCTAAAATAGCGGTCTTTGGCTCCCCGGGCCCGGCTCGAACGGGCAACCTGTCGGTTAACAGCCGAATGCTCCACCATTGAGCTACCGAGGAAAATTTGCATTTTTCAATGCTCTCATATGATAGCAAAAGCAAAATAAAAAGTCAATAAAATAATTATAATTTTTTCTTTTTTTCAAGAGAATTAAATAATTTTAACTTTCCTTCGATATATTCAAACGCTGTCTTAAAAGGTTCTTCTGTGTCAAAATTTACTTTGACAATTTTTAAAAGTTCAGTTGGGACATCGGTGCAACCCGAACTTAAAAATTTCTTGTAATCATCAACAGAAATTTTGCCAGACGTTAAGTTTTCAACAATATTAATTGCAGAAATAAATCCTGTCGCATATTTATAGACATAAAATTCATTATAAAAATGTGGAATTCTGCTCCATTCATATTTCACTTCGTCGAAAATTTTCACTTTTTTTCCAAAATATTTTTTAACAAGTTCCAAATATATTGAATTTAAAATTTCTGTGGAAAGATCCTCATTTTTTTCTACCTTTGAATGAATTTTCTCTTCAAAATTTGCAAACATTGTTTGTCTGAAAATGGTTGAATAACACTCAGATAGAAATTGATTAATAAAATACATTTTTTCATCTCTACTCTTTACTTTTTCTGACATATAATTGTTCAGTAAAATTTCATTCACAGTGCTAGCGATCTCCGCTAAAAAAATTGTGTAGCCTGAATTAATTGAACTTTGGTGTTTATTGGAAAAAACGCTGTGCATAGCATGCCCCAATTCGTGTGCAAGAGTTGAAACATCATTAAACGTCCCCACAAAATTAAGCAGAACTCTTGGAGTTTTTTTCGACGCCATTATTTCATACGCCCCGCTTGTTTTATTTTCAGTTGGAAAAACATCAATCATTCTGTTCTCTGCCATAAATCTAATATAGTCCACATAATCGTCGCCCAAAATTGCAAGCGCTGAACACACTATTTCAACAGAATTATCATAAGAATATTTGCTTTTTAATTTGAGTGGGCAATAGAATAAATCGCTTAATTTAAATTGTTTTATTCCAAAAAGATTTTGTTTAATCTGAAAATATTTTTGATTTAGATGCAGATTATCTTCAACATTTTTGATTAAATTATCATAGACATTCTGCCCCACTTCCTCATAAAATAACGCTCCTTCAAGCGATGAATTAAACTTTCTTGCCTTGGCATAAAAAACATCTTTTCTCACACTACCTAGATAGTTTGATGTGAGAAAATTGTTAAACCTGCCATGTGCTTGTTGAAGTTCTTTATAGGCATTTTCACGCAAGGTTTCATCTTTGTTTTGCAAATACATCATTGCAAGACTATTTGACATTTTTAGTTCTTTTCCTTTGCTGTTTTTAACAAAGTTATATTTTAAATCTCCATCTTCAAAATTTGAGAAGTTATTTGAAAAATTACTTGAGAAAGTACCTGTTGAAGACAATAATTTTTCACTTTCTTCAGAAAGAATGTGAATTTTTTCCCTTTTCACGTCTCTTAAGATTTTTGTGAAATCACAAAATGCAGAGTCATTTATCATATCATCTAAAAATTCATCATTCAACAAACCTAATTGTGGCTCAATAAAAGAAGATATTTCGCTTTTTTCTGTAAACTTTTGCTCAATTTTGCTTAGAAAAACTTGGTATTTTGCATTTGAAATGTCAAGGTTAGACATACAATTAGCATAAATATAAAGCGCTTCCGATTGGATTGAAAGAACTTCAAGAGTTTTTAAACAAGACAAGATTTGCTTTTTATCTGTCAATTTTCCATAGAAATATTTTATATTATAAATATCTTTTGAAAATTTTTCATAACTTTTATTCCATTCATCATCATTTTTAAAATAGTCATCAAATGTCCATTTATATTTATCTAAAATCTCGCTTCTTTTTTTCATCTTTCATCTCCTAAAAATATTATAGGTAATATAATTCTCTAATATTCCGCTTTAAAATAAATTTACAATAACTCCAAGCAAAACTCCAAGCGTATAAAGTGAGGTTACTATTAAAATATTTTCTTTTAATTTTTTGTTTAATTTAAAAAGAATAACAAGGGCTATGCCCGCATTGACTGAAAGCCCAGCGATGCACGAACCGAGTGTGATGTTGCCTGAAATAAAAAGTTCGGTTATTAAAACAGACGCTGAACAATTTGGAATCATTCCCACGATGCCCACAAGGAAAGGTTGGAAAAATCCAAACGAAAGCATAAATTCTTTGACACTTTCCTCTCCGACAAAATAAATCAAAAACCCAAAGATTATATTTATTATTAGAATAAAAGAAAAAATTTTGAGAGAATGAATTATAGGGTGAATAAAAATATCTTTAACTGTTTTCTTGTCATTTTCAAGTTCATGTTGACAACACCCATAAATATGCTCATGGTGTTCATTGGCACCATTTTTTTGAAAAATAGGGCTAATTTTTCGTCTAAAAATAGCATCAATGACAATTCCTACTAAAATAGCATAGAAAAATTTGATTGCTAAAATGAGAATCATATCAATGTAACTATCTGGATTTGAAAGCAAAATTGGGAGCGCTTCATCGGAAGTTGCAAGATAGATTGCCATAAGCGAACCTATTGTGATCACCCGCTTACTATAGAGGTCTGTTGCCACAACAGAAAAACCGCATTGTGGAATAAGCCCAAAACCTGCACTAAAAACAGGTGCAAACTTACCATTTAAAATTTTACTTGTTTTATATTTATTAAGAATTTTGTCTTCAAGTAATTCAATTAAAACATAACACAAAACAATGACTGGTAGCATTTTTATGGAATCTAAAAAAGCTTCCAACAACACTTCTAAAATTTCATTAAACATAGGAAAATAATATACTATTTTGTCTTGTTAGTAAAGAATATTTTGACTCTTTACAAAGACGTCTATAAAATGATATAATTACTATGGAAATGAAAAATGAATTATACAATTTTTAAATTAAGTTACATTTTGTATCTACAAAAAAAATACTACCCCGTTTTCAAACTTGGAAATGAAAATGTTTATGTTTTGCCACCAGTTTTAAAACGCAATGGGCTGTTTTTTTCGCTTGCTTTTCCAGTTGCGAAAAGGTTTGATGAAAAAACAATTTCACGACCTGTTGGAGTTATATTAGTCAACAAAAATGCAAAAGAAAAATGCTTTGATATGTCTGTATATGAATTCACAAACTATTCCCAAGATTTTAAGAAAAAATATACTTACAAAACTTATCAACAAGAATATCTTAAAGTAACATTAAATCTTCTCTCGTCTTGTTATCCTAAATTTTCGCTATTAAAAACAAAAAAATATAATGAAATTTATATCGAAAGGTTAAAAAATTCTTTTGATGAAGATTATTGGAATTTCTATGAAGATTTGCAGTCAAACAGGTTTGTTTGGCTTTCAAACAAAGTGGAGATTGAGAGAGAAAGTGTCATCAATAAAAATAGTCAAAATACTTACAAAAAATTAAAAAAAGAAGAAAAAGTTAAAGATGAAGTTGATTTTCAACTAAAAAACTTTATTAGAAATGAAGTGTGGGACACATTTAAAGATAGAAATGCTTTTATAAAACTTGCATTCCTCGATTTGTTAGGCGAAACGTTAAGAAAGAATTTTGATTACACAAATAAAACAGATTTGCTAAAACAAAAAAAGTTTGAAATTGCAAAAAATTATGCAAAAGCAGTCAATTTATTAAAAAATGAGAATGAGAAGGTTAATTTTTTGAGCAAACTTCTTTTAATATTTCTAAATTCAATGCTAATTGAAGAAAAAGAAAATAAAGTAATTGATTCTTTCGAAAATCAAATTAAAGATTCTTGCCGACTTATTAACGAAGAGTTGCCAAAGATTAAAGATAAAAAAATTAAGAAAATCCTTTCAAATTTTCATAATCTACTTATTAAGGACTATTCGAGTGTGGAT
>CAYIZE010000067.1:0-2493 GCA_964367785.1 uncultured Christensenella sp.
CTTGCGACAACATAACTATAATCGCTGGAATCAATGTCACTAAGTTCTTCTGCTGAATCAAGGTATGATTTAACATAGTTTACTATTGGGCTGTTTCTATCTGTAATTGTTATTTCATAATTATAATTATCGGCATCTTCTACTGTGTTTCCATAGAAATCGACAACATTATAGGAAATCTCATATGTGCTTCCGCTTGCTCCATTTGGAATGAAGTAGAAACCTGCATCGTCACGTCCCATAACAACATTTTCATTTGTGATATCATATTGAAGATTGTCTTCGTCGTCATCATTAACAACTCTCTTCACAACATAATAATAGAATGCGTTGATACTATTATTGTTGCTATATGTGTTTGTTGCACTGATTGATGGAAGATATACTTTTTCTTTATAACTTGTTGAGCTTGCCTTAACAGATGATGCCAAAGTGGCTGCAAGTTCGATGTTTTCACTGTCGTAACTTGTGCTTCCTGTCACAGTGTAGTTTAACCATGAATCTGGTGTTGCTGGGTTCACTGAACCACTTGAAACTTTTTTGCAAAGTTTATAAGTTACAACATTCTTCCCGCCCACTGCGTTAAATGTGTATGCTGAAGCATAATATGGGCTGTATGCAGTTGTTGAAATTGTGCTTGTTAGTGTTAAAAGATTTGCATCTCCATCATTTTTGTAGTTCGTTTTTGAATCTACACTTGATGAATTTTTAACTTCAACATAAAGAACATAGTATTCGCCTGCTCTATTTGCAATTTCTCCGTCAACTTTTTTCACTGTGTAAGTTTTATAGTTTGTATATTCGTTAGTGTTTCCTGCATTTAAAGAAAGTGGGCTAACTGCATTAATAGTTGTGTTCAAAACATCTTGATAGTTTAAAACATAATAATAATAACCATCTTCTGAATTTCCAAGTTGTCCGCCAAGAACAACTTCTGTGTTTTCAATCAAATTTCCATCTTCGTCGTGAAGTAATGGAAGAGAAATTTTAACTTCTGTGTTTGCCCAATCTTCTGAACTGTTTGTTTCATCAATTCTCAAAGTTGTTGGCATAACGATGGAGTCATTTGTTTGCATATCAAGGCTGTATGCACGAGAAACAATGCTAATATTATATGCACTTGTGTTTGTCCAAACACCTGCTGTATTTATAGCATAATATTTAACTGTATATGTTCCACCTTGTGTTGGGGTTAAATATAATTTTCCGCTTTCAATTCTAACTTGTGAATTATTGATTACCATTCCTGCATCTGTGCTTGCTGTGGTATCTGCTTCCACCCAAGTTGTTAGTGCTGTGCCATATGGGTCACAAATCTCAACAAAAATTGTTGAAGCACTTTGAACTCCAGCACTTGTTGTTGTGGTGACGTCAATTGCTGAAATGTCGTCAGTGCTTGCTGTTTTGACAACATATATTGTCTCGCTAACGCTGTTATCAACCTCACTTGCAAAAGGCAATTCTATATCAACATTCTTGTTCCCTTGTGTTGGGATATTTTTGATTGTTATCACGTCTCCACTAACAATAGTGTCATTGTCAACAGTTCCGCCTTCATCATCGTCGGTTGTATTAGTGTTTCCTGCAACAAAAGTCGATGCGCTCGCACTTGCATAAGGGAATAATAGTTGTGTAATGTTAAACACGCTCGAACCTAAAAAAGTTAGCGAGGTGATAAGCACCATAACTCCTGAAATAATAAGTTTTTTAATACTAGTCATAATATTTCTCCTATTTTTTGCCTATAAATCAAATGTTTTCCCATTGATTTTTTCTCTCATTATATGTGATTTTGCGACAAAAATCAAGAAAAAATTTTAATCACATAAATATAATAAAGCGTAATGATTTTATAACATAGTAAGCACAATGTCAATCAATATTCGAAAGATTTTGTTCCCAAATTTTCATATTTTATACAAAAATTTAAAACCTCAATTTTTCTTAGTCAAAATTATTTTTTGTTAATATTTACAAAATATGTAAAAATTGTTCTTTTATGCAAAAATAGCCTTTTTTCAACACAATTTTAACAAAAAATATAAATTATAATTCTTTTTATGCCTAATCATATTTTTTTCTATATAATATATATAATTATAATAATAATATAAACATATAAATAAATATTTTATTAAAATAGCATTTTTAATTTAAAATTTTTGATTGTTTAAAATAACAATCAAAGAAGAGTGTGAAGTCTAAAAATAAAAAGATTTTAGAACAGAGTTTGAAGTTTACTTATATGAACATAAGTGCATATGTGCAAAAAAAAGGACGAGAATTTTCCCGTCCTCCTTTTCATTTGTGGTTAAGTTTTTTGTTAGCAAGCTTGGTTGCCACATCCACCACAGCAGCAAAGAAGTAATATCACCATAATAAGTGTGCAACAGTCAATGCTTGAATTCATTCCGCCTCCGCATCCGCCACCGCAGTTGCAAAGTAACAATAGAATGAATATCCAGCAGCAACTTCCGCCACCAAAACCGCCAC
>CAYIZE010000067.1:2593-4011 GCA_964367785.1 uncultured Christensenella sp.
CCGCCACATGAATTGTTTCCAAAAAAGTTCATAAGTATCTCCTTTTATAAAATAAATTTTATCTCATTGTTTTTTATGTATAAACTCAGTTTATCTTTTGTAATCCATATTTTTTTTCATTTGCTTCTACATCATATTATTTATATTTTTTGAAAAGTGTGAAAAAAAGAAGAAAAATTTATTTTCTCTTCCCTTTCTATAATAGTTTATTTAATTAATCTTTTTACAAATCATTTTTGCTAAATAACTTTTCATCAATTTCGTTTTTTAATTTTTCAATTCCAGTGTTATTCCTTGCACTTATCAAAATGGCATCTTTTGGCACTTCAAAAGGCTTTGTCAATTTGTCTATCTTGTTAAACACCACAATTTGAGGAATTCTATCGGCGTGAATTTGCTTTAAAACATCATTAACCACCTGTGATTTTTCCATATAATTTTTATCTGAAATGTCCACAACATGCACCAATAAATCGGCATCTGCCGTTTCCTCCAAGGTTGCATTAAAGGCTTGAATAAAGGAATGTGGCAGTTTGTTGATGAACCCGACAGTGTCGACTAAAAGAACTTTTTTATTTTCACCCAGCCAAAGAACTCTCGAAGTTGTGTCAAGAGTCGCAAACAAAAGGTCGTCGGCATAAATTCCCGCTTTTGTTATTGTGTTCATAAGAGTTGACTTGCCTGCATTTGTGTAGCCCACGATTGCAACTTGTTTAAGTTGATTTTTCTTTCTTTCTCTTTTTTGAATTTGCCTTTGATTTCTTAGTTTTAAAATCTCATCTTCCAATTTGCAAATATTATCTCTAATCGTCCGCTTGTCTGTTTCTAGTTTTGTTTCACCAGGCCCACGCATTCCAACTCCACCGCTACCAAACTTGTTTGAGCCCCTCGAAGCACTGGAAATCCGTGGCAGGGTATATTTTAATTGTGCCAATTTAACTTGCAAACGCCCTTCATTTGAAGTGGCTCTGCCTGCAAAAATATCAAGGATAAGCATTGATCTATCAATCACTTTCACATTAACAATCTCGCTTATATTATTGATTTGAGAACCAGTCAATTCGCAATCGACCACAACAACAGTCGCCGAGAGTTGTTCCACCAAATTTTTAATTTCCTCCACTTTACCACTTCCTAAGAGAGTGGCAGGGGTTTCTTCTTTAATATTTTGATAAATTTGTCCAACAACTTCCAACCCAGCAGTGTTACAAAGACTTGCAAGTTCCTCTAACTCATCATCAAAAGAATGGTGAATTTTGTTAATCGCAACTCCCACTAAAAAGGCTTTTTCTATTTTTTTATCTGTTCCAAATAGATTTTTTTTCATAATATAGAATTATAGCACATAAACGGCATTTTTAAAACTATTTTTGCACAACAATTCCCGTTTTAACGTCGATTAATGAGCCAAAAACTTG
>CAYIZE010000068.1:0-3990 GCA_964367785.1 uncultured Christensenella sp.
TATCTTGGCTACACAAACAAAGACACCGCACAAATAATTAGAGATAACCTCTCTAAAGCACCACTTTTCAGTGGTTTTATAAAAGGCGTTGGACCTCGATATTGCCCTTCCATTGAGGATAAAATTGTTCGTTTCGCTGACAAAGAGCGTCATCAAATTTTCTTAGAGCCAGAGGACAGGATAGGCAATGAAATTTATGTTCAAGGATTCAGTTCTTCAATGCCTGCCGATGTTCAAGATAAGATGTATAAAAGCGTTAAAGGTTTTGAAAATGTGCAGATTTTAAGAAATGCCTATGCCATCGAGTATGACTGCATAGATTCTCTTGAACTTTTGCCTACATTGGAAAGTAAAAGAATATTGGGTTTATTCTTTGCTGGGCAGGTTAACGGGACAAGCGGATATGAAGAGGCTGCTGCTCAGGGAATTATTGCGGGAATAAATGCGAGCAACAAGCTTAAAAACAAAGAACCGCTAATCCTCAGGCGAGATCAGGCATATATTGGTGTTTTGATTGACGACCTCGTTACTAAAGGGACAAATGAGCCATATCGAATGATGACAAGTCGCGCGGAATATAGACTTCTCCTACGTCAAGATAATGCCGACATTCGCCTCACTCAAATTGGGTATGACATTGGTTTAGTCACAAAAAATCGTTATAACATTTTCTTGAAAAAGATTAAGCAAATTGAAAAAGCAAAAAGCCAACTCGTCACTTCTCTTCCTGCAAAAGAAGTAAGAGCTTTTTTAGATGAAAAGAATGAGAATTTTTCCACAATTATTTGCAACGCAAAGGAGTGTTTGAAGCGAAACAGTGTCTCAATTTTCGACTTAAAAAATCGTTTTGGTATTTTTAAAGATTTACCAAATGATGTCTTGAAATATGTTGAAACAGAAGTAAAATATGAGGGTTATCTTAAAAGACAAGACATACTTATTTCGCAAATGAAGAAAAATGAAAATATAAAATTAGACCAAAATTTTGACTATAAACAAATTAAAGGGCTTAGAATTGAGGCTATGCAAAAACTCAACAAATTTAAACCACTTTCCTTAGGGCAAGCCAGTAGAATCAGCGGAGTGTCGCCTGCAGACATCTCTGTTCTAACAATATATCTGTCACTATCGAGCAAAAAAGGAAAAAATAATGAGTTTTAAAAATGATTTAATTACTATTTTTGAGAAATATAATATTGAATTATCTTCAAATCAAATTTCACAATTCGAAATTCTTTTTAATCTTCTTATAGAGTGGAACAGTAAGATGAATTTGACTGCTATAACTGAGCCAAAAGAGGTGATTATAAAGCACTTTCTTGACAGTGTTCTTCCTGAAAAGTTATTATCTGAAAATGCTTCCATAATAGATATAGGCTGTGGTGCTGGATTTCCAAGTCTACCTTTAAAAATAATTCGTCCAGATTTAAAATTTACTCTCGTTGACAGTGTTCAAAAAAAGTTATTATTCGTTCAGGAAGTCGCTAATAAACTAGAATTAAAAGATATAAATATCATTCATTCTCGAGCGGAAGATTTAGCATCAAAAAGGGAATTTAGAGAAAAATTTGATGTTTGCATTGCCAGAGCTGTTGCAGATTTGAGCGTACTTAGCGAATTTTGTTTGCCTTTTGTGAAAATAGGCGGAATATTCTTGGCTTATAAATCTCAAAACATTGAAGAAGAACTGAATAATTCCAAAGTTGCAATAAAAACACTTGGTGGAGAGTTTGAAAAACTGCAAAGTTATGAGTTTGAAGATATGAAAAGAAGTGCTGTTTGTATTAAAAAAATATTTATCACACCAAAAATTTTTCCGCGTGGAAAAAATGCTCCTCGGTTAAAACCAATATCCTGAAAAGATATAATTTTAATAATAATATTGTTTATATTTCATTAAGAGATGAAATTTGATAGTTTTTTTATTCCCTTTTTGCTATAATAAAAATTAGTTAGGTGAGTTATGGGGAAAATTATTTCATTTGCAAATCAAAAAGGCGGAGTTGGCAAGACAACAACATGCATAAATCTTTCGGCATATCTTGCAAAGCTCGGTAAAAAAGTATTAGTGATTGATATGGATCCTCAGGGTAACGCTACAAGCGGACTGGGAATCAATAAATCATTAAAAATTAAAACATTATATGACGCAATTAATGGCGATGAAGACGTCAAAGACGTTATACAAAGAACAAATTTCGAGAATTTGGACATTATTCCTGCAACTGTTGATTTAGCGGGTTCTGAGATTGAACTTGTTTCTATGATGGACAGAGAGCATATTGTCAAAAATATTTTAGCAAAAGTTAGTGATAATTATGACTATCTTCTTATTGACTGCCCTCCATCACTTGGACTTCTTACGGTGAATGCTCTCACAGCCTGCAATTCAGTTTTGATTCCTATTCAATGTGAATTTTTTGCACTTGAAGGGTTGAGTCAACTAATGAACACTATTAAACTCGTGAAAAAGCATTTGAATCCAGATATTGACGTCGAAGGAGTTATTTTAACGATGAAAGATAATAGGTCAAATCTTATTCAACAAGTTTCACAAGAAATTCATCGTTTTTTTGGCGAAAAAGTTTTTAAAACCGCTATTCCACGAAGCATTCGTCTTGCTGAGGCTCCAAGCCACGGCAAACCAATTCTTGCATATGATGCTAAAAGTAAAGGCGGAGTGTCTTATTTCGAACTTGCAAAAGAATTTTTGACTAGAAATAATGATAGTTATAAAGATATAACTAAATAATTTTTTTATGAATTGACGTTCTGCTCAACAATTCATTAATGTTGCTCAATATTTATTTTTTAAATAATTTTATGAATAATAGTTCGGTATAGAGTTATCAACATTTTTCAAAAATTTGTGGATAAATCAATTTTAAAATAAAAGGACGATACAAAAATGAAAAGAGGATTAGGGAGAGGTTTAGATGCATTATTTTCAATTTATGATGATAATGAAACGAAGATTGAAGAAAAGAGCGAAGTTGTTGAATCTAAATCTTCAAATGAATTAAATATTTCTAAAATATCAAATGGCGTTGAAGAAATTGATATTCGTCTTATTGAACCAAATAAAAACCAACCCAGAAAAAAATTTGATGCAGAGTCTTTAAAAGAACTTGCTGAATCTATTAAAATTCATGGAGTTATTCAACCCATCATTGTCAACGAACATCAGAACAATCATTTTATTATAATTGCTGGTGAGAGAAGATTCAGAGCTTCAATTATTGCTGGCAAAAAAACTATTCCTGCTATAATCAGGAAATACACTCCTAAACAAATAAAAGAGATTTCTTTAATTGAAAACCTTCAAAGAGAAGACCTTAATCCCATTGAGGCGGCTCGAGCGATAAAAGAACTTATGGAAGATTACTCTTTAACTCAAGAAGAAGTGTCTAGTAGTATAAGTAAAAGCCGTTCGCTTGTTGCAAACACTTTACGATTATTGTCTTTAATGCCAGAAGTAATTGAATTAATTGAAAAAAATATTCTTTCGGCAGGTCATGGAAAATGTCTTGTTGCCATTGAAGATAAACAAAAACAAGTTGAACTTGCAAAGATTGCTGTTGAAAATAAACTTACAGTTAGAGATCTCGAAAGACTTTCCCATGGTGCACAACTTCAATCTGCAAAAGCAAAAAGTTCACAGCCACACCAAAGTCCGGAATTAAAAGAATTATTACATAGAATGCAAAGAGTCTTAAACACCAAGGTTATGATTAATGGCGATGACAATAAGGGTAAAATTTTAATTAACTATTTTTCTCGTGATGACTTAGACAGAATTAATGAATTTATTGTAAAATTTGAAAAAAAAGATTGATTTAATATTAAAAGTTATTATTTGAAATAAAAATGTTCCACGTGGAACATTTTTTTATTTTTCTAAAGAATATTATTTTTACAAACAAACAAAACAAACAAAACAAAACAAACAAAACAAAACAAACAAAACAAAACAAACAAAACAAAACAAAC
>CAYIZE010000069.1:0-3970 GCA_964367785.1 uncultured Christensenella sp.
ATTTTAATCAACTTATAAATATTTAGGTTATAAAGTTTGCTCATTTGCTTTGAATTTATCTTTAATTTTAATTAATATATCTTCAACAATAGACTTTGTCTTTTCAGAAAGAACAATTTTATCTTTATAACTTTCATACCAATTATTTATATAAGACAAATTTCCTTTTTCAATGCTAAAAGACCACCAATCACAAATCATTTCAATAAAATAATTAAGTGGAATATCTAAGGCTTTTGATTGCCCGTCATTATCATTTAAAAGCCAATATTGAAAGTGATGAGGGTTATTGTGATGATGATGAAGCAACGCCATTTCATAATTATTTTTTGAAATCTCTGTTTTATCTTCACCACAAAAATGTATGCTATATGCCTCAAATTCTTCTTTGCAAAATTTAGACAAGTCGTGATTATTAATTTGTTTTCTTAATTGCTTTAATTCTTTTTTACTTATATTAGCAAAAAGTTCACTAAAATTATCCTGCAATAATTCAAAGGCTTGTTTTATGTTTTTTCTATGTCCTTTTAATATATTAATATAAATTTTTTCTTGTTCACTAAAATGTTTTTTAAACAATTTTTTCTCCCTTATGTTTTAAAATAATTTTTCAAAAGTATTCTTCAGCCTATTTGATTGCAATAAAGTCAGAAATACTTTCAAGGTGCTTTTTCAAGACAAATTAAAAATTTCTAAAAATCTATAATGTCAAAGCCATTTTGGTTAATCATTCCCGATAAATTCTCTTATTAGGCTCTCTTTTGGAACAAATCTTTTTTGAACGCTTGCACAGAGTTTGAATTTTTCAAGAAAAACTTCAATCTCGGGCAATTCTTTCAATTTTTCAAATCTTTCCGTCAGCAAGTCTTTATATAAAAGTGGCTCGTAGGAATGTGTTGAATTTAAAAAATAATCCGCAGAATCTTTAAAGGGGCGAATATTTCTGTCTTCACCCTTGCACACTTCGCTCCAAAGATTTAAAGTTTCCTCAACTGAAACACTTCTATCCCTCTCGTCACGAACAATTCTTCTTAAAAGTCGCAACTGGCGAGCGTGAAAAAGTTTCTTTTTCTTAAACACAAAGTCGGTGGAGCAATGGACATAGACTTTATAGATTTTCTCAAGTTCAAGACCTTCAATAATCTTTGGATTAAGTGCGTGAATACCTTCCATAATTATCACTTCGTGTTTTGCAAACTTTCTTAAAAGCCATTCTTTCTTTCGTTTATGGGTGAAAAAATCATATTGAGGAGTGAATGTTTCGCCCTTTGTTAAGATTTCACCAAGACACTTCCTAATGGTGATTACATCAACGGCAATCATACTCTCGATGTCTGCAAACCCGTCCTCTCTTAAAGGCACAGAATCGATGTCAAAGAAAAATTCGTCCATATTAAGTACAAGGGAATTCACGCCTATGTTTCTGAGTTCATTATAAATTTTTTCTGATGTGGTTGTCTTTCCTGCTGATGATGGTCCGCTCACAAGCACAATTTTTTTATCTTCACGTTTAATTTCTTTTGCAATATCTCGCACCTGATCCAAATATTTTTCTTCACCTTTATCAATCAATCTATAAATATTTTCACTTGCTTCTTTATTAATTTTTTCAATGTCTTCTTCAATTTTATCGTTATTCATCTTTCCTCCAAAATTTTAGTTTTTTAGCGATAATATAGACTTTTAACAAGTGTCGCCACTTCTTCAAAATTTTGTTTTTTAGATGCAATCAAAAGATTTTTCACATCTTCATCTGCAATTTCACCCTCGTCAACGTTTGCTTTTTTAATGAGACTGCACCAGTCTTTCAAACAATGCTCATTAAGGAGCAAGGTCATTTGAACAAAGTCATCATTAACAAAGAAATTCTTGAAATAAAAAGTCCATTTTTCAGAAGTAATTTTTTCAAAAATTTGCTGTGCAATTTGCCTTGAATCGAACAAAAATCCAGACTCGTTGCCCAAATATGTGACTATGCAAGGCGTGATAACGCTTCGTAAAAAATAGTTTGGGAAAAACTCCACTTCAGAAAGCCTAATCATTCCCGCCACCTCATCTTTGTGATTATGCACACTGAAATGGCTGGAAAGAACCTCTTGGCAACTTTTCAAAATCTTTGTCACAATGCTTACATCTGTGTTGAAATCGTTAAGTTTGATTTGAAGAGAAATCTCTGAAAAAACTTTTTTAATCAAAGAATCTTCCCCTGCTGTTTTAAGATAATAGGATATGAATTTCTTTTCATTCAGGCTCTCTGAGTCCCACATAAAGGGAAAGAGATTTTTTGCATTTTGATAAATAATTTTAAACCCATCATCTTTCTTCTCGTCAGCAGTTTTAAGCATTGCAAACATAATTCGAATAAATAGATTTTTCCGTCTATCTGTCGACTCCATAATCTCGGTGTAGATGTCAGAATAAGGCAGTATCACAACTTTTTCCAAACATTCAAGAGTCTCAACAACACTTTTTGTGAAAGGTGTGAAGTCCTTATATAGAATGGCATCAAAAAGACTTATGATGAAATACTTTGCTTTTTCCTTGTCAATCTCACCCGTGATTAAGTCGCTATCATTTCTCTTTTGAAGCACCTGCATAATCTGCAAAATTTTTAGTTTTTCATCTTTTGAAATCAAGTCAAAATCGCACGCCAAACGAAGAACAAAGATGTCAAAAAAGTTTGAAATGTAACTCCTGTCAATCCAATGAGTGATGTTCACCACTATGTCTTCACCAATGGAAAACACGACATCTTGAAGAATTTTCACACTTTTATTATAAACATATTCCACAACATAATTATACATTCCAGCATTAAAAGAACTCATCACAAAGTCCTTATCTTCCTGCGTTAAAAGAGACCCCTCTGCGTCCACAATTTCCTCAAACGAACGATCTGATATATTGCACTTTTTCTTAGCATCATTCCAATTTGCTTTCATTGTTTAACCTCCTCATAAAACATGTCTCCATCTTGCGAATGGAAGTAAACTCCCACTATTTTTTTCATACTTGAATTGATAATTCCATATGCAGCCCTTCTTCTTGCACCCCCAAGAATGCGTTGGGCAGAATATCTTTCAGGCTTTATGAACACATTATACGCACGAATTCTTCCTGCATTGTCTATAATTGTTATTCCATCAAAATTGAGCATAGAGATGAACATCTCGGCGATGTTTGTCAGTTTCACCTCCGAAAAACTCTTTGACATTAAGAATGATTTTGAGAACTCAATGGGTTCACTCAGCCATATGCCGTCATTAAAAAATCCTTTATCCTTATAATCTTTATCGATAACAACGCAGATTGCCCCGTGAATGTCGTTTTGAGCGTGCTTTAAAATGTTTTCAAACAAGATTTTAATTTCACTCAATTTTGTTTTTGTTGTTTTCATTTTTGAAAAACTTGCGTTTGCAAATCTTTTATACACACTTTCCCTATTCAAAAAATTAGAATCATTAATTGAAAAGTTTATGATGATGTCGCTTCCACGCATTCCTCTAAGTCCAATGGCATATGAACTGAGAGTATTAAGGCAAATTAAACTGAATTTTTCTAGATTTGCAAGAGAGTCATTTTCAAACACTAATTGATTGAAAGGCTTTTCTTTGATGCTGTTGAAAACTTTGCAAATTCCATAGTTAAACTTTCCGTCTTTCATTTCAATGTAGGTGAACCAGTCTTTTTTGCAAAACATAAAAAGAGATTTGAGGCGAGCATTAAACATCTTCTCATCATCATCGCTAAACATCTGCATTTTAAAACAATTTGGAATGAATTTGTTCACAAGTTCAATGTTGCTCGTTAGGACAATATTAGGCTTTATTCTCTGTCCTTCCTCCTCATAACTGCAAAACTTGTAGATATTGCTGATTAGAACACCTATGAAGTTTTCAGGCATATTTGGAAATTCTTTTGCAATGAACTTTAAGACATTATCCTTTGCCTCTGTGAAAAAAATGTTATC
>CAYIZE010000070.1:0-3957 GCA_964367785.1 uncultured Christensenella sp.
GTTTTTTTTTGCTAATAATATAAAATATAAGGAAAGTATGGAGGAAATATGGAAAAAAAATACGAATCTCTTTTCACATCTTGGAAAATAGGCAATTTGAAGATTAAAAACAGAGTTGTACTATGCCCAATGGGTGGAACGTCAATTTTTGGCTGGATGGAAAAAAATCATTTCGACAAACTAGCGGCAGATTTACTTCTTGAAATCGCAAAAAATGAAGTTGGGCTTGTTATTCCAGGAATTGCACCTGTCAAAGATGTGATGTTTGGAAACTGGCTTCACAAAGGGAAAGGAAAGTTTAAACAGTTAAAAGAATATATGACAGAATTTCACAAGACAGGGGCTAAAATGTTTATTCAACTAACTGCAGGTTTTGGCAGATCTTTTGCTATCCCAGAAAATATGAAAATGCTTGCCAAAAATAAATTTTTGGGCACTCTTGCAAAGCCAATTATGAATATGTCATATTGCAGTGCATCGCCAAGCGAACTTCCATCAAGATGGGACGAAACGATTAAATGCCGAGCAATCACAAAAAAAGAGATTGAAAAGATTATCTATTCTTTCGGGCAAACTGCAAAATTATGTAAAGAAGCAGGCATCGACGGAATTGAAGTTCACGCCGTTCACGAGGGCTACCTTTTAGATCAGTTCACGACAGAATACACAAACAAGAGGACAGACGAATATGGTGGAAGTTTTGAAAACCGCTACCGTTTTCCTGTTGAGATTGTGAAAGAGATTAAAAAAGAATGTGGCAAAGATTTTCCTGTGGCACTCAGATATAGTGTCGTCAGTAAAACAAAGGGTTTCGACGAAGGTGCAATGCCAGGAGAGAAATTTGTGGAAGCGGGCAGAGATATGGAGGAAAGCGAAAAAGCAGCGAAATATCTTCAAGACGCAGGCTATGATATGCTAGATTGTGATAATGGAACATATGACGCTTGGTATTGGGCTCATCCACCAGCATATATGCCAACAAATTGCAATCTTGAAGATGTGGAACATATCAAAAAATTCGTGGATATTCCAGTGGTGTGTGCAGGTAAAATGACTCCTGAAATTGCAGAAAAATCTATTGAGAAAAACGGCATAGACGCAATGGGTGTCGCAAGACAATTCCTTGTCGACCCTGCTTGGGTGACAAAGTTGAAAAATGGCAAAGAAGAGGATATTCAACCTTGCATTTTTTGTCACAATGGTTGTTTTAATATGGCACACTATAAAGGCGTTGCCAATCTTCAGGATTTTGACGATACAATGCATATGTGCAGGTGCGCCATAAATCCACAGACTATGAATGACGGCAAGTTCAAAATTGTTCCAGCCAAAAATCCAAAAAAAGTTGCAGTAATCGGCGGTGGTGTCGGCGGAATGGAAACAGCAAGGATTGCCACACTTCGTGGACATAAAGTCACAATTTATGAAAAGACAGACAAATTAGGAGGAGTGTTTCTACCTGCCTCTGTCCTTGATTTTAAAGAAAATGACAGAATGCTTCTTAAATGGTATATCAATCAAGTTAAGAAATTAAAAATTGAAGTGAAGTTCAACACCGAAGTGAAAGGCATCTCAACTCTTGACGCAGACGAAATTGTTGTTGCAACTGGCTCTCTTCCTCGCATTCTGCATTTTGAGGGGAGCGAAAAGGCGATTGACGCTCTCGACTATTTGAAAGGCGTTGAAGTAGGTGAAAGAGTTCTCATTTTAGGCGGAGGACTAACAGGTTGCGAGATTGCATACGACCTTCACAGAAAGGGCAAAACTCCAATTATTGTGGAGTTAAAGAACGATTTAATTGCAGTTAAAGGCGTTTGCCTTGCAAATTCATCATATCTAAGAGATTATTTTAAAACAAATAAAGTGGACGTCCGCTTGGAGTCCAGCGTTGTTAAATTTGTGAATGGAGTTGCTCACATTAAGAATAGAGATGGAAGCGAGTCGAAAGTGAAAGCCGACAGTATAATAATGTCGGTGGGCTACACTCCTGCTCCTGTTTTTCAAAAGTCAAAGAATATTCACCTTGTTGGAGATGCCAGCCATGTTGGCAATTTAAGAACGGTTGTTTGGAGAGCATGGGAAGTTGCTGAAAAAATTTAATGGGAGAAAAATGAAATGAAATTAACCAAAGATGAACAAGAAATTTATGATGGAAAAAAGGGCGAAACTCTTGCAAAGATTATGAGAACAGTTGTTGAATTTGGTGATATTTTTGGAGCAAAACGGCTTGTCAACACGACTCACGGCAGTCATTTTGTCACATCTTTTGGGCTGGGAGTTTTAAAGCCAATTTATAGAATTAATGAAGAAATTATCTCTGCAGGAATAAAAACTAAAATGCCTTTCACAATGGACCCAAGACCGATTGACTATAAAAATGTGAAATGTGGGCTTTTAGATAAATTAATATTTAGCAAAATTATGTATAGCAAACAAAAACATTATGAAGAGCAATTAAAAAAAATAGGACTAAAAGACACGGATAGTTTCACTTGCACGTCATATCTCCCCGAAGTGGGCAACACTCCAAAAGAGGGGGATATCTTAGGTTGGGCGGAGAGTTCAGCAGTTGTTTATGTCAATTCTGTTATCGGTGCTCGTTGCAACAGAAATAGCGGTGTTCTTGACCTTTTTTATGCCATTTTAGGCAAAGTCCCAGAGTTTGGACTCTTAACTGACGACGGGAGAAAAGCGGACTATATTGTGGAAGTCAAAACCTCTCATCTTCCAGAAGCACAAATCCTTGGCAGTGCCATTGGAATGAAAGTAATGGAAGATGTTCCATATGTTATCGGGTTAGATAATTTTTTAGGCACAACATTAAATGACGAGGTTAAAGGATACCTTAAAGATTTTGGTGCAGCCACGGCTTCAAATGGTTCGGTGGGACTTTATCACATTGAAAATCTCACGCCAGAAGCAGTGAAAATGGGCAGAACTTTAATAAAAGACAATCCAAAAAAATATGTTATCACCGACGAGACTTTGGAAGAAGTCTATAAAAATTATCCAATTTTATGGAAAAATAAATCTGCAAAACCAAAACTTTGCTTCATTGGTTGTCCTCATTTGACATTTTCGCAGATGAACGATTGGACAGAAAAAGTTGTTTCTTCGCTTGCAAAAAACGGACAAAAGAAAGTTTGTGTTCGAACAATTTTCACCACAAGTCCGCAAGTTGCCAAAAAATTTAAAGAAACTGATAACTATGCAAAATTAATTGCAACAGGAGTGAAAATTAGCAGTATTTGCCCGCTTATGTACACGAATAATCCGCTTGCAGGAAAGAAAGAAATCATCACTTCGTCAAACAAACTTCGCACATATTCTTCTTCAAGATATTATAAAGATGAAGATATTTTGAATATTATCACAGGAGGAAAAGCAAATGAAAACATTTAAAGGAAGAGTTCTTTGTGCTGGAGATTTCACAGGCGAAGCAGTCGTGTCAAGACAAGGAGTGAACACTCTTGCGACTTTTCAAAAAAGTGCACTTAAAAAATCTAAGATTGTCATTTGTTCGGATCAAAATAATAAAGATATTTTTAATAAAGTTCTCACAGGAAAAATCTTGTGTTTACCAAAAACAATCGGTTCAACAACAGGAGGAATGGTCATTCAAGCAATTTGTTCAATGGGAATAAATCCCTCCGCAATGCTGTTTTCAGAAAGTATTGATAGCCTTGCTGCGAGTGGAGTTGTGCTTGCAAAGAATTGGGAGAAAAACAGACTTATTGCCATCGACAGGTTGGGAGAAGATTTTCTTTCATCAGTCGAAACTGGAGACACCGTTGAGATTAACTCCGACGGCACGGTGATAGTCAAAGATAAAAAGTAGAAATCGTCACACAATAAAAAATATTCAAAAAACAATAAAATAATAATAAAAAAGTAATAAAAAAGTAATAAAAAAGTAATAAAAAAATTAGAATTTAATAAAGAAAATTAACATAAAAA
>CAYIZE010000071.1:0-3901 GCA_964367785.1 uncultured Christensenella sp.
TTCTTTGCTTTTTTAGCAATTTTTGTGCTGTTTTCATAAAAAACTAACTTTTTCTCAAAAACACTTTCTATCTCATTTTTTATGTAATTATAATGAGTGCAACCTAGAACAACATTTTTAATTTCATAATTTTTAAATTTTGTGAGTTGAGTGTTTAAAACACCCTTTATTTCGCCAAAGTCACCGTTGCATTTGTCAATTTTAATGGCAAGAGTTCCAAATCCTTGCAAAAAGAGGTTGGTACTTCCCTTATATTTTTTTATATTTATATTATTTTTTATTGTGTTTGACGTTGCAATCACAAGAGTGGGATTTTTTAAAATTTTATCATTTAATTCTGGCTCAACAAACAAAATAGGACAATTTAAAAAACGATTTAAAAATTCATCTTTAAAGAGGCTACTTATCGTGTTACAAGCGATGACAATCAATTTTATTTTATATGTTTTAAGAAGTTTTTCAAGTGATTTTGTCACAATTAATTTTAGAGATTGAATTTTTTTATTGCCATAAGGACAATTAAACATATCACAAAAAAAAATATAATTTTCATGTGGCATAATTTTTTTGAGTTCATTCAAGACATATTTTCCACCACTTCCGCTGTCAAAAATTAAAATGTATTCAGTCATATTGTGTTCTATGCTAATTTTTTAATTTTTGTTAAGCGTCGTCCTCAAATTTTTCAAAAAGACGTTTGTTCTTAACTTCTTTTTCGTGTTCTTTTTCTTTTTCTCTTAGGGAAAGTTGAAGCCCTTTCAATGCGTCAAATGGTGCAAATTGCTTAGCACGATTTTGGCGTGACATCTTAATTCTCTCCACTTTTATGCCCTCCAATTAATATATTTCGCTCTCTTTGGGTTGCTTTTTCGTCTAAATCTAGGCCTTTTATAAGCGAATTCTTTCCATATTTTTCCTTTACATCAAGCACAGTTTTTACCATATTTTTCTCTTTTTTAACCTTATTTAAGTCAGTGAAAAAATCATATTGCTCACAATCAACAGAAGTGATGTCCATAAAGACATATCCAACTTTCCTCACTGGTCGAGATTTGTCCACAACTTCATTATAAATTTTATCTGCACTTTTTGCAATGATAGAATAGAGATTTGTGTTTGCATTCAAATGCTGAATTCCTTTTGAAATATCGCCACGAATGTCGCCATATGCAACAAAAATTTGTATGAAACTTGTCGAAAAATTTTGGTTTGTTAAATCATAGCATCCGTTTTGTATCATTTCTTTTAGGACTGTTCTTGCTTCTTGAAAACTATAGTTACAAGGTAGAATTTGCGAAGATGAGATTGATTTTGACTTTGATTTATAACTTTTGATGTCACTCATCAGGCAACTTTCCCTTCCCCAAGCGTGGTCTATGAGGAGTTCTGCATTCACACCAAATTCCTTATACAAAATGTTTTCATCAAAATGAGCGAGTCGTTCCATATCATATATTCCATATTTTGCAAGCCTTTCTTCAGTGCCAAAAGATATCTGCCAAAAATCCCTCAGAGGAGTGTGAGTCCAGAGAGTGCTGCGATATTTTTCCTCATTCAGCCAGCCAATTCTGTCGGGACATTTTTTGCCTGTAATGTCAAGGGCAATCTTTGCAAGATACATATTCGTCCCAATGCCAGCACTGGATGGAATGTGCAAAGTTTCCATAATTTCTGTCATCAACTTTTGAACAAATTCCTTTGCTTTTAGATTATAGAGCTTTAAATAGTCAGTGGCGTCGATGATACATTCGTCGATTGAATAGGTGTGAATGTCATTTTTGTCGATATATTTCAGATAAATAGCATAGATATTTGCAGAATAATCGATGTACTTTTTCATTCGAGGTTTGGCGATGATGTAGTCAATTCCCTTTGGAATTTCAAAAAGTCGGCAACGATTTTTCACACCCAACTTTTTTAGTGCGGGAGTGGCTGCCAAGCAAATAGTGCCTTTTGATCGCTCCTCATCGGCAACGACAAGGTTTGTTACCATCGGGTCTAATCCGCGTTCGGCACACTCCACCGAGGCAAAAAATGATTTCATATCAATAACATAATAAACTCTATCTTCCAAAATCTTCTTCCCCCCCCTCACAACACTCACAAAACAATTTTAGTATAAACAAAAATATAAGACAACATATGTCATTGAAAAAATTTTATAAACATAGAATAAGTATAAATATAAATCAAATATTTCTTAAAATTAATTATTTACAAAAAAAAGAATTACAAAATATAATTCCTTTTTAATTATTATTGTTTAAGATACAATTCTTTTATATCATTATAGTTCCAATACTTCATCTTTTTTTGTTGAAAAACTGTCTTTTTTAGATGATATATTTTTATATTTTGATAAATCTTGAATGATTGCAGTTCTAAGTTCGTCCCAAGTTTGAAAATCGTTTTCTTTAATCATATATTCAACATAATTATTTAATTCTATCATAATTTTTCTAATATTATAGTGGTTTAGAAGATTATCAGCGTTAATTTCATCAATTATCGCAACTCTTTCTTTTGTTTTACCTAATTTGGAAGACCTTTCGATGTAAGAAACGCGGTCTTTATCAAAAGCATAATAATAATCTCTCGTTTTTTCATTATGGACACTCGAACCTATGTAAAATATAAGTTTTGAATCATTGATGCTTATCAATCTATCGGCTATTTTGTTATAACATCTAACATTATTTTCACGCTCTTTATTTAGCTTTGATTTTAAAATAATCTTTTGAAATGTGTTTTTAGTCTCGTCAGATGTAATCTCATTTATTTGTTCAATATATTCTCTCTTACATTCAACATGATCTCTCATATAGATTTTTGAATTTTTAATATTTGCTTCTTTTTCTAAAAGTAATTTATTCATTCGTATCAGCCCTTTTTAATTTTATATTATATTCTATTCTATCATAAAAGCATGGTAATGTAAATGCTGAGTCTTTTGAAAAAATTAGATTAAAAAAAAGAATTAATTATTATAATTCTTTTTTTCACTCAAAAATAATTTTTATTATTAAAACTCCAAAGTATCCTCTTCTTCTTTTGACATATCTTTATTTTTTTCTAAATCCATAACGATAGCAGTTCTAAGTTCGTCCCAAGTTTGAAAATCGTTTTTTTCAATCATATCATTAACATAATTTTTCAAGTCTTCTTTATTAATTTTATTGTTTAATTTGTCAATAAAATCAAAATGTGAGTGAATATCAATTTCATTTTTTATCTTAACTCTTTTTGTTTCTTTTCCAAAAATTGTGGGTCTTAAAACGCGTTCGACATGATCTACGTCACATAAATAATAGCAATCATATGTTTTGACAACTTTCTTTTGAGATGTTTCAGTTGAGTTTGTTTCAATTGGCACAAACTCCTGAATAGAACCCATAAAAAATAACAGTTTTGATTTTTTTATATCTTTAAAATCATCCAAAATACCATCTAAATATTTCTCATCTTTTTTATGTTCTAATGAAAGTTCTGTTCTTAAAATAATTTTTTGAAATGTATTTTTAGATTTATCTGAATTGATTTCTTCTAATTTTTCTTTGTATTCGTCGTTAAATTCATAAAAATCACTCAAATAATATTCAATATCATCAAGATTTTCTTCAATTTCCTCTGCTAATTTATTCATTATCAATTTCCCCTTAATATTCGTTATATATTTTACCACAAGAATATTAACTTGTAAATACACTCTTTTTAGAGGAAGACAATTTAAAAAAAGAATTACAAGACGTAATTCTTTTTTAATTATCATTATTTAAAAATTAATGCTTTTTAATTTCTAAAATTCCAATGTTTCCTCTTGTTTGGGTGAAATAAAACCTTGTTTATTTGAAGTTTTTTCTTTTACATTAAAATTGTCTTTGTTTTCTGCCAAATCTTGATT
>CAYIZE010000072.1:0-3897 GCA_964367785.1 uncultured Christensenella sp.
TTTTTAGCTTGGTTTTATGTAAATTTTTTATATGAATATTAGTAAAAAATTTTCAAATTCTAATGCCAAATTTAATTATCTTTTATTACGAAGTTTATTTAAAAATGGTGGAACATGATCATCATCTTCATCAACTTGAACAACAGAAGTGAGGTTTGGAACTTGTCTTTCCTCGGCATGCTCATTAGTCTCCATTTTTGAATTATTTTGAGCATTATCTTGAGAGTTGAACATTCCAAAATTAAAGTTCATTCTTGGCACAACATTTTTCTCTTTCACTGTTTCTTTTGGTTGTTCAAAACTTTTGTTGTGAAAACCAGTGGCAATGACAGTGATTTCCACTTGTTCACTAAGTCCGTCTTCCACTCCTGCTCCAAAAATAATATTGCAATTTGGATCAACGACTTCTCTCACCAAGTTAGCGGCCTCATTCACTTCATCAATAGGCAAATCAAGTCCACCTTTAACATTAAGCAAAATGCCCGTTGCTCCCTCAATGTTTGTTTCAAGAAGTGGACTTTGCACGGCTTGACGAACGGCGTCGATTGTTTTATTTTCGCCTTTTCCTCGTCCTATTCCCATATGTGCAAGACCTTTATCTTTCATAATTGTTTTGACATCTGCAAAATCAAGATTGATGAGGCTTGGGGTGACAATAAGGTCGGAAATGCCTTGAATTCCTTGTCTTAAAACATCATCAGCACACCTGAATGCTTCCACGATTGGAGTGCCTTTTGGCACAATTTTAAGGAGTTTGTCGTTTGGAATGATGACAAGTGTGTCCACATATTTTTTGAGGTTTTCAATGCCTCTTTCTGCATTTTCCATTCTCTTTCTGCCTTCAAAATTGAAAGGTTTTGTGACAACAGCAATGGTTAAAATATCCATCTCTTTTGCAATTTGGGCAACGATTGGAGCAGCGCCTGTTCCTGTGCCACCTCCCATTCCTGCGGTGATGAAAACAAGGTCACACCCTTTGAGCATTTCAGTGATAACTGCTTTGCTCTCTTCAGCGGCTTTTTGTCCAATCTCAGGGTCTGCGCCTGCGCCAAGACCTCTTGTGAGTTTTTCTCCAATTTGAATTCTGTGAGTTGCCTTGCTCATAAGTAAGGCTTGTTTGTCGGTGTTGATTGCCACAAACTCAGCGCTGGTGATGTTTGCTGCCACCATTCTGTTCACTGCGTTGTTGCCACCGCCTCCGATGCCCACCACTTTAATATTTGCCACCTGACTGATGCTATTTGATGAATACATATTTTCCTCCAATTTTCCTATTTATTGTTGATTGCAAAATTTAGAACCGACATTGATGATGAAAAGTTTGGTTTGTTATGCTGAGAATATGGAACAGAAGTTATCTCCACATTTTTGCCGAGAAGTTTTGAAAGAATGTTCTTCCCGCCTTTGATAAATGATAGTCCTCCGCCAGTTAGATTGATTGAGATGAAATCTGGAAAGTTGTATTGCCAAAGATTAAAACACTTTTTGATGCCTTGGGCAATCATCTCAATTCTGCTTTCCACAATGGCGTTTGCCACTTTCATAGAGATGGGAATTGCCTGAGCGTCCACCATTATGTCATAGGAATCGTTTTCGTCTGGTTCAATGCACAGAACAACTTTTTTGAGCAGTTCCTCTGCCGATTGAAAAGAAATTTTGAGACATTTTGAAAGGTCTGCTGAAATGTATCCTCCACCCAAAGAAAAACTTGAAAGATTGAGCATTCCTCTGCCACGAATGAGTGCGACAGATGTTGTTATATAGCCACAGTCCACCAGTAACACATAGCGATCTCGCTGTTCCTCGTCAAAAAGATAAAGCGATTGAGCATATATTGAGGATACAAAATTAATTTTTAAAATGCCCAGTTTATTCAAAATGTTTGAAACTTTCACGAGAAAACTGTTTTTTGCATAGAGAAACGATAAACACCCTGAAATTTTGCTTTCGACTTGTCCAATAGGATTTTTAATCTTGATATTGTCACCCAAAACATAATAAACAGAATCTTGATTTATCACCGAAAAGTTGGGATAATCTGCTTTTGCCTCATTAAACAACTCGTCAATATCTTTTTTAGTAATCTTTTTTGGTTTTAAAAAAGTTTGAGTGTTTGTGAAGCATTTGCAAAAGCAAAACTCTGTGGGAACACCAATAGTGAGTGAGGAAATCTTGATGTCACAGACTCTTTGTGCGCCTTGAATGCAGTGAAAAATCGCCTTTTCCAAATTCTTTGGCTCAATGAACTCGCCGTCCATAAAACCCTCATAATTCTCACTATATTTGGCTTTCACATTAAGAGTGTTATTCACATCTTTTTGTCCAATAAGAATGGTAAGTTTTTGACTTCCAAAATCAAGAATTGCGACATCACTTTTAGCCATATTTTCTCCATGTAAAAAATTTTTTCACATAACACATTATACCTTTTAATCAAATTTATTGTCAAACAAAAAAAGCCTTTTTGACTTTTGCCGTCAAAAATCTTTTTAGGCACAAAAATCGGCTAAAATTTAGTTAAAAAAGCCTGTTAAGTCAAGGACTCCAAATCCCTCCTCATTTCGATTTTTGGTTAATTTATAACAATTATTGACAAGTTTGATTTTTAATCTGTCGGGGTTTATGTTTGGATTTTTGGAAATGATGAGAGCACAAATTCCCGCAATGATTGGCGTGGCGACACTTGTTCCACTCATTTTGACATAAAATTCCTTTGTTTCTTTGTTAAAACCTGCCCCTTTGATGTTCACTGCTGGGGCGACTAGGTCGGGTTTGAAGAACATTCCTGCTGGACCACGAGAAGAAAAATTTGCAATCTCAAACTTACTTCTGTCAAATTCCCCGCCTTCATCTCGCTTGTCATCAAAGCCACCGACAGTGATTATTTTGCTTGAATACCCTGGGGACTTGATGGTGTAATTTTCTGGCCCGCTATTTCCCGCAGCCGCCACCACAACTAGCCCCATATTCCAAAGGCTTTCTGCTCCAACAACAAGTGGGTCATTTTTGCCAAGTGGGGTGCTTCCAAAACTCATACACACAACTTTGATGTCAAATTTTTTATAATTATCGCTGATCCACTGCATCGCCTCTAAAATTTTATATGCACCAGTTTCGCCATTTTGCTCAAGTGCCTTTATGGAAATAATGTTGCTTTTTGGAGACACTCCTGAAAACTTTCCTCCACTTGCAAGCCCGCTTCCACAAGCAACACTTGTGACATACGTTCCGTGTCCATTATCATCATAATAGTTTTTTCGATCATTAATCAAATCAATAAATTTTATTATTCTATTTTTTGGCACACAAAAATCTATGTGGGGGTTAAGCCCAGTGTCGATGAAAGCAATGGTAACATTTTTGCCTGTGCAATCATTGTCTAAAAGGTTTTTGACGTTTAAAATCTTCTTTGCAACATCAATTTGCGTGGAAACTCTTGTCTGTTTGGCAATGAACCCAACAACACTCGTTTTAGCAAATTTCACAATTTGTTTTTGAGAAAGAGTGACACCAATGGCGTTTATGAAAGAATATTCATAAAACTTTAACCCTTGTTTTTTTGCCTCAAATTTCAGTTTTTGAAAATTTTTTGCATAGACAACACAGTCGTTATATATCTCAACACTCTTAATTTCTACAACATTTAATAGTTCCAGACAAATTTTGTTTAAATAATTATTCATCTAACTTACTTATCAAGTCCTCAAAAAATTTTTTTTGATTTGCATTCATATAGGGAGCAACGCTGCCGAGCGTCTTACGAATTTTTTCACTCGACAAACTGCCCTCTTTTATCTTTTCTTTGGAAGTTGAAAGGAATTCATCTACAAGTTCGTCTTTTGAATAATTTTTATACTTTTTATATAAGTCTTTTGCATCTGCCTGAGTTTCTTTATC
>CAYIZE010000073.1:0-3765 GCA_964367785.1 uncultured Christensenella sp.
TGCATATTTGCAATTCTTTTTTGCTCCATTAATATTCCTCGCTTTTATATAAGACACATTTTATTATATATTAATTATCTAAAAATCATTTTATCAAATTTATTTTTATTATCAAAATGAATTTTGATTAATATTTTTTATGTTGCTTTTTTAAAAGGAGATATTGTATAATAAAAGAGAAATTTAGGAAAAAAGAAATATTTGTTGATTGTTTTGAGGTGAAAAAATGGCTTTGTATTTATCAATTATTTTTGTGACTGGCAATGTCGCCGCTTTGTGTAACTCTTTGTGGGCACAAAACTATTTGGGAGCAAATGCACTTGAAATAATCTACATAACATGGCTTGCAATCATCATCTCTTTTTTGATAGATGCCTTGTGTGCTTTTATGATTAGACAAATTCCAGAAAGAAAAATTAATGAAAAATCAAATTTTTTTAAAGTGAGAAAATGGGAAAAAAAGGTGTTCTCTTTTTTAAAAGTTAAGAAATGGAAAGATAATATCCCAGAACTTGGGGGAATGCTCAAGTTTTTTGACAAGAGTTCTGTGAAAGAAAATGTTGATTCTAAATATATGATGAAATTTATTAAAGAAACTTGTTATGCTGAGATTATGCATATTGTATCTTTGTTTTTTGCTCCACTTGTCATAATCATTTTGCCAAGAAATTTTCTTTTAACGATTGTTTTTCCCGTTATGATTGTGAATATTTTCTTGCAAATTCCACCAATTTTGGTGCAGAGACTTAATAGACCAAAACTTGAAATGGCATATAAGCGTCTTAAACGAAACGAAGAAGCAGCCGAGATTTCGGCATAAATTATAATTTTTAAAAATCAAATGAATTTCTTGTGAAATTTTTGTAAAAAATTTAACTTTTTTAACGCTGAAAATAATTTATGATTAAAAATTCAACATTTAATTTTTAATTTGTGTTTTTGCTTTAAAATTTTAGGGGAATTTAGTATAATATAAAAGAGGATTACTAATGAAAAAATTTGAAATATCTGTGGATAGCACCTGCGACCTTTATGCAGACGAACTTAAAAACAATGGGCTTTATATGACTCCATTGGAATATACTTTGACGTGTGGCGACAGTGTTATTGTTGAAAAAGACAATTATAAAAGTAACCAAGAATATATTGATTTTTATAATAAATTGCGAAGTGGGGTGATTGCAAAAACATCAATCTTAAACGTGCAATCTCACATTGACCTGTTCACTGAAATGGCAAAAAATGGTGTGAAAACTGCTTTACACATATCTCAGGGTTATGGACTTAGTCCCACTGTGGACAATGCAAACGTTGCGATTGAGAATGTGAAAAAGAATTTTCCAGACATAAATTATGTTGCTGTGGAGAGTAATACAACAACGGTTGGCGAGGGTTTTATTGTTTTGTCTGCTGTGAAAATGAGAGACGAGGGGAAAACTCTCCAAGAAACTGTGGAAAAATTAAACGAAATAAAACATTTTATGCAACATTTCATTTTGGCTAATGATTTAAAATTTTTGGCACGAGGCGGACGAATTTCAAAGAGTTCTGCAACCATTGGCTCTTTGCTTCAAGTAAAACCTGTGATTGAATTTGGTAAAGATGGCAAACTCAAAGTTTGCAGGAAAGAGATTGGGCTTAAAAAGGCAATGAGATCCATCGTGAATGATTATGGAAAATTCACTTTAAACAAGGAATTTCCTTTCATTGCCATTGTCCACACAGACAATGAACCTCTAGCAATAGAACTTCAAACTATGTTTTTTGAAAAATATGGCATTAAGCCTGAACTCAGAATTATGGGACCTATCATTGGGGCACATGTAGGCCCAAACTCAGTGGCATATGGCTTTATCAGCAACGAAGAAAGGCCATACGACTAATGAAATGTAATGATTGTCCAAGGGGTTGCGACGATAAAGCCCCTTTTTGCGGAAAAAATTTTGATAAAATAAGAATTGGCAAGGCGATGAAATTCTTTAGTGAAGAGCCTGTTTTATGTCCTGAAAATAAGGGTTGTGGAGCAGTCTTTTTTTCACATTGCTCACTAAAATGTTGTTATTGTCAAAACTATGTTCTTTCGCATAATGGTGCGGGAAAAGATGTGAACGAAAATGACTTGGTGAAACTTTTTAAAATGATTGACGAAAGCGACGTCGAAAACATTGACCTAATTACGCCCACGCATTACACTACAAAAATTTTGACTGCTCTTTCAAAAGCAAACGTTAAAAAAAGCGTTATTTGGAACTCTTCTGGCTATGAAAAAGTGGAGAATATCGAGAAGATGAGAGGTTTAGTGGACATTTTTCTTTTTGATGTCAAATATTTTAATGATGCTTTGGCACTCAAATATTCCAAAGTGAAAAATTATTTTGAAGTGTGTAAAAAAGCAATCAAAAAAGCAAGAGAGATTGTGAAAGATGAATTTTTAGGCGGGGTTATGAAGAGGGGAATTATCTTGCGTCATCTTGTCTTACCCGGAAATGTGAGCGACAGCAAGAGAATTTTTGACGAGATTAAAAAGGAATTTGGGGTGGACATTTATGTCAGCATTATGAGCCAATACACACCAATGAACCTTGACTTTTGTGATGAAAATCTTAGCCGAAAATTGAAAAAAATTGAATATAGAGCGGTCACTCAGCACGTGAAAAATCTAGGATTTAAAAATGGTTTTGTGCAGGAAATGTCAAGTTCCACTGAAAAATATGTGCCAAACTTTGATGGAGATATCTTTTCCGACTTTGAAGTGAAAGAATAAAATGATTAAAATGTCCAAAAATATTTTTAATATTGACACTTTCATCGCAGTGTGGTAGAATTTGTATAACATAAAAAGTGTTCGAAAAGTGAGGTAGTGATATGTTTTGGGATACATTTTTAAGTGTTTTAGGAGTGATAGGAATTGTGGCAGTTGCCGCATTTGTTATTGTTTTTTTGTCCGATTTATTCATAACTATTGTGGACGGGACAAATGGAATCTTCTTTAAAAGACACAAAAAACAGAATATTCAAAAAGAAAATAATGTTGTCAAAAAGCCAAAACTCTTGAACAGACCTGTTGGAAACTTGATGGCTCCAAAAGAAGATGAAAACATTAAATCAAAAACTGTGCAGGAATGTCAAGTTGACCTTGATAAAGCAGAGAAAGAGGAAGAAGAGATTAGAAAGAATAACCTCCAAAGAAAAAATCTCGTTGCACAAAGAAGCGCCATTTTTCCTGTTGAAGATGAAGAAGACGACGATGAAGAAGACGAAGAAGAAATTGTTGAAGAGGAAGAAATCGTTGATGATGAAGAGGAAACTGATGACGACAAAATGATAGACTCTATTGCAAAAGAAATGAAAGAGAGTTTGAACAAAAAAGACGAAAGAAACTCCATTTTGCAGAAAGTTGAAAATGATAGTAGTCGTGAGAAACTTGAAAAAGAGATTGAGGAACTTAAAACTCAAATCTCACAAGCAAACGAAATTATCAGACAACTAAAAGAAAAGCAAACAGATGAAAAGACTTTAACTCCTGTTTCGGGTTCAAGAGAGGAATTGGAATCTCGTCTTGAAAATTTGAGAGCAAGACTTAAAGAAAACGAAAAAGAACTTTCGGTTAATAGAAAAGAATTTGTGCCACTTAGACGAGTGAACAAAAACTTGGACAGCGACAAAAACAAACTTCGACGCAAAGAAGCCATTGTGGCAAAACAAAAAGTTATGCTCTATGGTGTGAACAATTATGTCGACATCGATGAAGATAAAGCAAAAAAA
>CAYIZE010000074.1:0-3628 GCA_964367785.1 uncultured Christensenella sp.
CATTAAAAAATTTTTCAAATTTTTTAATGAATAATGATTTTGCGGGGCAATAAATAAATTATTCATATTTATTTTATTATGATATTATATTAATTTTTGTTTAAGGGAAAAGATGAATTTAGAAGAACTAAAAGAAAAGTATGACAAACTGCAAGAAAAGTTTGGAAGCAAAACGAAAAATTCTGTCTATGGCGGTGGTTGTGAAAAAAGCCCAGAGCTTTGTCTTGTTTTTATGAACCCCACTGCAAGAAACATTGCCACAGCCAAATCTTGGAATGGAGTTCGTTATCAATGGTTGGGCACAAAGCAAGTTTGGAAATTTCTATCATTGTGCAACCTTTTTGATGAAAGTTTAAACTTCGAAATTCAAAAAAAGAAATCAAAAGAATGGACTGAGGAATTTTGCGTTAAAGTTTATGATGAGGTAGAAAGAAAAGGGATTTATATCACCAATCTCGCCAAATGCACGCAAGAAGATGCCCGACCTTTGCCTAATTCGGTTTTTTTGGAATATCGCAAACTTTTTCTAGATGAGTTAGATTTAATTTGCCCAAAGAAAATTATTCTGTTTGGCAATCAAGTTTCCAGTATTGTTCTAGGTGAAAACATTTCTGTGAGTCTAGCCAGAAAAAAAGAATTTATACTTAAAACAAAAAAGAATTCTTTTAGTTGTTTTCCTGTTTACTATCCAGTAGGTAACGGTTTTTTTAATACTCCAAAAGCAATCGAAGACATTAAATATATAACTGAAAAAATTTAAAATTAATAAAAATAATATAACATTTATATAAAAACGGCAAAATAAAAAACTGGGCGAAATTTTCGTCCAGTTTTTTATTGTTTAGAGTAAAATTATTTAAGCATTTCTCTGAAAGATTTTCCAAATTTGAAACTTGGAACCTTTGCAGCAGCAATTTTGATAACTGCCTTTGTTTGAGGATTGATGCCATTTCTTGCTGCTCTCATTTTAACTTTAAAAGTTCCGAAACCAGCGAGTGAGACCTCTTCTCCTTTTTTGAGTGCATCTGCGACAACGTCAACAAATGCTTTGTAGGCTGCGTCTGCATCTTTGAGAGTAAAACCCACTTTTGATGCGATTGAACTTACAACATCACCTTTGTTCATAAATAATTCTCCTTTAATTTATTTCCCCTAAAAGGTTAGTAACATATTATCATAAAAAAAAGATGTTTCCTAACAAAAATCAATAATTTTTAAATAAAATCTTAATTTATGCCACATTTTAAGCGAATACTAACGAAAAAATCAGGGTTATAGCCGTTTATTTGCTATAATGGTCGCCATCACCATCGTTTAAATAGAAAAATCCCATGGTATTTTCACCACAATGGCAATTAATCACACTGCCTGCCTGAGTGAAAATGACTTCTTTAAACTTGCCATATTTTGCTATGACGTTCTTTGTTGCTTGAAGTATTTCGGGGGTTGTTGTTGAATATGTAAAAATACAACGTGTGTGGTCGGGATTGTTATAAATCTTCAGTGTTTCTTCAACGCATTTTTCCACGCAACTCGGCATATTTCCCATATATTTTCTAGTCACTTTATTTTTACCATTCACCACTTGAATGCAGGGTTTAAGCCTCATTAAGTTTGCCCCAAGCATGCTAATCATACTGCAACGCCCGCCTTTGTGGAGGAATTTAAGATTTTCAATGATGAAAGAAGACTGCCCAGAACGTGCTCGTCTCCTCACTTTTTCGGCAACTTGCTTTGCTGTATATTTGCTCAGTTTGCAAAGTTCACTTGCATAAATGGCAAGTAGCCCCGAACCAGCCGAAAGAGTCCTGCTGTCCACAAGATGAACGTGAGGATTGCCTTTTGCAGCAACGGACGCGTAGGAAAATCCACTGCTGAGTTCGTTTCCAATGCTGATGTGAACGACTTCTAAGCCTTTGCTTGTGAAACTTTCAAAAAAATTTTTCACCTCTTCAGGGCTTTTTGCCCCAGTGGTGGGAAGTTTGCCAGTTTTGCCGACGAAATTATAAATATCATCTGGTTTAACATCTACCCCGTCAAAAAAAGTGTCATCTCCCAAAGTCACCACGAAAGGTATAACTTTAATGTCATATTTCTCATAGAGTTCTTTAGTAAGATCAAGGGTACTGTCGCCGGTGATTTGAATTTTCATCTTGTATAACCTCAAAAATAGATTTATCTAATTTATTGTAACAAATTAAAAACATTTGTCAATTTATTGCTGTATATTTATTTTTATGTTAAAATTTGGTTATGGAAGAAAGTGCGAACGTAAACGAAAAAGTGACTAGTTTTTTCAAAGAAAAAGAAGGAACGGAACTTCATAAAGGGCATAGAGAAAGGCTTAGGACTCAGTTTTCTGTGGCAGACTTTGAGAATATGCCAGAGCATAAAATTTTGGAATTTATGCTGACTTTTGTGCAACCCTACAAAGATGTCAATCCGCTTGCTCACAGTTTGGTGAGGGAGTTTGGTTCGCTCTCAAATGTCCTCGACGCAAGCATTGAAAATTTACTTAAAGTGAAAGGTGTCGGCGAAGTGACTGCGAGTTACCTCAATTTTTGTGCTCAAATTCCTCAAATATATAAATTAAGCAAATCAAGAAATAAGGCGAGAATAACGACACCAAGTCAGGTTGTGGAATATCTCACTTCGGTTGTAGACTTCACTCCAACTGAAAAATTCTATATTATTTGCCTCAATGCCAAAGGCGAAGTGATGTGTTTTAAATCAATGGGTTCAGGCAGTGTGAATAAATTGTATGTAAACAATAGGGAACTTGTCCAACAGGTACTCAAATATCCCACTCATTCTGCTGTCATTTGCCATACTCACCCGCACGGCAAACCAACTCCCTCACAGGACGATATTTCTTTCACTAATGAAATATTTGCACTCCTCAAAAATCTTGGCATAAGACTGTGTGATCACGTCATTTTGTCTCCCGAGGGAAACTATAGTTTTTTTCAAAATAAATTACTAGGTAACGAGAGTAGTAATCTTGAATTTGCCAGCCTAAAAATGTGTCTTGAAGACGCAGGATTTAATTATTTTCAAGAAAATAAATGATGAAAATATACATAAATATCCCATAAAACTTTAAAAAATGTTTAAAAAATTATTAAAATTTATTACTAATTTTACGCAGAAAAATTACCTTTTTTTCATATAATTTTCAGCCAATTATGTCAAGAATTATAGTTTTTATCATTTTGGGTATTTACATTAGGCCAAGTTTGTGATATATTTTATTTCGCTGTTCGGGGCATTAGCGCAGTTGGTAGCGCACAACACTGGCAGTGTTGGGGTCAGGAGTTCGAGTCTCCTATGCTCCACCAAAGAAAAAGCTCGAAACACAATGAATTCATTGATGTTTCGAGCTTTTTCTTATTCATCGCTATAAGCTTAAAATCTACTTTGGCAGATAAGTTCAAATTAACTTTCCAAATTCTTTAAATAGCTTCTTGTTGTTGAGAATAATGCTCGCATTGTTTTATTGCTACTTGAAGCGTTGAGCAAATCGGGTTGTTGACCATTCTTCTGTTTTTTTGTACGCTATAACAGAAATAAACTGGAGGTGACGAAAGTTGACGATATTGTTTGACCTTGATGGAACCTTGCTTCCCAT
>CAYIZE010000075.1:0-3625 GCA_964367785.1 uncultured Christensenella sp.
TAATAAATTATTGTAATAAAAATAATAAAAAATTTTAAAAATTATAATAATATTAAAAAAACTTCATAAAATAGCAATATGAAAACAAAAAAAAGAAGTAAAATTGGATATTTTCTTGCGTTTTTCATTTGTGTTGCAATTATCATTGGAGGGGCTTTAATATTTTATCAAATGAAATACCCTGTGAAATATCAAGAATTTGTCGTTAAATATGCAAGCGAATATTCCCTTGATAAGACCCTTGTGTGCAGTTTGATTAATGAGGAAAGCAGTTTTGACACTAATGCAGTCTCCTCAAAAGGAGCAATTGGGCTGATGCAAATTACCTCAGCAACAGGAGAATTCATTGCGAAAAAACTTGATGAAGAATATAACGAAGAAAATTTATATGACCCTGAGACAAACATAAGGTATGGTTGTTTTTACCTAGATTATTTGCGAACAAAGTTTGTCGATGAGGAAGTGTATCTTTCGGCATACAACGCAGGGGAAACAACGGTTAGACTTTGGCTTTCAAACAACAATCTTAGTGAAGACGGCGTAACTCTTGATACAATTCCTTACAAAATTACAAGGGATTATACAATAAGTATTTTACAAGGTAAAAAACATTATATTGGAAGAATTTAATTATTATTACAAGACTCTACCAAAAACAAAAAAGAATTTGATAATAAACACATTATTTTTAATTTAATTCAAATAATAGAAGTATGAGAATTTTCCTTATACTTCTTTTTATTTTTAACCTAATCTTGTTTTTACCACTTGTTCTAAAATGCAAGATTAATTTTGATTTTAGTGAAAACAAGGGTTTTTTGAGTATATTTTTTTTCAGCCTAAATGTATCAATGTTTAAGTTCAAATTTTTGATAAACAAAATATTTATTAAAGATAAGAAAAAGAGGATAACTTTTATATATTATACAGACCTAACTAATCAAAATAAGGTTAGAGAAATCTTTTTCCTTTTACTTCTTAACAATCTGAATATTAAAAACTTGCGATTTATGGGCAAAATTGGAGTGAAAGAAAATGCATTTGTGTCTAGTATGCTATGCTCGGTGCTAAACATTGTCTCGTCAATTAGTGGGGGGTTAATGTATGAGAAAGGAAATGTTAAAAAACTATCATTTTCAGTCTTTCCCGATTATTTTGAAAACAACTTTCTATTATGCTTCACAACAAGCATTTCAATAAGTATATTTGCCATTTTATATTGCTTAATTATGGCAGTAGTTATTAGATTAAAAAAAGGGGAAGTTCAATATGGAAACAACAAATAATGTTAAAGGTGTTCTTGAAGAAACTTTAAAAAATTTGAAAAGTATGATTGATGTCGATTCAATCGTAGGAAAACCTATTATTCAAGGGGAAAGCACCATTATTCCCATTTCAAAAGTATCTGTGGGGTTCATCTCAGGTGGCGGGGAGATAAACGCTAAAAAGAAAATAGCAAACTTCGGCTATCCATTCACAGGTGGAAGCGGTGGCGGGTGCAACATAACCCCCATTGGCTTTTTGTGCGTTAGTGGTGGCAATGTGACCTTTATTAAGGTGGAGACTGCAAATAATATGGAAAAGATTATTGATGTTGTGTCTAGCATTATGAAAACGGTTAAATAGGTGAAAATATGAAAAAAATTAAAAACAAATTAATTATACTATTTCTTCTCAGTTTATTTATTTTAACTTTTTTTTGTGATGTGGGAGTTTGTTTTGGTGGCGGAAAAGCAAATATTTATGCATATGCAGGCGTAGGAAGTGAATACACTTCGGCGCAGAGTATGGTTGTGATTGAAACGACAAACGACTCCATTCTCTATTCTAAGAACGAAAATGAGCAGTTGCCGATTGCAAGCACGACAAAGATTGTCTGTGCACTGACTGTTCTTGAAAATTGTGAAGATTTACAAAAAATTATCACTGTTCCAAAAAGTGCGACATTGGTGGAAGGTAGTTCCATTTATCTGCGAGAAAATGAGCAGCTTTCCATTTTAGATTTACTCTATGGACTTATGCTTCAATCGGGCAATGATTCGGCTGAAACTTTAGCACTCGAAGTTGGGGAGGGTAGCCTACAAAGATTTGCATATTTGATGAATGAAACGGCACAAAAATGCGGTGCAACGAATAGTAATTTTGTGACACCTCATGGACTTAATGACAAAAATCATTATTCATCGGCACTTGACCTTGCGAAAATAACCAGTTACGCTTTAAAAAATCCTGTGTTTAAGCAAATTGTTTCCACAAAATGTCATAAAATCCCAGCAACAGAACACAACACAAGTAGAACTCTTATCAATAAGAATAAACTTTTATCCAGCCTTGAGGGTTGTGTGGGTGTGAAGACAGGCTACACAAAAAACGCGGGGAGATGCCTCGTGTCTGCTTGTGAAAAAGATGACACTCAAGTGGTGTGTGTTGTGCTTAACTGCGGACCAATGTTTGAAGAAAGTTCTGTTCTTTTAAAGAAAGCACTCAGCGAATATAAATATTATGAAATTTTGCCTAGATACAAATTTGTTGATGACGTTATGGTTGAAAATGGAAAATCATCTTCAATTAGGCTTTATAACAAAAATGGCTATGCAGTTGTCGTGAAAGAAAAAGAAATTGAAAGATATTCAGTCGTGTATGATTATCAAAATTTGGTGACTGCTCCCATTAAAAAAGACGAGGAATTAGGGAGTGTAAAAATATATTATGATAATACCTTGATTTTTGAAGAGAAATTGTGTAGTATTGAGGGAGTCGAAAGTGTTGACACTAAAGAAGAATTGAAGAAAATTTTGGAAAATTGGTAGTTTTTTAAATGAGAATAAATAAATTTATATCTAGTTGTGGTGTTTGTTCAAGGCGTAAAGCAGAAGAATTCATTACAAATAAAATGGTTAAAGTTAATGGCAAAGTCGTGACTGATTTGGCAACAGACATTAACGAGCAAAATGACAAGGTTATGATTAATGATGTGCAGATTTCACTCTCACAAGAAAATGTGTATTATATGCTCAATAAGCCTAAAGGATATGTCACGACAATGAGTGACGATAGGGATAGAAAATCCATTCAGGATCTCATCTCTGACCTTGATAAGAGAGTTTTTCCAGTGGGACGTTTAGATTATGAAACTGAAGGGTTATTGTTCTTAACGAATGATGGTGATTTGACTTATGTTCTTTCTCACCCTAAATTTTGCGTGCCAAAGACTTATGTTGTGAAAGTTGAGGGCGAAGTGAAGGAAAGTGAGATGGCAGTTCTCCGTGCTGGAATTGTTGTGGACGGCGAGAGATTTGGAAAGTGCAAAGTTAAACTTATGTCCTTTAAAGATAATATCTCAAAATTGGAAGTAACAATTTTTGAAGGTAAAAATAGGGAAATTAGACGAATGTTTGAGTTTATTCATAGAGAAGTCATTTTTCTTAAAAGAGTTGCTATGGCAGGCATTAAACTTGGTGGACTTATGCGTGGAGAAAAAAGACCACTTAAAGAGTTTGAGATTAATCAATTAAAGGCTTTAATGAAAGACCCAGATAAAATGGCAAATTAAATTGCCATTTTTTTTTGCAATAATAAGTTTGTTTTGATTAAAAATAAAAATATTTAATTCAATTTCTTATAT
>CAYIZE010000076.1:0-1254 GCA_964367785.1 uncultured Christensenella sp.
ATAATATGTTTTAATCAAAAAATCTAGTATTTTTGTGGATAGAAACTATATTTTTACATTTCTCCTCTCTTATAAATATTTTTTATTTATTAATTTTTTATAAAAAACTATAAAAAAAGACAAAAAGTAATTTTTGTCTTTTTTATAAATATATAGATTTATTCAACATTAATTTTTCTAAGTTTTGATGATTTTTTGGCAGCAGGCGTCCCGGTAATAATTATCGAGGCTTCGCTTGCAGGAATGAAGGTTGGATTTGTTCCAGCCATATCTTCTGTGACAACAATCATTCCATAAACTGATTTATAGATAAACCCCGTTCGAGAATTTCCAATGCTGAAAACGACCTCGTCAACTGCTGTTCCCTCAGGCAAATAATCAAAGACGGAAGTTATCACATTTGTCGACCAGCCTGCTGGGAAAGGCTCTGGGGGAGTCAAAAAAGTCATGCTTTCTTCATAAGTCGAGCCATCACCTGCATATACACCTGTTATCATATTTAAAGGAACTGCCTGCACCGCTCCTTCGTCTGTTGAAATGAAAAGTCCCACTCCGCTTGAAGAAGAATAAAGTGTCGTCGGTGTCCCAATCATATAATATAAGCCCCTAACAAAGATTGAGAGAATATTATCAGGGTAAAGTGTGATGATTTGTGATAAAACATTTGTTAGTTGCAACATTTGAAAATCATACATACTCAAACTTGGCTCATCTTCTGAAACCATTGAAATCATCATCATTGCTTTGACAGTGACATTTGAAGATAAATATGAAGTTCCAGCACTTGAATTAACAAGTTGAAGAGTTGTGGGCGAAGTAACTTGAACAATGCCCATTCCCGAAAAACTATTTGTTTTCAAAGGCGAGTTCCCAATGATATTTGCACCGCCACTTGAAATAAGCGAAAATGAAACCTCTAGACTTGAACTAACACATTGATTCGCCACCCACCAACTTATATGATAATTCCCGGCTTCACTTAGTGTGATGACTCCTGTACTTGCATTATAAATCATTGTGCCGTCGTTTAAAATAACATTGTTAAAAATCATATTTCCATTTGTTGCAACTTCACCCGTAAGCGTTCTTTGAATTAATAACAAATTTTCCATAATATTACAACTTTTCTATCACAATGTCTGCTTGAACAATCGATGCTCCAAGGAACACAGTATCACCTGTATTGTTAACCAAAGAAAATGTCGCAGGCACACTGCTCAAATCAAACAATCCTTGCCCATACAACTGCAACGT
>CAYIZE010000076.1:1354-3590 GCA_964367785.1 uncultured Christensenella sp.
TTTGGCTTGCAACAAGGTCTACAACAAGGATTACAATGGCTCTTGATGCAGGGTTCACAACAAGGATTGTAATGAGTCCCACAATAATTAAAACAATTCATAAAAAACTCCTTTTTAAATTCATAGCAAAATAGAAACCTGCTATGTATTAAAAAAGTTTCCTACATCATTTTATTAAAGAAGATGATAATTGGTGTTTTTTTATGTTTTTATTTCAGAGTAAAAATTTTGTGCTTGCTATAGTATTTTTATGTTAAATCGCTTTTCACAATATATATTTTTATATTTTAACATATGAAACTCAATTTTAATATACTGCTATTGAGGTTCATAAAGGAGATTAAAAAATGTTTTTTTATAGAAATAATTGCTGTAATGATAATTGTTGTTGTCCTAGACCTTACTATGTTTATGGCCCCACAGGTGCAACTGGTCCGATTGGTCCCATAGGTCCAACTGGTGCAACAGGTCCAACTGGTGCAACGGGTGACACTGGTCCAACTGGTCCAACAGGTGCAACTGGTGCTACTGGAGCAACGGGGGCAACAGGAGCAACAGGTGAACTTCTCTCTGCTTTTGCTGGGCTTTATAAAGACACAGTCCCAACAACTCTTGTTCTAGCCGCTGCTACAACAACTCAGATTCCACTTGCAAACGAAATGCCTAATCTAAACACAACTTATGGCATTAACACAATCGTTATATCTGAAACGGGAGACTATCAAATCCTCGCTTCCCTCAAAGCATTGTCAGATGACGTTGCTTTCGACGCAAGTTTTATGGTTAGAGTGAATGGTTCTTCACTTGCATCAATGTTTTCTGGGATAACTCTTAACACATTTGTGCAAGAAACAACTTTGAATGCTATTGAATCGTTAACTGCCGGAGATATTGTTGACATTGCTTTAATAAGCACAGTTGGTGGCACAGTGGCATTTACAACTGATGTCGGAGCAACTTTAAGCGTTGTTAGAGTTGGCTAAATTAATTACGGCAAAAAATAAAAAAGTCCACCCCTTATTGGTGGATTTTTTTACTAACTAAATTTTTACTTAAAAGTTTGATTATTTTATAAAAATATATTTTTATCTCTTTTTATAAATTTTAAAAAAACGAGGGAAAAATCCCTCGCTTTCTTTAATTTCAAAAAAAATATAATTAAAAAATTAATTCTCTTTTTTGAACATACTTTTTACTGCATAAACAATAGGTAATGCTCCAAAAATCATCATATTAACAATTTTTGTGTATGTTGCTGAAGTCAATGCATATTGTGAAACTTCAAGTTTATTTACAAATGCTTCCTTAGTTATGTTGCCGATTTCTTCAATCTCAACACCAGATAGAAGAGTGTCTGCAAGAGTAAATCCATTTTGGATTTCAGATCTAGCAAAGTCCACATATGAAAGAGCACTTGTCATGCTTAAAAGTGCGAAAACTAATGCACCAACGCCAAGCGCCAAAAGGACATAATTACTGGTTGTTACTGTGTTTTCAAACATTCTAAGAACGCAGAATGCTAAGATTGCAACAAAGAATAACATTTGAGCAATCAATGCATAAATACTACTAGAATACATTGCGTCAGTATATTGTCCCAAAGAAACATCTTTGACAGGTCCGTTTAAAAATAGCACTGCCGTGAAAACGACACCTGCTAAAGCCAAAACAGAAACAACAAGTTTAACCCAGTTACTTTTTACAAATTCCATTTTTACCTCCTTTTAAGTCTTTCTGTTAAACTTATTATTTAACAAAAATCTAGTTCATTTTAGCCAAATAAAATTTCTTTGTCAAACAAATTAGTTAGTTTAACTAACTAATTTATTCATATGTTTTTGTTTTGTTTAAAATGCCAAAAATATTTTATTTTACTTTTAGACTTTAAAATATTATTCAATATAAAACTTAAAAAAATAGCACCCTCTTTATAAAGATACTATTAATTATTAACAAATATTTTTTTTATATAATTTTTTAAAAAAAATTTTTTAAGTTAGAATTCAGATTTAAACATTTCGTTAAGAGTTTTAACACCTTTTGCCAAAGTAATCTTTTCTTCTTCATTTAAATTTCTTGAAATTTTTGAAATCATTTTTTTGTGAAAATTTTCGTGCTCCTCGTTTATCTTTTTGCCTTTTTGAGTTAGTTGTAGATATATGTGCCTGCCATCTATTTTGCTTTTATTTTTTATTAAAAAACCATTTTCAACGAGTTTATTCACCATAACTGTCAC
>CAYIZE010000077.1:0-3572 GCA_964367785.1 uncultured Christensenella sp.
AATGATATAAGATAATGGAATATAAGTGTCAAAAGAAAGTATTAAATCAAGTAAGGAATAGAGAACTTCAATTTGGAATAAATATTAAATTGTGATATAATTATGATTGATATGGATAAGGAAACAATAGACATGATAAGAAAATGTCGCCCTTCTGAATTTGAAGGAATTTTATTTTATGATGAAACAAATAATTATAGAAAGTTTTGTTTAACTGAAAACGGTATGAATAACAATGCAGAATACCAATATTTTATTTTAGGTGGTATCGGAGTTAGTGAAACTCAAAATTTCGATAATGACAAGTTGAAAAAGACATTAAAATTACCCTTAAATGCTGAAGTTAAATTTAAGTATTTTGCAAATGGTAAGAAAGATTTTTTAAGTATTTTATCCTCTGATAGATTTAATAAATTATTTAAATTTTTACACGATGATAAAAATGTCATTTTTCATTTTTCCATAGTAAACTATATATACTATATTACAATCGATATAATTGATTCAGCATTAAATAGATATAACGACATGAATATGTATTTCACAATGCATATTTCTTTAAAAAATGCTCTTTATGAAATTATAAAAGAGAATCTTAACGATTTCATAAAAGTGTTGGTTAAGTATAAGTTTCCAAATATCAATCAGCAAGATATTCAAGATTTTTGCGAAGAAGTATTATCTTTTATTGAAGAACGACAGTTATTAATTCTCAACAATGAAATAGAAGGTTTTCCGTTAGAATTTTTAAGACAAATAATAAAGGCAATGCGTAAAGATGAATCTCTCATATTTTTAAATGATAATAAGCCCTTTAGTTTGTTAGAAAACTATAATGTATTTTATACAAATGAAATTGTCGCAAATCAGAAGTCCAGGTTAATCTTTGACAGAGAACCAAGTATTGAGATGAAAATAAACGAGGAATGTAAAGATTTAAAAAATTATAAATTTCAAGATTCAAAAAATGAACTATTGTTACAAATTTCCGATGCTATAATTGGCTTTTATTCCAAATTACTATCGTTTTGTGAAGAAGTTGAAAAAGATGAAATTATGAACATTGTTAATAATATGGACAATAAACAAATAGACACATTTATGTTATTTTCACAAATAATTGACAGGAGTAACGAGCTGAGTGGGTTTTTATTTGTCAATATTGCTCCTATTTCCACAAATAATAAATACACCTTTCTGCAACAACTAATTTCAAGGAGATAATTAACTATTTTTACAAACTCATAATAATTGATTTTAGTTCTGTATATTAAAAGAATTTTATAGTCCTAAAAAAAAGAAATGGCGAACAAGTCGCCCTGCAGACGCTGAGAGATGGCTTTTGTAAGGCATAAGACTTTTAATGCAAAGAAGAAAATTCGAGAACAATGAAAAGGTCAAGGTAAGATAAATGCGGCAGTATTCTGACTGGATGAAGATTTATGGTATTCTATAATAGAAGCAAAGGAGAGGAGAATGAGTTGTAGCAAAACATTTTATAAAAAGTTTTTTGAAAATTATAATGTGTATAAAAATGTCATAAGCAATATTGCCGATAATGATATTAGTGAAAGCCAGTTTCATAAAGTGGTTTTTTACGATACATTGGATAATAATGGCGCAAATGATTTATTAAGAAAACTCTATTCTCTTGATAAAAAGAGATATAAAGTATCTGACTTAAGGCATATAAAACCGAAAAAACTTAAAGATTGGCAAATGTTAGAGTTACAATATAATTTTTCTTCTGTTGGTATTTTTGCAAAAATAGAGTTTTTAGATACGAATTGTCCTTTTGGTAAACTTGAAATATCATGGTCACAACGCAGCAATTATTCTTGTGTTTTTGAATATGAATTATATGTCCGCAAAGATAGTTTAGATACTTTTCAAAAAGAAGTAGATTTTATAAATGAAAATATTAAATTAAAAAATCGAAAAAATATTAGACAACTGGCTGGTAGTTATATATTAAATGATATAAAAAAGAATAAAGAAAACAAACTAAATTTAACGGATGATGGAAAGAGAGTGCTTTTACAAGCACATAACACATTACTTAAGGACATTATACAAACATTTTTAGAAAATATAATTTATTCTCCAAATGCCCGTAATGAGCAATTACTATCTTTTTATTATTATTTTGACAATGCACTCGACAAACAAAAAATGAAAGCTCCCTTCATGGGTTGGGTAGCAAAACATAAAACAGAAGATGTCGTTATGTTTTCTAATGATCATGATATCCATGGTTCACTTCCCACGGTAATAGTTGTCATTAAAAAAAATATTCATCTTTTAGTCTATTAAATAATTTTAGTCAATATAGAAACATTTTCTATTATACCATTTATGATAGTCACGAGATGGCTCAACTGCGAAATAAAATTTCTAAATATAGTGTGAAACAAAATAATAAATTTAATAGAAAAACCTTACTATGGATATATGATAATTTGTTAGATACTACAAGCCAAAGAGATAATTTAACACAATTTGCAACTTATGAAAATGATTGTGGAAAAAAAATAGATGGCAAATGGGAATTGTATTATGATATGCCGTCCACTTTCAAGGGGCAAAATAGAAAAAATAAGAAAGTATTATTTAAAGAGTTATTTGTTTCTGAAAATGTAAAGCGTGTTTCTACATATTATAACGAGCAATATGAGTTTTATAAGACTATGATTGATAATCAAACAGGCAAATTTAATTCTAAAATGGCATGGATAGCAATGATATTATCAATTATCAGTATTGCCGTTTCGGTATTTTTAAGTTATTTAACCTAATTTTAAAGCAAGTCAATATTGGCTTGTTTTTTCTTTTAGTCAGCATTTATGATTAGATCTAATAGGTCTTTATCTGTTTTTAACATATCCAGCAAAGCCATATAGTTTTGATATTCATTTGTGTTACGGAAAAAAATTGAGCTGGAGATATCTCACAGTCTTCAATAACTTCAAGCAATGCCGGTACTGATGGCTCAAAATTATCATTTTAGACTCAAGCCTAGAAATACAAGCACCACTTTTATCATCATGCATACTTAATTCACGAGCAGATAAACCAGCAGTTGTCTAAACTTGGCTGACACGTTTTATTACTTCCATTTATATCCATGGTCACACCTCCTACACTTACATTTTAATGCTTTCGTTGTGTGTGTGTAAAGTTGCACTTATAGGTTCATTAGATATACACTTATTAATGAGTTTTCTTCTGAAGAAACACCAAACGAAAAAAGCATGACTTTTGAGGATTGGGTAGAGAAGTTAAACAATAAAAATAAAAAGACAGAAGACAAGATTCTTAGCAGCCAAGAAAAAAATGATGGGGGAAAGATAAAACCACAGCCTAAAGCGACAAGAGTTTAGAGAGGTAATTATATACACATTTATAAAACAAAAACCCAGCGGTTAAATTGCCGCTGGGTTTTTTTGATGTTTATGTTTTTATACTTAGTATTTCTATTTTCAATAAGCTATTTATTTTTTAGTACACCGTAAGGGAGTCGAACTCCCGACCTTCGGTTCCGTAGTTTTTCATAAAAACTGTTTTATAAAGCC
>CAYIZE010000078.1:0-3469 GCA_964367785.1 uncultured Christensenella sp.
GCTCAGGTGCAGACCATGATGCCAAAAATTAAGAGCAAAAACTTTGAGGGAATGGAACTCATCAGACCTATGTATCTCATCAGAGAAAAAGATATCATCGCTTGGCGAGACTATAATGACCTTAGTTTTTTAGAGTGTGCATGTAAGTTCACGGAGCAAAATTTTGCTAATATTGAAAATAAAAATGAGATGAATTCTAAGCGGAAAAAGATGAAAAATCTAATTGCAAACCTTGCAAAAGAAGACGTTCAAATTGAAGAAAATATTTTTAAAAGTGTCGAGAATGTTAATCTTGCCACTGTGATTACTTATAAAGATAAAAAAGGCGTAAGGCATAACTTTTTGGACGATTTTGATAGTTAATAAAATATAATTTTTGATAGAAATTGAGAAAGTTTGGGGAGAAAAATGTTTAATTTTCTTACGTATTTAAAACTTAAAAATAAAAATTGGGAGCATCTCAGTTTGAACGCACGAGTCAGAGTTTTTCAAAAGATGGAAAATTTGGAAGCAAAGAGACAAGACAGAAAACCAATGAATGTTGTGATGAAAAATTTTGAAGGTGATATTCAGGGACTTTGCGATAAAGAAGCAGGGAATATTTATCTATGTAGTGACTTTTTTAAGAAAAAATACTCTCAATTTTTTGGAATCACAGTTCTTTTCCACGAGGGAAGACACGCTTTTCAACAAGAAGAGGTTGAGGAGAATGAAAAGCCAAGTGTTTTTTCAAAAACATATAAATGGAGAAAAAATTTGCAGGGCTATGTGCATTATGATAAGAATGAAAAGTTTTCCTATTATGCAATGCAAGATGTCGAACGAGATGCAAACAAATATGCCTTGAAAAGATTAAAAAAATTGCATTTTTGGCTAAAAAATGAGAGGGGTTATAAGGAAACTATAAAATCAAAAGAGGACGAACTTGACATTCAAGTGGAAAATGCAAAAAAGGAACTTGGGCTATTTTATAAGTTGAGGGTGAAGTGGAGAAGTAGAAAAGAAAGAGATAAAAAATAGGGTAAGTATTTTTCAATGTCAACCCTTTTTTTGTGCAATTTTATATTATAAAAACATATATTATAAAAACAAAAGTAAATTAATTTATTTATTAAGCAGTAGATTAAGAGCAATTAAAATGCCTAATTTTCCATATTCATAGGTGAGTCCACCTTGCATAAAAGCAGTGTATGGGGGAGTCATTGGAGCGTCGCAACTGAGTTCGCTTGTGGCTCCTGTCACAAAACTTCCGCACGCCATAATTTCGTCGCTTTCATATCCAGGCATTGGTGCAGGAATGGGAGAAACATAACTTTCAACAGGAGCACCTTGTTGCAGACCTTTACAAAATTTGATGAGGTTATCGGCAGTTTTAAGTTCAACCGCTTGAATGATATCAGTCCTGTGAGCATTAAACTTTGGAGAGACTTCAAAACCGTGATTTTCAAGAAGATAACTTGCAAGAACCATTGTTTTCAAACATGAGCAAACAACATTTGGAGCCTGATAAAGTCCTTTAAAAAAGAGATAGTTTTGGTTGAGATTTGCCCCAATGTCTTTGCCAAGTCCAGGTGCAGAAAACCGCTCGGAAATATCAAAAATGAGGTCTTTTCTTCCCACGATATAACCGCCCGTTTTTGCGATGCCACCGCCAAGATTTTTCATATGCGAGCCAACTAAAACATCAGCCCCAACCTGAGTAGGCTCTCTGTCTTCCACAAAATCTCCATAGCAGTTGTCAACCATAATTATAGTGTCTTTGTCGGCAAGTTTAATCGCTTTGCACACTCTTTCAATCTTTTCTATTGAGAGACTCTCTCTTTCGCTGTAACCTTTTGAGCGTTGAATTTCAACAAGCCTAACATTGCTTTTTTTGAGTCGTGAAACGATTGATGAAATGTCAAAGTCATTATTTATAAGTTCAATTTGCTCATACTTTATGCCGTTTTTAATGAGGCTGTTGTTGCTCGTCCCCGAAATTCCAATGATAGATTGAAGGGAATCATAAGGCTTTCCTGAAATGGAAATGCAAGTGTCTCCATGCTTTAAAAGTCCAAAATATGTGAGTGCAATCGCGTGAGTGCCAGACATAATCTGTGGGCGAACAAGTGCGTCCTCTGCACAAAAAATCTGAGCATAAACCTTTTCAAGTTTATCCCTGCCTGCGTCATAAAATCCATAGCCCGTAGTTTCAATAAAATCCGATGAACAAAGTCTATTGTCTTGAAATGCTCTGAGAACTTTCGCACTGCAAAGGAGTGCATTTTTCTCAAATTTTTCATAGATTGGAGCAAGTTCCTTTTCAGCGTGTTTAACTTCTTCAATCAATTTTTCATCTAAATCATAGCCAAGATACATTTTTATCCCCTTAAATTAACTTTTTTTAACTAAAAAATAGTCTATCATTACAAAACGACTTTGTAAACAAATATATTCCTTGACAACAGGCTTTAAACATATATAATCATACAAGTTTGATTAAAAAAAAGAGAGTAATATTTATATGGAAAAAGAGTTAGTAAAAGAAAATAAGAATTTTTTAGTTAGGTTATGGAAGTTTTTCACTCCATACGAAAAGATATGGTATTTCAGCATTTTAGCGCTGTCTTTCCTAATAACATTTTTATTTCCGTCCACAGTTGACGATATGATAGTTAATCCTGTTCTAATTATGTGGATGTATCTTGCTGATGTCATTTTGAATGCCACTTGCGAACTTCTAATCGCCAAACAAAGTCGATGGAATTTTATCGTTTCATTCTTTGTGGAAATAGTGGAGATTGTCACTCTCATTTTAATTGGAGAGAGATTTGCAACAATGACAGTAACAGTCTTTTTCTGGATTCCTATTGATATCATAAGTTTTGTGAGTTGGAATAAACACAGAGACAAAAAAGAAGAAGATTTGACTGTTGTGAGAACACTTTCTGGCTGGCAAGAAGTCGCCGTTATTTTTGGAATTATCGTTTGGACTGCTGGCGTTGGCTATCTGCTCACAATCATTTCTCCAGAGGGAATTCTTGATGCTGACGGAACTTTAGACACGATTGTGTGTTATCTTGATGCCATGTGCAGTGCGGTGGCAATATCAAATGGCTTGTTCATTTTGTTCAGGTTCAGGGAACAATGGATTTCGTGGTACATTGTGGCAGGCTTAGAAACTGTGATGAACATAATGATGGGTCAATGGGTTCTTTTGGTTCTTAAAGCAGGATACTTCACCAACACAACATATGGATATATAAAATGGACAAAATATATTAAAAATCATAAAAAGGACAATGAGTTGAAACCGAATTTGAAACTCAGTCAAAAGAAAGAGGCTTAAAAGCCTTTTTTCTTTTTTCTTTTTTCCCACTTATATTAAAGGTTAAATAGATTAATAAATATATATAATTTATTGTTTTTTTCTTTGAGAAAAATTAACTTTAAATGCAAAAGATTAAAAATTTAAATTAAAAGAGAAAAT
>CAYIZE010000079.1:0-3417 GCA_964367785.1 uncultured Christensenella sp.
TTTGGAACAAAAAAAGAAATAAATATTTATATTAAAAATTTACACAATAAAAAATTGAGAGAAAAAAAATTAAAAGAAGAAGGATATAGAAAAACATTAGAAGGAAATTATAAAGAAAATAATTATATTCAAAATAAAGATGATTATAGACAACCCGAATTATTTGATGGTATTGAGCAATAATCTAAAATATCAACTGAATGAAAGTTCGGTATATTAATTTATAAAATATTTAGTATTTAAAAAATAAAATAAAAGTTATACACAAAATTAAAATAAATTGTGGACAAGTGTAGAAAAATTTCTTCGACCATACAGGACGAAGAATTTTTTTATTATATTTTTATTAATATATTAATGATTTTTAGAGTATTTTATAAGATTTTAAAATAAACACAACAGTCGAATAATTTTTTTTATTAAATAAAATATAAATAATAAATATTACTTTGCAAGCAAAATAAAACTGTTGACATTAACTTTAAAATATTCTACACTACGCATACTAGGTTTAATTTTGATGACTGCTTATTCGGGACATAATTTTAAAGACATAGACAAATCTAGATTTTTATTATAATTTCGCAAAATAGTGAAATATCAGGAGGAAAAATGAGAGTTGGAACTTATCAACCAAACAAAAGAACACGAAGTAAAGTTCACGGGTTTAGAAAGAGAATGGCCTCTGCCAATGGAAGAAAGATTTTAAAAAGACGTAGAAATCGTGGCAGACAAAAGTTGAGTGCATAAAACTAGATGTTAAGAAGATTTAACAGGTTAAAAAAGAAAAAAGAATTTTCTTTTGTTTATCGTAGAGGAAAATCTTATCATTCAAAATATTTGTCACTTTATGTAAGTAGTACAAGACTTAAAAATCTTAAAATTGGTTTTTCCATCAGTAATAAAGTGGGAAATAGTGTTGTTAGACATAAACTTAAAAGACGATTAAGTGAAATTCTTTTAAAAGAAATTTCAAATTTGCCTTTAAACAATTATGTTTTTGTGGCGAAAGTAGGCTGTGAAACACTTGATTATGAAAAACTAAAAGTTCAAACAATGAATTTGTTGGAAAAAATTAAAAATGAAAAATAAAACTGTTATTCAAAAAATTTTTTACATTATTTTTTTTCCACTTCTACTTATTGAAAAAACTTTTGTTTATTTTTATAAATTTTGTATTTCCCCTCTTCTTCAAAGTTCATGCAGATATCAACCAACATGTTCGACATATTTTATAGAGTCAATCGATGAATATGGTGCACTCAAAGGTGCTTATTTAGGAACAAAACGTATTTTAAGGTGTAATCTTTGGAGTAAAGGGGGCTATGATCCTCTCAAACCAAATATAAAAGGGAAAATAAAATGGATTTTATAAACTTATTATGTTCGGCTTGGCCAGAAGGAAACTTTTGGGCATCAATAATAAAAATTTTTGATTTTGTGGGCAGTTACACATGGACGATTATATTATTTACAATCGCTCTAAAACTTGTGCTTTCGCCAATGGATTTTTTGCAGAGGTTTTTCACAAACAAGACAACTCGTGCACAAGCAAAACTTCAACCACAGATTGAAAAACTTAAAAAATTATATGGTCAAAACCAGACTTTATTATCTCAGAAACAAAATGAGTTATATCAAAAAAGCGGACTTAATATGAAGAGTTCATGTGTTGTGATGATTGTCTATATGGCATTAACACTCACAATTTTTATGACTCTCTTCAGTTCAATGCAATCCATTGCCTCTTTTAAAATTAAGAACCAATATCAGGATCTACAACAAACTTACTATAATTCATATAACAGTGAATATCTTGAGAATTATTTGGAAATAGATTTAGATAGCGAGGCATATATCTTAGCAGAAGATAAAGATGCCTACATATTGACTCAGGAAGAATTAAAAATTGATAACCTCATCATTGAAGAATCTTTATCAGAAGAAGTCGCCACAGCACAAGTTGCTGGATATGAGACAACTTGCATTCAAACTGCTGAAAATCTTGTTTTTGAACAATATGATGAAATTAAAGATAGTTTTTTCTGGATCAAAAATATTTGGCGAGCAGACAAACTAACTATTAATGCTATATTATCTTATGAAGATTTTAAATCATATGACGCAACTGTCACAGAGGCAAGTTATAACGCTGTTATGAACAAGCTTTTAACTGATGATACAGGTGTGAATGGAGCGAATGGATATTATATTCTTTCGGTAATAGTTCTCGTTGTGACATTCTTCTCGCAATGGCTCACCAAAAAACTTACAGAAGCCAGAAATAAGGGTGCAGCACAGGCAAAGGGTGGAACAATGAAAATGTTAATGTATATTCTGCCAGTTACAATGGTTATATTTACATTAAATTCCAGTGCTATTTTTGCAATCTACATTATCACAAACTCCATTATGTCAACTTTGTTGATTCCTCTTTCCACCTTAATTTCAAACAAAATTGAAGACAGAAAAGAGAAGAAAAATTCTGAGAAACTAAAAGTTGATTATAGAAGATAAGTAAATTTTAGGAAATAAAAGGAAAAGAAATATGAAAAAAATTCAAGAAAGTGCTAAAAGCGTTCAAAAAGCCATAGAACAAGGTTTAAAAAATTTAGGTGTCTCACTCGAAGATGTTGATGTCAAAATTTTAGATGAGGGTGGACTTTTTAGAAAAGCAAAAGTTGAACTTATTTATGACGATGGCGTTGAAGAAGTCACTGTTCAAGATAATAATGAAGCCGACGTTGAGAAATCGAAAGTTAAAAAAGAAAGTAAAAAGGCAGAAAAAGAAAGCTTAAAAGCAGATAAAAAAGCCTTAAAAAACGAAAAAAAGATAAGTAAAGAAGAGAACAAAGCGGAAGATAATTCAGAGCAAACGCTTGAATCATTATGCACAAAATTTTTAAAAGAATTATGCGTTAAAATGAACATTGAAGCACAAATATCTTTTGAAAAGAAAGAAGATGGTGTGATGTTTAATGCTACTGGAGAAAAAGTGGGACCGCTTATTGGAAAGCGTGGAGAGACACTTAATGCAATTCAAGAAATACTAACAAATGTCGCTAAAAAAGCGGGATATAGAGATGAAAAAGTATTCTTCGATGTTGAAAATTATAAGACAAGACGCGAGTTATCTTTGGTGGGGCTTGCAGAAAGAATGGCAAAGAAAGCAATCAAAATTGAAAAACCAATCCGTCTTGAAAGAATGAATTCCTATGAAAGAAAAATCATTCACACTGCTCTTCAAGATTTTGAGGGAGTGTCAACCAGAAGTGAGGGTGAAGATCCAAACAGATATTTAGTGATTATTCCTAATAAACGCTCAGAGAGATTTAAAGAAAATATCATCATTGAACCAAAAACAACTCATTTAGAGGAAAAAGAAGTTTTTGAAAAAAAAGAAATTATTGAAGAAAA
>CAYIZE010000080.1:0-3415 GCA_964367785.1 uncultured Christensenella sp.
GTACCAGATTATAAATTATTAGAAAAAAAGTGTAAAGAATATAAAAAGAATTCCTAAAATAATAGGAATTCTTTTATTTAAAGAAGAATATTTTTTAGTATTCGCAGTTCTTTGGGGTTCGAGGGAAAAGTTCCACATCTCTAATGTTGTTCACGCCTGTGAGATACATTAAGATTCTCTCAAAGCCAAGTCCAAATCCGCTGTGAACAACGCCACCAAATCTTCGAAGATTGATATACCAATCATAGTCTTTTTCTTTAAGATTGTGGAATTTAATCTGTTCAAGCAAAGTCTCAAGTCTCTCCTCTCTCTGACTTCCGCCAACAATCTCTCCAATGTTTGGCACAAGCAAATCGCAAGCGGAGACAGTCTTTTTGTCGTCATTCAGTCGCATATAGAACGCTTTGAAATCCCTTGGAAAATCGGTGAGGAAAACAGGTTTCTTGTAGACTTGTTCGGTGAGATATCTTTCATGTTCGCTCTGCAAGTCCACTCCCCAAGAAACTTTATATTCAAATCTATCATTAACTTTTTCTAAAATTTCCACTGCTTTTGTGTAAGGGAGTCTAACAAATTCACTTGTCAACACATGGTTCAAACGCTCTTTTAAGCCCTTATCCACAAATGAATTGAAAAATTCAAGTTCGTCAGCACAGTTTTCAAACATATATGAAATGAGATATTTCACCATCTTTTCAATAAGCCCCATATTGTCTTTTAAATCATAAAAAGCCATTTCAGGCTCAATCATCCAAAACTCACTGGCGTGCCTCGTAGTGTTGCTGTTTTCGGCTCTAAAAGTGGGTCCAAAGGTGTATATCCTAGAAAAGGCAAGTGCTAACGCTTCGCCTTCCAGTTGTCCAGTGGGTGTCAGAAAAACATTCTTGCCAAAAAAATCGTTTTGTGGGGTGGCTTTCTCCATTTCCTTTTTGTCATAGAAATTGTGAGTCGTCACTCTGAAAACATCACTTCCACCCTCGCAGTCTGCACCTGTTAAGATGGGAGTGTGAGTGTAGATAAAACCTTCTTGCTTGAAAAAGGAGTGAATGGCAAATGCAATCTCACTTCGAACTCTAAAAATAGCACTGAAAAGGTTTGTTCGTGGGCGAAGATAGGCTTGCTCTCTCAAAAATTCAAGGGAATGTCCCTTTTTTTGAAGGGGATAGTCTGCTTCTGTCTTGCAAATAATTTCAATATTCTTTGCCTTGATTTCAAAAGGCTGTTTGTTTTCAGGAGTAAGTTCAAAAATGCCAAGACATCTTATGCTACTGCCTGCATTGAGTTTTGAAATTTCCTCATAATTCTTGCAATTTTCAGGTGTGAAAACAACTTGCACACCTTTAAAGCAAGTCCCGTCGTTTAAGTCAATAAATCCAAAATTTTTGTTGTCACGCACACTTCTCACCCAACCGCCAACTTCCACTTCAGTGTTTTGAAGGTCTTTACTTTGAGAATATAATTTTTTGATGTCTGTTAATTTCATTTTTCTGTCCCCTATTATTGGAAAATATTTTATCACAACTCTAAAAAAAAGAAAAAGACTTTTTCTCAAAAGTCTTTTAATTGATTAAAATTAGGAATTGTATTGCAAAAGATAAGCCTTTTTGTTAAAAATATTAAAATATATAAAAGCTTTTGATAGAAATAAATATTATTTACATTGAGCAGTTAAGCGTGTTTTGATATTCTTTCTCTTCATCTGTGAACTTAATGTCTTCAAAATAATTTGGTCTATCTTTTGCTCTAGACATATCAAGGCTCATAACAAGTTCAAGTGAACTTTTTGGAACTAAAATGCGAGCAAATTCTGTTTTACATTCATTTAATGATTTTTTATCCACAAAGTAAACTTCAAGAGCATTAGCGTCAGACAAATGTTTTCTAACATAATGAGCTTTTGCAAAATCAAAATCCGAAAAGCAAAATATTTCATCTCCGTCTTGTTCTCTCTGCGTTTCCCAATGATATAATGCCACCTTATTTGTTTTTTTAAGACATCTTTCAATGTAGTTGAAATATTCCATTAAAATGGACGCATTGTCAACATTAAATTCTTTATCAAAACCGTCTCTTATTCCAATTTTTTCAATGGCTAACTTATAATTTTTTTCAAAAACTTCAAGTGTTGCAATTTTTTTTTGTAACTTCTTTTTCATAATCTTTCTCCTATTTGTGAATAATTATATGATTAAATTAACTTAAAAATCTCTCAAAACTTTTCAAAAGTTCTATTGTGCAAGCACTTCTTGGCTTCTAAGGAGATACTCCTCGTTTCTTCCAAGTTTTTCCATGAAGCAATCAAATTCGTCACCATAATTTACTGCTTTTTCTTTTGGCAATATATCTCCGAAAAAGTTAACTTTATCTTCTGCAAATGGCATATCAATGCTCTTAACTAATTTTAACAAATCTTGATGAACTTTAATACTAGATGTAATTGAGTCGTATTCATCTCTTATGCTTGAATCCATCAAATATATTTCAAGGGCTGAAACGTCCATTATTTTATTTTTGTGAATCTCAAAGTAATGCTTTGCATTAGATAGTTCAAAAAATACTTTTATAAGCTCTTCTCTGTCATCTTCATCTGTTCTCCAATGATAGACTGCACATTTTCCCGTGTTTTTCAATGAATCTTCAAATTTTAAGGTGTAATTTTCCAATCTTTCTGTTCTGGTGTTTGTGATTTTTGTCATATTTTTATCCCCTTTGTAAATTTTATATTTATATAATACCACACTGAAATAATTATACAATAGGCAATATTGAACAAATAAAAAAATATCATTTGGCAATATCTTATTTGTTTATTAATAATATAATATATATACACTTATATAATAAAAGTGACTAAAAAGAGATAAAAATAGTAAACACTCGGCGGGGTGTTCGCTAAAAAATTAAAAATAAAGCAAAAACATCAAAAATAATCAAAAAAAGTTGTTGACACCACTATTTCAGTGTGATAATCTAGCAACGTCGCTGACGAAAGGTGACTGTGCTTTTGCACAAAGACTAGCACCATCACAACTGCATATAAAATATATTAGAGTAGACAAATATCGAGTTTGAATGTTTGCATTTATGCAAATGTTTGAAACGCAATATAAAACAAAAAAATTTATCTGTTTTTTAATTAAAACAAATAGTTTTTCGTTTAACGTGTAATATGTATTTTTCAATTATAAATCAATAAACCGATTTTAAAGTAAATTCAATTACGCTGAGTAATAACAAGAAATATCAATAAAAGATTTTATCATAAATATCTAAATTAAATTAAAAAATAATTTTGATCGTAAAAGATCAAGCTACAAAGAGCATATAGTGGATGCCTTGGCACTAGGCGCCGAAGAAGGACGCGACAAGCTGCGAAAAGCTACGGGGAATCGCACATAGATTATGATCCGTAGAT
>CAYIZE010000081.1:0-3386 GCA_964367785.1 uncultured Christensenella sp.
AGTTTTATGGCATAGAGATAATACATATATCCACCTGCGACTATGTAAATTGTTGGAACAATAAATTTATGATACTTTGTCCCCCGTGTCCCCTCGGCAAAAGAAGGAATGAGAATGAGAAGAGAAAAGAAAAAATACATAGTTAGTCTGTTCACTAATGCTTGATAATTAAGTGACATTCCCACAATTCTAATTAGAGGCACCATCAAAAACATAAGAAGAAAATAATCATATTTTTTTCGTTGCTCATCATTTAATTTTAGTTTGTTTTTAAAAATGTAAAAGCCTATAAAAATTAAAACTAGAGCGATTGTATACATAATATCTAATCCGCTTGTTTCTGACATTAGTATTTGGTTTGAAACAAAATATCTTTGATAGTAATCAACGCCAAACAACATATCTAGCATATACATTATTTCTCTAAATCCAAAATAACAAACTACTGTTAGAGCAGTAAATAATAGGACACTTTTCCAATCCAATTTTATAAACTTAAACAATATGAGAATTAAACACATAATGGCACTGCTATGGAAAGAAAATGCAAGAAGTGTCAAAAGAATAAACCATAGATATTTGTTTTTAAACAGCATAACAATAGCAACTGCAATAAGTGACATTGAGATTATTTGCCTGTATGCAGAGTAACTCTGTGCATAAGTCCCAAGTGCAATAAATAGAAAATAGGACATTCCCTTATCTTCTGAGAGACTACGAATGAAAAAACTGAAACAAACGGCGGTTATCAAGGCGATTGCGAATTGTAAGAACACAAACCCTAAATTAAAGAATGCTAAAATGGAATTTAAAAAAACAAATCCAACCTCAAATCCCTTTGAATCATATTCGAATAAAACCGACTGTCCTGTTCTTAGTTCTTCATAATAATTATAATAATTTGCTGTGTCATATCCCACTCCCACTGCCTTAAAAGTTGCAAAGAAAACTATCGCAAAAATTATTATAAATTTGCTTCCCACCAAAAAATCAAGAAAAGCGCTATATCTTTTCTTATTTTTATTTTGACTGCCAATAATTTTATGTTTTGTAAGTATTTTTTCAAAAATCACATTAGCAATCACAAGTAGAGATAGTAAAATATATACTAGCACCTTTCCTCCATTAAAAAATTTATGTTTTAGTAATTAAAATATATTATCATAAGATGGATTTCTATGCAATTAAATCACAGGACACAAAAAAAATAAAAGGAAAAATTCTCTATTTATTTATTATAATTTATGTTAATATATTGTATTGAAAAAGAGAAATATAATGAAAACATTGTTACTTAAACCAAATAAAAAAAGCATAGAACTTGCGTGTAAACTTTTAAAGCAAGGCGAAGTTGTTGGAGTCCCGACGGAGACAGTTTATGGTCTTGCCGGAAACTCTTCAAACCCTCTTGCCATAAAAAAAATATTTGAGGCGAAGGGGCGTCCTTCCGACAATCCCCTCATCGTGCATATTTCAAATATGAAAATGCTTGAAAATATTGTGTCAAAAATTCCAGACGACGCACTGAAATTGGCAGAGGTTTTTTGGCCAGGACCTCTCACGATGATTATGCCAAAAGGCAAAGGCGTGTGCAGTGAGAGCACAGCAGGGCTAGACTCTGTGGGGGTTAGAATGCCCTCAAATCCCGTAGCAAAGGAGATAATTGAAAAATTTGGCATACCTTTTTCAGCACCAAGTGCAAACCTCAGTGGAAAGCCCAGCCCCACAAATGCACAGGACGTCTTTGCAGATATGAACGGCAGAATTCCTCTTATAATTGACGATGGCACTTCAAACGCAGGCGTTGAGTCAACTGTGGTGTCGTTGCTTAATGATACACCTGTCATTCTTCGCCCTGGGATTGTGACAAAAGAGGATATACAGAGAGTTCTTCAAAAGCCTGTTCTAATTGCCAAAGGTGTTGTCTGTGAAATGTTAGATAATGACACTGTCATCTCACCCGGAATGAAATATAAACACTACTCCCCAACAGCAGAAGTCACAATCGTCAAAGGAAGTTTCAAAAGTTTTAAAAATTTTGTCGAAAAAAATAATGAAAGTGGAGTTTTTGCAATGTGTTTTGACGGCGAGGAAAAACTTCTTAATGTAAAATCACTTTCCTTTGGAAGAGAAAATGACGGAATTTCTCAAGCCCACAATTTATTCTCAGTTTTGAGACAACTCGACAAATTGGGTGCAAAAACTGTCTATGCACGCTGTCCAGAAAGCACAGGGGTTTCTCTTGCAGTCTACAACAGACTCATTCGAAGTGCTGGATTTAAAATTATTGAAGTTTGAAGTTTATTATATTTTCTAAAATTTAAAAGTTTTAATAAAATAAATAGAAAAAAGGGGAAAGAAAAAATGAATTTAGTTAAAGAACGCTGGACTCAAAAAGATGTTGAAGAATTTAAAAATTACCTGATGTCTTTTAGCAAAGGGACAGAGAAAGGATTGTGGGAGCAAAGAATAATAAACACAAAACTCCCTTGCATAGCCGTCCCATCTCCAGATGTTAAAAGAATTACAGATGAGATTTCAAAAGGAAATTTCACTGAATTTTTAGATTTTTGGATTTGGGATAACTTCACTCACACCACAGTGAATGGAGGGCTGATTTGCAAGATTAAAGATTTTGATTTGATGAAAAAATATCTTTTTAAATATGCAGAAAAGATTAATAACTGGGCTTCGTGCGATATGATAAAATTTAAAATTAACGACAAAAATAAAGAAATGTTTTTTGAATTAAGCCAAGAATTAATAATGTCAAAAAAGCCTTTTGTAAGAAGACTTGGCATTCGAATTTTATTCAGTTTTGTTAGCGATGACAAATATATTGACAAAATATTCAACTCTTTGAATTCCTTTGAAAACGAGACTGAATACTATGTTAATATGATAAACGCATGGCTATTTGCAGAGTGTTTCACAAAACAGCGAGAGAAGACAATTCAGTTTTTAGACTCTCATAAATTAAACAAATTCACAATTAATAAAGGCATTCAAAAATGTCGTGATAGTTTTCGCATTTCAAAAGAAGACAAGGAAATGTTACTAAAATACAAAGTAAAATAATTTATTGAAAATATTTTCAGATAAAAATTTTTCATTAATAACAAAAAAACAAGTCGTAAATCATCTTGTTTTTTTTATTTTCTTTTATACTATATTATTAAACTTTATTTTTATCCAACTTAGTTTTACTCTTCGTCAAACTGCAAATCAATGTTGTTAAGCAGTATGAGTGCTTGAAGAAATCTACTCATTGCCATCACAGCCTTTTTTTCGTCCATAATTTGCATGATAATTTCTTTCTTTTCATTCATTGTCACACCAAAAGTGGCAAAAATTCTTTCCATATATTCGCTCAACTGCTCATCTTC
>CAYIZE010000082.1:0-3377 GCA_964367785.1 uncultured Christensenella sp.
TATTTTTAATTTAACTTTTGAACGTTATTTTTTCTTTTTATCTTTTTCTTTTTCTTTTTCCAAAAATTTCTTTGTCCCTAAGATATTGTTCACAGGCAGTGAAAAAACAATGCCGTCTTTGCCACTGTCAAGCCCTGCATCCTTGCAGATTTTCTTCATAACACTTTCTTTTGTGCTTTCTTCCACAAGAGTTAAAATCACCTCTTTTTCAGGCTGAATTTTCATTCCCATAATGGAGTCGTTGTTGCGAAGACTTGTGCCTCTGCCATAGATGATTGTCCCGCCTGTCGCACCTGCTTCTCTTGAAGCACTCACGACTTTGTCGCTTTGTCCTCTTTTCACAATCGAAATTATGAGTTCAAATTTCTTTTCCATTTTCTCTCCTTATTTATTTCATTTTTTAACTTTTTTTACATTATTTTAAACTATTTTTTTATGTTAATTTTAAAGCACAAAACCCATTTTATCTATGAGGTTATATGTTGCACTCTTGATGGGAATTGTCAGTGCCACACCTGTATTTTTTTCTTTAAAATTGAACTTGTCATTAAGAATTTTTAAAATGTCCTCACTATCTTTAAGTTTTATAATTGAAAATATAATGGCTTTTTCCTTAATGTCCAACCCTAAATAATCCGAAAGAGTCGAGTCTGCTGTTCCAAATCCAAGCGAGAGTAGTTGCAAATCTACGTGAAGATTATCTAAAATTTTCATCGCTTTCTCGTCATCTTCTCTGCTTATGATCACCATTAATAGTTCGATTATTGGTGATTTTTTATTTACTTTTTCTTCCATTTTTCCTCCTTTAAACTTGCTAAAATATTTTGATATTTTAATATATTATTATGATTGAAATTCAACAATTTCCTCACTAATCTTTTTCTTTATATAGGGCTTTTCATAATCAAATTCAATGATTTCATTTTGTCTATTTGGCAAGTTTGCTTTGAGTTTATTTCCTTTTTGCAGTTTAATTTTGTATATAAGCCCCATAATCTGCATTGTTAAAATGGGGATTGCGGCAATGAGTGCCACTGTGCCAAACCCGTTGCCCGACGCCGAAAGTCCTGTGACAAATGGAAGTATAAACGACACAGCCATAGTCCCTGAAGCCACACCACCAGAGTCGAATGCAATGGCAGAGAATAACTTTGGATTAATAAAAGTGAGAATTAAACAAAAAGCATAAATTGGAACAATGATATATAAAAAGTTGATGTCAAACATTGCTTGCAAAACTGAAATGACGACAGAAAAAGCAACACCTAGGGAGATGAAAATCATAATTGTGTTTTGCTTGATTGCTTTGTTTGTGACTTCCTCCACTTGTTTCTTTAGCACTTGCATCGCAGGCTCTGCGATTATGGCAAAAGCACCCAGCAAAAACCCTAGTGGCAGTGCAATCCAACTATAATCAAGAGAGGAAATATATGAACCAATTTCTTTTCCAAGTGGATAATATCCACATTCCACACCAGTCAAGAAAAGGGAAATTCCAAGATAAGTGAGAATAAATCCAACAACCATTCTCACGACTTTTGTTTTTGGAAATTTAAAGGAAAAAACTTGAAAAATGATGAACATAAAAACAATGGGAAGAAGTGTTATGGCAACATTTTTAAGGCTGTTTAAGAGTGTGGAGAATATCTCTTGTGATATCGAAGAATGAGAGATGATTTCGGTTGTTTCAACCACATTTGCAGAGCCTACAAACAAGCTTAAAATCATCACGGCGATTATGGGTCCAAAAGAGCAAAGGGCAATTAGTCCAAAACTATCATCATCACTCCGCTTGCTCCTTACAGCAGAAAGCCCTAGCCCAAAAGAAATGAGAAAAGGAACGGAGATAGACCCCGTTGTCACACTTCCCGAATCAAAAGAAATTGGAATGAAATTCTCTGGAGTGAAAAAGGAAAGCACAAAGACAGCAAGATAACAAATTGTAAGTAAAATGGAAAGTCTAACATTGAAAATTATCCTCAAAATTCCGAGAATAAAAAGAATGCCAACTCCCAAAGAAACTGCAAAAATAAAAACCCACTGCGAACTAAGTGAAGTGCTGTCCGCCACTTGTTTTGCCAGAACCATAAGGTCTGGCTCAGCAATGGTTATTGCAAACCCGATGACAAAGCCAGTCGCCAGCATAAAGAAAAGTTTGTTTCTTTTAGAAAGAGCAGCGCCAACTCCACCGCCGAGTTCAATCATTGAATTTTCAGCTCCAAGTGAGAAAAAAGCAACTCCAAAAATCATCAAAACGGAACTTATTAAAAGTTTTAGAACAATGTCCATTTCCGTTGGAACAAAAAATACTATGAGAGCAAAAATAATAAGAGTAATGGGCATTACAGAAAAAAACGATTCTTTAAGTTTGCTAAAAAGTCCTCTAAAAGGCATTATATTTTTCTCCAATTTTCACTTTAAAATTTTACCTTTGTTTTAAAAATGTGTCAATTAAAAGTTAAGTTAATATTATATAGTTAAATAATATATATAACCTTTATAGGAAAAGAGAATTGACAAAAAACTATAAAAGTTTTAAACTTTTCTTTAATAATATAAAAAAATTTTTGAACATATTTAAAAAATTGAGAGGAAAGCATAATGGAGTTTTTGAAAGTAGAGAAAAAGTGGCAGGATATCTGGGAAAAAGAAAATGTTTTTAAAGCAGAGGACTTTTCAAAAAAGCCGAAGTTTTTTGGACTTATTGAATTTCCATATCCATCGGGAGTGGGCTGTCACATTGGGCATATTAAAGCATTTTCATCAATGGAGATTATCTCGCGGAAAAAGCGACTTCAAGGCTACAACGTGATGTTTCCAATAGGTTGGGACGCATTCGGACTTCCCACAGAAAACTATGCAATAAAGCATAACATTGCACCACGAATTGCCACAGACAAAAACATTGAAAACATAAAAAAACAATTCAAACGCATTGGTTTTTCATTTGATTGGGACAGGGAAATTGACACCACAGATGATAAATATTACAAGTGGACTCAATGGATTTTTTGTCAACTTTATAAAAAAGGTCTTGTCTATAAAAGCAAGGCTCTCGTGAACTATTGCCCAAATTGTGACGTTGTTTTGTCAAACGAGGAGAGTCAGGGCGGAGTGTGCGACAGATGTTCATCGCAAGTTGTGCAGAAAGAAAAAGAAGTTTGGTTTTTGAGAATTCGAGATTATGCGGAAAGATTACTTTCGGGACTAGATAACCTTGATTTCCCAGACAGAGTGAAAGAAGAGCAACGACACTGGATTGGAAAATCAGTCGGGGCAGAAGTCGATTTTAAAGTTAAAGCAGGCGACAAAGAAGATAAGTTGACAGTCTATACAACAAGATGCGACACCCTTTTTGGCGTCACATTTATGGTTAT
>CAYIZE010000083.1:0-3343 GCA_964367785.1 uncultured Christensenella sp.
CTAAATGGGGTTCACACTAAAATGTCTGGCTTTTTTTAATTTAATTAAGTTTCTTTTAATTTGTTATAAAAAAATAAAAATTTATGTTAAAATATATTTCAGGAAACGTATGAAGAATAATATATCATTTAACAAGTTACACGACAAAAGAAGAGAATTTTTAAGAAGCAATAGACCTTATGATCACAAAATAATTGAGGGGACTTCTAGCACTCTAATCTCAGTTCCACATGGAGTTTCTCAAGTAAGACTTGGGAAATTAAAGTCTAACGAGTTAGGATCACTTGCAACTGCGTTATTTTTGAAAGAAAACACCGACTGCTTTTTAATTGCAAAAACGAGAAATAATAATGATGATGCAAATTTTGATGACATAAGCGAATATAAAGAATCTTTAAAAAATTTAATTATTAATAAAAATTTAAAATATATAATAGACTTTCACAGTTTGGCTTCGAAGAGAGAATGCGACATTAATTTAGGGATTAATTTTGGGAAAAACATTGAATACAACGTTCAATTATTTGATTTACTATGTTCTCTTCTTAAAAATAATAATTTTAAAATTAGCATAGATGACCCTTTTATGGGCGGTCCTAACACAATTTCTGGAACGATGAAAGATGTTTTTGATGATATTTTCACTTTGCAAATTGAAATAAATGGTAGGATAACAAATAATATTGAAAATGTTGAAAAGTATGCTAAATTACTATATGTATTATTAGATTGGATAAAGACAATCCCAAACAAAAAATAAATTTATCTTTTTTGGAGGAAATATGAAAAAGTCTGAGTTTGTTGAAAATATTTTGGCAATAATAAAGAAATATCCACAGGAAGATGAGAAAGGAATAATTTACTCTTTTGCGGGGTCTATTGGTTTAATGCTTTTAGGTTTGTGCGATAAAAAGTTGGTGAGTAAATGTCATATCATTGATGGTAAAATTAAGATATTATACCGCTACAAAATCAGCCTGCTTTTTTCAAAGTTTTACAGAAATCCATCAGACTACGACGTAGAAGTCTATCGTCCTGAAGTTTATCATTTGGGAAAAACAAAGACAAAACAAGAAATTGATGGAAGTGAATTGTTTTTAGACTGCTTTAATTGTGACATTTCAAAAGCTGAAAAGACTATATATCTTGCATATATTAATGGTCAAAAGATTTTCATTGAGGACTTCAAAAAGAACCTCGGTTTCAAATTGATGACATATGCAAACTTGACACCTGAAAGATTTGAGAAAAAGAAAGCGATATACATAAAAAAATATAAAAATGATTTTTCTGTTTTGCTTAAAATATTTTTTAAATACTTTGGAGAAGAAAGGACTAGATATCACATTATGTCTAATTTTTGTTTGAAAGACAAAAATCAAAAAACAATCTTTGCTGATAGAATTAAACTTTTGAAATTACAAAAAAAATATAGTGAATTTTTATTGGGTCTATTTAGTGAGGAAATATGAGAGGAATAATCGTCCATTCTTTCATTGGCAGTGGTAAAACAACTTTGGGAAAAAAATATAGCAATGTAATTGATTTAGAATCTATTAGTGACGCATACATTTTGACTGAAGAGCAAAAAGAATTAGGAAATGAGGCAGTAAAAGGACTTATAAAAACAAAAAATCCAGATTTTGAAAAAGTATATTTTGAAAAGTTAGTGGAAGCACAAAAAAATTATGATTTTATTTTAATTCCATATAGAGTGCTTGAAATGTGCCGCAAGCACAATTTAAAATATTGGCTTATATATCCAACTAAAAATTGTAAGTCCGAATATTTGGAAAGGTTAAGAAATCGAGGTAACCCTGAAGAATTGGTGAAAATTGTTGAGAGTGGTTTTGAAGAGTTTATTGATAACAGAGAAAATGATACTTTTGCAGAAAAAAAAATTGTTCTGAATGAGGGTGAATTTTTAGAAAACGCACTTAAAAATTATCTTTAATTATTAATTATACTATATTAGTTTTGATAAAGATTTTAAAAACGAGCCAATTTGCTTTAAAATAAAATTATTTATGTTATAATTATATATGATTGAAAAAAAGATAAGGAGAAATAAAAATGGAAAAGAATAATAAATATGTGGGGACACAGACTGAAAAAAATCTTATGGCTGCTTTTGCTGGGGAAACTCAAGCAAGAACAAAATATAACTACTTTCAAAGCGTTGCCAAAAAAGAGGGCTTCGAGCAAATTGCTGAAATTTTTGGCAAAACCTCTGATAATGAAAAAGAGCATGCTAAACTTTGGTTTAAAGAATTAAACGGCATTGGGAACACTGCACAGAACCTCTCTGCAGCGGCTGCAGGCGAAAATTATGAGTGGACTGATATGTATGAGGGATTTGCTAAGACTGCTGAACAAGAAGGCTTTAAGGACTTAGCAGTAAAGTTCAGACTGGTTGCAAAAATTGAAAAACGCCACGAAGAAAGATATAGGGCCCTTCTTAAAAATGTGGAAACAAAATCTGTGTTTGAAAAAAGTGAAATTAAAGTTTGGGAATGCAGAAATTGCGGACATATTGTCGTTGGGAAAAAAGCACCTGAAATTTGCCCAACATGCGCTCACCCACAAAGTTATTTTGAAATACTTTGTGAAAATATTCTTTAATATTTATGCAAAATTTAAGATTAAAATAGTCAAAAAAGACGGGTTTTTAACCTGTCTTTTTTTATTTGAGATGACTTTTCGACTCTCTTCAATTAATCTGCCCCTTTTTTACAAAATGGGAATTTTATGAAATGGGAATATTAATATCTTCGCTTGTAAGTTTTATAATTGACTTTATAACAACATGATAACTATATTCTTTATTGACTTTCACTTCAATTCTATCTCCTATCTTTTTCCCTAAAATGGCTTGCCCAAAGGGAGATTCTTTACTGATGACTCCTTTTGAAGGGTCGTTTCTCATTGTTGTGGATATTTGAATTAGTTGAGTCTCGTTGTCCTCTTCAAAAAACACTTCCACCCTGTCAAAAATCCCCACTTCATCTTCATTTTTATTTTGCTTGATGACTTTGGCGGTTTTTATCATAGAGCGAAGATATTCAATTCTACCCTCATTGCTTCCCTTTTCTTTTCTGGCGGCGTGATACTCCGCGTTTTCGCTGAGGTCACCATGAGCCTTTGCCTCCACAATATCTTTAGATATTCTTGGGCGAATGACAGCAATTCTATAATCTATTTCTTTTTCCATCTCAAAGATATCTTTTTCGCTTAATTCATTAAACATTTTAACCTCTATTACTATAAATTTTATCTATTTAGTTACAAGTAGTCAATTATATGTCATAAAAAAACTCCCTTTTGGGAGTTTTAGTTTTGGTGG
>CAYIZE010000084.1:0-1944 GCA_964367785.1 uncultured Christensenella sp.
AAAACGGATAAATTATATCCACTTAAAGATAAATCAACTTCATCACTTGTGATTTCAACGGCTTTAGGGTTGATGTCAACACAAGAATTATTTGTATAGTTTGAAGCAAGATTTGGGTTATAACAATATATTACGAGACTATTTGATAATGATGATATTAAAGCGTTTCCAGAAAAAGTTATTTCATTATCACCTAAAAATATATATTCTAAAGAAGTTGCACCATAAATGGCATAATCAAGAACATTAGTTACTTTTGGTAATATTAAATTTTCAATATTTATAGAGTTGTAAAAACAACGATTGCCAATTAGTGTCACTTCGTTGCATTGTATTGATGTTATTCCGCAATCATAAAACGTGTAATCACATATTTGTGTGATGTCGCTTGGAAGAATTATATCTTGTGTTAACGAGATACATTCAGCAAAAGCATACGACCCAATATATTCTAAATTAGTCCAATTCAAAACAATGTTTTCTAATTTTTTAAATCCATAAAAAGTGTAGTCATTAACTTCTATAATTTTTGGAACATTTAAAGTTTTTAAGTTAAAACATTCATAAAATGAGTTGCACCCATAGCGTTCAGTCCCTGATGAAAACATTGCTCCAGGTAAAAAATTAAGGTTTTCAAGATTAACCTCTTCCAACATAAAACAAGTTTTTAATAAATAATCAGCAGATGTTGAAGCAAGCGTCACAGAACGAAGTGAATACAATTAACAAAAGGATAGTGTCCTATAGATAAATTTTGGTTACAAGAAAAGGTATTAATGTTTAAGCCAAAAAAAAGATTACTTGCTAACCTTGTCACTCTTATTCCATTTATATATTCAGGAACTATAATATCTTTTATTCCGCTTGAATAACTAGTTAATTCCCCACTAGTTGAAATGGTGAAGCCAGTTCCATCATCATTACAAACCGACGAACCTTTAAAATATGTAATTTCAAAAAAATCACTCTCGCCACAAACTTTTCCATTTTCGTCAAACAAATAAATGGTAAATCTTAAAAGCGAAGACTCATCAATTAATATTGAAGAGGTATATTCCTGAAAATTAAGAAGGGTTGGAAAAGAGCCATCTAGTGTGTAATGTATTTTATAAGAATAGTTTGGATATGTGTCATTGTTATTAGTTATTGAAACATTTAGTTCATTTTCAAAATTATATGTGGAGTCTATTGCCCCATAATTTAAAGTTGGGAGGGTGTCAACTTCATATTCGTCAATACTTAGTGACATAGAGGGTATTCCGTAACCATAAAGACTATCCCAACCACTATTTCCAAAATCATATGTGCTTTCTTTAATCTTGTTTTCAACAGTCGCGACCTGATATTCATTTCCATAGTGCGTCGCATATAAAGCAATTAATGCCGAAGCGTGAGGAGTTGCCATTGATGTCCCACTAACAATCGGATATTTTCCTCCAGTGTTTGATGTATATATGTTTGGATATGCACTCTCATTTGGAACACAACTTAAAATATTTGTTCCGGGTAAACACAAATCAATAAAACTTCCATAGTTCGAGTAATCTGCAAAATAGGGAAAGTTTTGGTATATCGTATTTTCAGATAATGCTGAGATTGTTAATGCTCTTTCAGCATTTGCAGGTCCAGTCTCCTCAACATAATAATTGTCATTTCCAGCACCAACAACAGGCATTATATTATTGTTAAATAAACTAGTAACTGTGCTTTGTTCCAACTCAGAAATATGCTTCCCACCAAAACTCTCGTTTATTGCAACCACATTAATCCCAGAGGTTTTCAAGTTTAAGACATATTGCATGCCAGATATGATGTTCGCTAGAGAGCCAAAACCATTGCCTTGCAACACTTTAACAGGAATAATTTTAACATTAGATAAAGTCAAATCTACAATGGTGCCTGAAACATGAGTCCCGTGAGAATTGTCATCTTCAAATTTATATG
>CAYIZE010000084.1:2044-3105 GCA_964367785.1 uncultured Christensenella sp.
AACAATTTCATCGTCAAGTGTAATTTCATAATCTCTTTCAGCATATTCAACACAATTAAGCGTTGAATAGAAATTTAATGCACTTGTCGCTTCCTCTTCAGTTTCATATTGCAACACATTTAAGCCTGCAAATCCACTTGCCGAAGATATCACATTTTCATCATTAATTTCATAGTTGGTTTTAACAATTATTCTTGAGTTAAATTCATTATAATACGCATTATTAATTTCTGCTAAATTTGTCTTATATGTTGTTATATCATCATAGGAATAAATTTCCTTTGGATTATCAATATTATTAGAAACTTGAAAGCATAAAAAAGTGCATAAAAAAAGAACTACGAAAGCAAATATTGAGTATTTTTTCATTTGTAAAACTCCTAACTGATTATACCATAAATTGAACAAAATGGAATATTTTTTAAAAAAAGAAAATGGTAAATTTTAGGCAACAAAAAAAAGAAAAACAGATTTTCTTTAACTAATTTTTAATATATTTATAAGTTGACATTTAAGTCTTTTCGTAATAACATTTTTATATGAAAAGAATAATTGTTTTATCAGGAGTTGCTGATTGCGGAAAGACAAGCACTCTTTTATCTGTAATAAACGAACTGGAAAATCTTGGTGGCAAAATTAAGGTTTGTAAAATATCAAAACCAAAAAGCAACCCCTATCCTGACAAAACTGTTATCATTGAATTAAATAATCAAAAAATCGTCTTTGTCACCACTGGGGATGCAAAGTATCTTATAGAAAAAGAACTTCTTCGAGTTGGGATAATTACCGCTGTCGACAACAAAGCCATTATTGAAAAACAACTAAATAAAATTTCTGCCTTAGAATGTGATATATTGATTTGTGCCACTCGTTCACAAGGTCAAAGTATTTCATTTCTTAAACAAGTTGCAGTAAATAATGGATGCAATGTTGAAATAATAAGCAAATGTAAATCAAAATTTAATAACGAAAATGCCGATAATGAAGAAATAGCAAAACAAATTTTAAATAAATTGCTATGAAAAGAGAATTTATTTAAAAAAAAGATATGGGTTTAGTCC
>CAYIZE010000085.1:0-1228 GCA_964367785.1 uncultured Christensenella sp.
CAAGTTCTTCCTCAACATCTTTTAACTCTTGCTTGTTATCGTATGAGTAAAATTTCCATTTATTTTCTTTTGTGAAAATATAAAAATACTCAATCCAAGTTTCATTAAACATTTCTTTTAAAGATAAGGTTTTTGCTTCTACATTGCTTTCACCACGGTCACGACCATATGCAACACAAACATTGTCTTGTCGGCTATCAAATTCAAAAGAATGTGGCTTTGTTGGGTCAGGATTTGTTTTTGGTCCAAGACACGAAAGATCACCAAGCTCTATCAGTTCCAAAACTTTTTTTCTTGCATTGTAATGGTCGAGTAGCATTGCACCATTATGAGTTAGGTAACCATCGTGGTGACAATAAACTGTTTTATACAAATCGTTATCAAGTTGAATTGAAATTGTGCTACGAGTTGACATTAATCCATTTCCCCCTCATTGTTTTCATGGTATTCATAGGTGTTTGTTTTCTCATTAAATTTAAAAATGTTTTTTAAATCTTCTCCCCAAAGTTCAAAGGCTTTTTCAAAGGCTTCTTTTGATCTACTTTCAAACTCCATATCCTCCAAAACATTTCCATTCTCAAGGGTAATTGTTCCCGCATAAAGTCCAATTTGTTCTTCTGCATATTCATAGATGAATGTATTGTTTGGATACATCTTGGATAATTGATAAATTAGACCTCTAACATCAGACCAGGCAGTGTCAAAAATCACTTCATTTGGAATAGTTTCCTCGTATTCAGTATGACAAGCATTCCATTTTGTTCCCCAGTGCTTAACGCACCAGTCGTACCAATCCATTGAACCGAACTTCAAAGTGTTATCAATGGCTTTTTTTCCATAGTTGATAAAATCTTCTAAGGTGTTGAGTTTTTCATCGCCTTTATGTTTTTCAACAAATTCATCAATTTCTTGTTTTGATAATTCTCCATCATATCGACCAAATGCTTTTCCTTTATTAGCGGAATCTCTTAGTTGATAAAATAGTTTTTCATCTTTGTTTTCTGCACCAAAATCTTTTACTTTTGGATTTAATGATGCTAAGTAAATTTCTACACACTTATCCGTGGTTGACCCGCTAACGATATTTAGTTCTTCTGGCATAGGAAGGATTTTATTAAAATCAAACCTATAACCATCTTCTTCAGTTTTTACAAGCAAACTTTTCATTACCTTGCTTGCATCGTTTCCTTCAATTGTTAATTTTGCTTTAACCCAATTTGGCATATTT
>CAYIZE010000085.1:1328-3061 GCA_964367785.1 uncultured Christensenella sp.
TTATTCCATCTCACTATTTAACTCTTTCATTCTTTTGTGCATTATGATATCTAAAAGTTCAAAGTCTTTATACAAATCATAGCCTTCTTTTATTTCAAAGTTTTTAATGTAATCATTGACTTGTTTAACTTGTTTTTCCGATAAACTTTCAAATTCTCCTTCTTCGTTATAACTTGCTATAATGCAAGTGCCAACAACACAATCATCATAATGCGGTAAAAAGATGTTTCCGTCTAACTTTTGAAATTTTCCTTCCTCATTGACAATCAAATCCACACCTTCAACTGTTGGAAAGGGCACAACTTCTATGTAACCACCAACTATCTTTTGTAATGCCTTCAAATCGTCCACAATTTCGCTTACAACGGCTTTTTTGTATGGTTCTTTGATAAGCGCCTTAATTTTGCGTTCTTCCATCATTTCCTCCTGTTTTGGCTCTTTCAATGCAATAGTTTTTAAATCTCATGATCTGATTAGGGTTGGCATAATAAGCTTGCTGAATAGCAACTCCAATCATGCCGTAAAAGTGTTCATATTCACAACTTGGATGTAGGTTTGGTTGTTTTCTCAAATTTCTTAGTTTTGACATTAATTCGTCTTTACTTGAAAAATCAAAGTCACTGATAAATGAAGTTATTTCGCCATCAATTCTTAACATTGCTCCACCTCTGACTTTTTAGCCTTAGCCTTGCTTTTGGGTGCAGGTTTTTGTTCAGGCTCTTTATTTTCTTCTATTATTTCTTGAGTTTTGATTTTTTCAGGTTTTAATGCACTTTGTAGTGCAGGTTCAATACTTGAAAGTAATTGATAACTAACACTTCTAATAACATCCAAATTGCTTTTAAACTTTTCAATCTCTCCATCGGCAAACTGAGAAATATAAGCAAGATTAAAGTCACTTGTGCTAAGTCCTAATCTATTCGAAACAACAAGTGCAATGCTTTCTGCTTCTATTTCTTCAATTTTGTGTTGTTCTTTTTTGGTTAGTCCTTTAAAATCTTCTCTATATCTTGTTTGTGATAGTGCATGTCCAATTTCGTGAATAAGAGTTGTAAGTGTTCTTTCATAAGGCATACCTTCTTTAATGACAATTTCTTTGCTTTTCAAGTCACAATAACCATCAAGACCTTCTTGAAGTTTTTGGTAAGAGATTTTAAAATCACGAGGAACTCTTTCAAGTGCTTCTTTTATGGTTTCAAAGTTTTCTACTGCCATTTTTTGATCGCATTTAAATTCAAAAAGTGGACGCCCTTCGGTTTGAGATATGTCAAATACATGTGCCACTTTGTAACCAATGATTTCGGTTTCTTTGTTGTCAATGACTTCGCCATTTTCATTTATGATATCTTCTTTTTTTATTTCTTTTAAAGGGGCAATGATTTTTATTGCTTTTTGTCCTTTTATGATGTTTCTTTTGTTGTAATTCCAAACTTTCATACCATTCACACATCTTGCTTGTGGCATTTGTGCGAGAATTAGCATTTGATTTGTAATTGAGTAACAATTCAAGTTACTCATAGAAAGCAAAATATCTTTGTATTTTCCTTCTTTAATAAATTGTTTAAACTGTTCTTCGGCTTGTTTTATCAAGTCATCAACAGTTGTATGTGTTTTGTTTTCTTCGTTCATTTTTTCTCCTATTTTTATGTAGTAGCACCTAGTAAGTTTTAAAAGTTAAGTGTTACATGAATAAAGTAATCGTTTTACATATTTAAACATTAATGCTATAATAT
>CAYIZE010000086.1:0-3053 GCA_964367785.1 uncultured Christensenella sp.
TTTTATCTTCTGATTTCTTCTCTTCTTTTTCCTTAATCTCCGCATTTTTAGAAGATGATTTTATCTTTACTTTTTCTTTTAAAGTGTCTCTGGTTGGAGTTTTTAAGTCATCTTTTTTTTCTTCTTTTTTTGTAGATTTAACAGATGATTTTTCAGCATTATTTTGCTTCTTTAATTCTTCCACTTTTTCTTCTGCTTGAGCAATGACTTTTGCAGAATCCTCTTTCACTTTTTCTATCTCTTCCTGAGATAATACTCCTCCATTTTTTAAAGCTTCTGCTGTTTTAATTCTAATATTTTGCTCTTTTCTTGTCTTTTCTAAATCTGCTTCGGCACGTTCAATCTCAATTTTCGCTTTGTTTCGAACTTCTTCTTTTTCCATTTGAGATATAATTTGTTTTGGAGTTTTTCCTTTCATAATAAGTTCAATTTCATTATAATAGATAGTTTCTTTTTCAAGCAAGACATCAATCATAGTGTCAATTTCTTTTACATGACTTTTAATAATATTTTTGGCATTTTCAAAGCAAACATCAATAATATTTTTAACTTCAAAATCAATCTCAGAGGCGGTCTTTTCACTGTATGTCACATGAGTTTGATAATCTCTGCCGATAAATACTTCGCTATTTGACGCAAAGTTCAAAGGCCCTAGTTTTGTGCTCATACCCCATTCCATAACCATTTTTCTAGCAATTTTTGTCGCACGTTCAATATCGTTTTGAGCGCCAGTGGAGATGTCTTTAATAAGGATTTCTTCTGAAGCACGCCCACCTAAAAGTTGTGTGATTGCAGCCATCAATTTATTATATGACATATGACTTTCGTCGTTATCTGGACGGCTTATTGTGTAGCCTGCTGCCATTCCACGAGGAATGATTGAGACTTCTTGCACAACATCACAATGTTCTAAGACTTTTCCAATTATTGCATGCCCAGATTCGTGGCAAGCAGTTATTCTCTTATCGCTGTCTGTGATAATTCTGCTACGTTTTTGTGGTCCCATTAAAACTTTATTAATACTTTCTGTTATATCAGTCATAGTAATGCTTTTTTTGTTTTCACGAGCAGCAAGAATTGCCGATTCATTTAATAGATTTTCTATATCTGCCCCTGTGAACCCGCTGGTTAATCTCGCAAGGTTTTTAAAGTCAACTGAACTGTCAATCGGCTTGTTTCTAGCATGAATTTTTAGTATCATTTCACGGCCTCTAACGTCTGGCGGATTAATGAAAATTTGTCTATCAAACCTGCCCGGTCGCATTAAAGCAGGGTCTAAAACGTCGCTTCTGTTTGTGGCAGCGATTACAATTATTCCAGTGTTATCCTCAAACCCGTCCATTTGAACAAGTAATTGATTTAATGTTTGCTCACGCTCGTCGTTTCCGCCTCCAAGTCCCGCACCTCTTTGACGTCCAACTGCATCAATTTCATCTATAAAAACAATGCAAGGAGCCTCTTTTTTCGCTTGGTCAAATAAATCTCTCACTCTTGATGCACCGACACCAACGAACATCTCAACAAAGTCTGAACCGCTTATTGAGAAAAACGGAACACTGCTTTCGCCTGCAATCGCCTTTGCAAGGAGAGTTTTACCTGTTCCTGGAAGTCCAACTAATAAGATACCTTTTGGAATCTTTGCCCCTAGTTCTGTGAACTTTTGAGGGTTTTTCAAAAATTCAACAATTTCCTGTAACTCCTCTTTTTCCTCATCTATTCCAGCAACGTCAGTGAATTTCACCTTTATATTATGAGCAATCTGTGCCTTTGTTTTGCCAAAGTTGAAACTTTTTGAATTTGCACCTAAAATACTTCTAATTAATACAAAACCAATTCCAACAATTATAATAATGCTAATATATGGCAATAAATTCTCCCACCATGATGTTCCAACATGAACAGATTCTTGTGAAATAATAACCCATTGATTGTTTACATTTGCCACATCTGCGTTATGCGCACGAGCAAAAGTATTGTATTCATCAATATATGACTGTAATTTTTCAAGTTCTTGCTCTGAAACAAAATTAAAATAATAGTCGCTTGAATTTGTTATATTATCAACTGTATTTTCGCTATCAGTTTTCAAAACATAACCCGTTCCATTATCACTTATCACAATGTACTTAATCAAACTTTCTTGTGAATAGTCTCCTTCTGTAGGAATTCCAATAAGTTCTTCAATCGTCCCATTCCCATCAGCAGAAGAGCCAGAAATTATTATTTTCGAGCCAAGACTTGCACCTTGGGTTAGGTATATTAATAAAATTATCGCAACAAGCGAAATTACAAAAAACATAAGTCCTTTTGATTTGGTATTTTTCAATCGATTTTCCTCCAACTCTAATATTATATATATTATCATAAACAATTTATCAATGCAAATAAATATTCTTACTATATTTTTCAAAATATTTTATTTTATTATTTTTATCGACCAAAAATTTCCTCTATAAATGACTAAAATTAACTTCTTTCATCACCATAAAAAATTTCCCGAACAACAAGTCAATTAATATAGTTACCTAACTATAACTATATTTCTTATTTAAAACATTGTTCCACGTGGAACTTTTTATGCTTTTAATTTATATTACAATTATTTATTCTCACTTTTTAAATTTTTGCTTAAATCGTCTTTAATATAATAGAATATAAATATTAAAAATTTTTACATTTTCAATTTGCATCTTTATAATTTTTTTAATTTCATAATATTATTCAAATTCATAAATTTAGACTTTTATATTTTTTTTCTATACTTTTGCTATTCTATAGGCTATTTATTATACAGAATAAAAATTAGTTATTTTTTTAAATATTAATTTTGTATTCTAATTTTATGTTTGCGTTTTTAATTATATTCTTTAATCAATATTTATTCTCACTTTATAAATATTAATATTTATCCAATTATATACAAAATTGTATTATGATAAACATTTTTCATATTTTGTTCCACGTGGAACATTTTTGTTTTAAAAATGTTATTAATTGTTCCACGTGGAACATTTTAGTTGTGAAAGTCAAAATAATTGTTCCACGTGGAACAA
>CAYIZE010000087.1:0-2953 GCA_964367785.1 uncultured Christensenella sp.
AGGATAATATTTGTTGGTGTTTTGATGAGTTCCAGCCTGTGAGGCACAGGCGATAATTTTTCAATTCCCCTTATAATTTGAGCGTCAGTTAAACCCAGTTCTTTTGCCATTTGGACACATAGAAGAATATTCTGTACAAAGTGACTGCCAAGAAGTTTTGTCTTCACTGGATATTCTTTTTTGTCAATTTTAAGTGTGAAAACAGTTCCGTTTTCGTCAACATCAATGTTACTGGCAGTTATATCACTCTCTTTCCCCACCAAATACTTTTTCACATGGCATCTTTTAAAAAGTTCCCTTGAACCATCATTTTCGCCGTTGAAAATTGCAATTCCATCAGCGGGTAAACTTTCGACAAGTTCAAACTTTGTCTTTAAGATGTTTTCTTTTGTTTTAAAAGAAAGCATATGTTGAGTTCCGACTCCTGTGATAAGTGCATATTTTGGATTAATTAATTTGCATAGTTTTTTGATGTCTCCAACATTTTTGGCACCCATTTCAGAGATTAAAACTTCATCGTCCAGTTCAAGATAATTGTTCACAACCTTGCAAAGTCCAGGTAAAGTGTTGAAGCTGTGAGGACTCATACAAACCTTATATTTCTCGCAAAGAATGGCATTCAAGATATATTTTGTGCTTGTTTTCCCAAAACTGCCTGTGATTCCAATCTTAATTAGATCTGGGCATTTCTTAAGTTTAAATTTTGCCCTAGCAATGTAGCCGTTTATTATAATCTTTTCAAATGGAATGAGAATCATATGCACCAAAGGCACGAGTATTGGCATAAAAATAGGCACAAAACAAAGTCCTCCAAATTTCACAAAACTCAAATATTCAGTGGAAAATGCAATGACAAAAAAGGAAAATATGCTCACAAAAATGAACAGCACAACATTAAGTCGCGTCATTCTGGTTGTGTTTTTAAGTGGAATTTTCTTTGGAGCAGAATAAAGATTTTTTATAAAAACAATGGTAAAATAAAAATAAAATATTAGCCCAATGTAAGAATATAAAGATTCGGTGTGATAGACATTAAAAAGAGCGTTTGTGACGATAACACAAATTGAACTGAGAAGAGTGAGGAAAATCATTCTTGAAATGTAACTTGCTTTAGTGTCTTTAAGCCACAGAAAATATCCTTTAATTTTATAACCTGAAAGTTGAATGATTTGAAAAAATTTGTAGGACGCAAAACACATCAAAAATCCATTTATCAGAGACAAAATAATGGCGATATACATATTTATATTTGTTGCATCTAAAAACTCCATTAAAATTTTCCTTTTAATCTATTTAAAACTTGCTAAATTTATTTGCTTTTAAAAAACTCTTGTAAAACCTTTAAAAATAAACTAGCACTTTCAATATATGCAAAATGCGAACCGTTTGTTTTAATCACTTCACAATCTTTTATATGCTTTTTAAAATATTTTGTAAAGTAAAAAGGTGTCTGTGTGTCATTTTCGCCCCAAAAAAGAAGAGTGAGGCAATTCACTTTTTTTATGTCACACCGTTGATCAAAGTTCACAATATTCACAAAAGTCTTTTTCATTGTGTCACTTAAATTTTTATAATCCTCACTTCCCCTTTTTTGCAAAGAAGATTTTTTATATAATTTAACTTTTGCAAGAAACTTTAAAAATTTATAAAACTTCACTTTAAACCACGTTTTTAAACTTCGGTTTTTTATGCCAGCACAGCCTGTGAGAACCATTTTAGAAACATATTCACCCTCATTTGATGCCAAATTTAGTGCCACTCTTCCGCCAAATGAATGAGCAACTATAGAGATTTTTGAATATCCAAGAGTGTTTAAAAGACATTTGACCATTTGGGCGTATTTTTGCACCGTCCAACCAGTCGAAAGCAAAGAGGACTCGCCAAATGGCGGGAAATCGATGAGAACGAATGGTCGTTCAAGAGATAGATTTTTAACAAAAAACTCAAAACTATTTGTGCTTCCACCCCATCCATGCAAAAAAACAATCGGCTCAGAGAGAGCCTTTTCATTTATCACTTCATAGTGGACAGATATTTCTTCAAATTTAAAATTCATAGATAACGAAACATAACGAATGCATCACTATCTTTATAGTAATTTTTTCGCACATTTGTTACAACGAAATTACACTTTTTATAGAAAGCAAGTGCCGAAGAATTTCTTTCATCAACTTCAAGTGAGAGACTTTTCTTTTTGTTTTTTAAAGCAAAATCGACTCCCTTTTCAATCAATTTCGTGCCAATGCCCTTATTTTGAAAAGATTTTTTAATTGCAATGCCAATTATATTTTCGTCGTCACCACATTCAAAAAGTCCAAGATAACCAATAACTTCATCTTTTTTAACTGCCACAAAATATTTTCTTGAAGGAACACTGAACTCATCAAGAAAATTTTGTTTTGTCATCTGGTCATTTTCGGGCATTTCATCAATGTGAATTTTAAAGATATCGTTAGCAAATTCACTTTTGAAATCTTCTATTATAATGCTTTCATTTTCAGGGTTTTCATTCTCAGGGTTTTTATTTTTTATCATCTTTTTTCTCTTTTTTGAGCAGTTCCTCTTCCGCTTGCGAAAGTGCCATATAGAAAGGGTCTAGTTTTTCATTCTCCACGAATTCTTCCATACGGACTTTTTCACTCATATAATCCACATAGTCTTGTTCAGTTATCTTCAACTGTTTAAAATTATCAAACGAGAAAAACTCCTCATCAAAAAAGAAAATCTTTTCAAAGTCATCAATCTTTTTTATATCTTCTTTCAAAAGAGTAAATTGAGAGACATTTTCTCCATTTTTGTCAAACTGCCCCACATAAATTTTTGACGAAGTGCATTTGACGCAAACACAAAATTTCCCTTTTGAATGTTTCTTTGCCACAATTCCCAAAAGGTCGAGCATATTAATTGCCACAATTTTTTTGTGCCTATCGACATAACAAAAAGCCTTTGCTGT
>CAYIZE010000088.1:0-2902 GCA_964367785.1 uncultured Christensenella sp.
TTCTAAAAATGAGAATAAATTTGGTTCGAAAAAATTATTTTAGAAAAAATGATTTTTGTCTATTCAAAAGAATTTGTTTGTGCTAAAATTTTTGTATGGAAATTGAAAAACAAGAAAATAAAATTGTAATAAAACATAATTCTGACTTTGATATTGAAGAAATTTTAAACTCAGGGCAGGTGTTTAGTTATTATAAGACAAGCGACAATTCCTATGTTGTCATTAGTGGTGATAAGTTTGCGGATATCATTTTTTCCGCCACCCAAACGACTATTAAAACTGATTATGTTGATTTTTTCTATAATTATTTTGACTTAGATATGGACTATAAAAAAATTCAGCGAGAAATTTTGAAATTGCAACCTGACTTTGGAAAGTTCTTCTTTGGTGGAAATAGCATAAGGATTTTGAACCAAGAACCTGTGCAAACGATCATTAGTTTCATCGTTTCTGCTAACAACAACATTAAAAGAATAAAAAACTTTCTCACAAATATGAGTGAGAGATTTGGCGAAAGACTGCCTTGTGGCTACTATTCTTTTCCTAATTTGAGTCAACTCAAAAATGCAACCTTGGAAGACTTTAATGAACTTAAAGCAGGTTATCGTGGGGCTTATCTTGTGGACACCATTCAAAAACTTGACTCTAAAGAATTTAACATTCAAACACTTCAAAAACTTAGCACAAAAGACCTTAAAACAAAACTAATAACCCTCAGAGGCATTGGACCAAAAGTCGCAGAATGTATTTTGTTGTTTTCTTTTAAAAGAAGCGATGTTTTCCCTGTGGACACATGGATAAGAAAATCTTTTTCACTTTTTTCAAATGAAACTAAAAACGACTTACAAATTGAAAAATATTTCCTAGATATTTTCAAAGAGTATTCTGGTTTTGCTCAGCAATATCTTTATAACTATATGCTTCATAAAAATCATTGAAAAAAAGTGTCGAAAAAATTTGCTAATTGTTCACAATCATTTTTTAAAAAATTTTTTATATGATAAAATATTTCTATTATTTTAATTTGCTAAATTTTATGTTAAAATAATCGTAACGTATGCTTGAAAAGGGGATTAAGATTGAAGACGAACATTGTTCTCGTAAGTTTGTGTAACGATATGACAAAATATGTTTCAAAACGTTTGGCAAAGAAAATGGAGATGTATTATTTAGATACAGACGAACTTTTAAAATATAGTTTGCAAAATGAGGGTGATATCAAAAATCTTTGTGGAGAACAATATTTGATTGATCTCAAAAAAAAAGTTTTAAGTAATATTTTTGATTATGATAGTTCGCTTATATATCTTCCTTTTGCCCTTTTCATTGAAAATGACTTTGCCAAAAAATTGAAAAAAAATTCTAACATTGTTTATCTGTCACTTGAAAAAGAGGACTACAAATCAATCTTGACTGGTGGCAAAAAAAAATTAAGTAAAGATAAAAATGTTGAATTCATTGCTTATGACATAAGGAATGAATTCTGCAACAAAAACTGTGATGTTTGTGTCAAACTCTCGTCACCTAGTTTTGAATATGCTTATGACAAAACAAAAAGAAGCATTGACGAATACCTATTATAAAAAGAGGGAAAAATGGAAAAGGAATTAATTAATTTTTTGAGAGTAACTTCTTGTCTGGAAATTGAAAAAGCGAATTCGGGGCATCCTGGCGTTTGTCTGAGTATGGCACCGATGGTTTATGAAGTCTATAAACACGCATTTTTGAACCCTAGCGAGACAAATTTAATTAATAGAGATAGAATTGTTTTTTCAGCAGGGCATGCCAGCGCTCTAGTTTATGCTTGTTTGCATCTTTTTGGTTTTGATGTTAATGTGAAAGATTTGCAAAATTTCAGGCAACTAAACAGTCGAACTTCTGGACACCCAGAAAAAGGGATTACTTCAGGAGTGGACGCTTCCACGGGTCCTTTGGGACAAGGTGTTGGAATGGCAGTTGGAATGGCGATTGCTGAAAGTTTTCTAAGGAAAAAATATGAAAAAGGTTCTTTGCAACCTATTTCTCACTTCACTTTTTGTTTCGTTGGCGACGGCGATTTGATGGAAGGTGTTTCACTTGAAAGTATTTCTTTAGCAGGACACTTAGGGCTTAACAAACTCATCTTGCTTTATGATAAAAACGACATAACAATCGAGGGTTCAACTTCCAATACAAATAGCGAGCAAGTTGAAAATAAATTTTTGGCGGAGAATTGGAATGTTTTTAATGTTTCAGATGGAAATGACGAAAAAGAGATTGAAAAAGCCATTTTGTCTGCAAAGAAAAGTTATAAGCCAAGCATAATAATTGCAAAAACAAAGATTGGATTTGGAAGCGATTTGGAGGGCAGTGCAACCGTTCATGGCAAACCACTTAGCACTGAGCAAATTTTAAAATTGAGAGGAAAATTGGGCTATTTTACGCCTGATTTTGAAATTCCAGAAAAATCAAAAAACTTTTTTCAAAAAATAAAAGATGAAAAAGAAAAACAATATAGCGACTATATTTTAATGCTGGACGAATATAAACAAAAATTTCCAAAAGAGTTTAATGAAATTGACACCCTTGAAGAATTTTTTGACTATGACTTTGCCTCTCTTTTGCCAAAACAAAAGGGCAAAGATTTTAACGGCAGGAATGAGGGACATTCGCTCATCAATTCGCTATTTAGTGCAATGCCAAATTTGCTCTCTGCCAGTGCAGACTTAACTCCCTCCACTCGCACAAACTTTGAGAGTTGTGGTCTTTTCAGTTCCTTGAATCCTTTAAATAGAAACCTTGCTTTTGGAATTAGGGAACACGCAATGGGGGCAGTTTGTAACGGCATTTCTTTGCATGGAGGACTGAGGGTTCTTTGCTCCACTTTTCTAGCGTTTGAGAATTATATGACACCCGCCATTCG
>CAYIZE010000089.1:0-2859 GCA_964367785.1 uncultured Christensenella sp.
ATAATAAATAATATATTTGCAATGCAAATGGCTTTGAAGATTAATGAACTGTAAGTAAAAATAACACGAGCCTTAATTATTCAAATATTTGTTAATTCTTTTGTAAACTAGTGAAAGTTCATTTTCATATCCTAAACTACCATTTTGAAGTCTATAAGCATAATCAGCCGTTTTTTTAGCGCTTTTATAGTCTGAAATATCACAATAAGCTGCAGCTACTGATGTTAATAATGGAACTGATTGATACTTTTTATTATGCAAAAATTTAGTTGCCAAACTTATAACTTTACTGGGTTGGTAGTTCAAACGATATGAACTTGTTAAAATTGGCAAGATAACTTTAATAAATACTTCATCAGATTCATATTTTACAAGACCAAATTCACAAACCATAATAGACAAGTTGTATAATTCATTTTGTTTTATTTCTTTAATAAAATCAATCAATTCTTTGCTTGGTAAGCTTTTGTAGTTAACTTTTGAAAAATAGTGTTCACCAATCTCATTGTTTAAGGTTTTATTTAAAATAATAAAAGAACTATCAGTAAATTTTTTGTTTAGATAATAGTAAATTTCATTTTTATACTCAAATTTCTCCACCATTGTTCTTTCCTTTGTATTTATCATCTAAGATTGAAATTAATTAATAATTTTTTTGTTTTAAATAGAAGTTCTTCACATCTTCATCAACTGAAAAATCAGAAGTATTTACTTTGTTTAACAAATATAATCCATCCATACTAGCACATCGTGATAAGGCAACATATGCTTGTCCAGTTGCAAAACAATTATTTATATCGCATACTATCTTTTGATATGTCATCCCTTGACTTTTATGAATAGTTATAGCGTAAGCTAAAACAATAGGATATTGTTCAACTGCGTAAATAGGTTGATAAAAAATTTTATTATTTGATAATACTGCTTCCTGTAATGTAAAGGTTTCTTTATGAACTTCATATTCAATATTATTAATTTTTACTTTGATAACACATTCTGAAAGAAAGGATACTATCCCAAGAGTTCCATTAACCCATCTTTTATTTAAGTCATTAGAAACAAACATAATTAGACAGCCAACTTTTAGTTTGAGTTTCTCTGTAATAGGAAATGTTTTCTCAATTACAACGTTTTGGTCTTTTGACTTACTATCAACAACTACCGTGTTGAATGTATATTCTTTTGCTATTATTTTACTTAGTTCATCTTTATTAACTTTTTCAGCCTCTTCTTTTTTAGGTAAAATTTTAACAACCCTGCGTAATTCGTTTTTATCAAAATTTGTTCTGTTGTTAATTATTGTTAGATCTTCGTCTAAAATAATGCCTTCTCTGATATTGTTTAGAATATTAAAATACGAAGTGTCCTGTTTTTGTCTATGATTCTTTGTCAATTCAATAAATATAAATTTAGAATTTTTGTATATAGTTGAGAAGAAGAAATATATTCCTCCATATTTGTTTTTAAGATAAGTCTCTTCAGTTTTGTTTGTGATGGGGGGCAATTGAAATAAGTCACCAAATAAAATAACTTGTTTTCCTCCAAAAGGCAAATTAGAGTTATTAACTACTTGTAAAACTTTGTTTATTTTTTCAAGGATATCAACCCTAACCATTGATATTTCATCTATTATTAATGTATCAAAGTTTTGCAATACTAGTTTTTTTTCGCTTTTTAACTTTAAACTTTCTTTATTGATATCTTCAAGAGGTAAGTTAGAAATATTATTAAATCCAAATACTGAGTGCAATGTTGCTCCTGAAATATTTAAAGCTGCTATGCCAGTAGGGGCTGTTTTTAAGATTCTTTTTTTAGTACTCTTTTCAAATATTTTTATCAGAAAACTTTTACCAGTCCCAGCTCTTCCAGTAATAAAACAATTTGAATTGGTTGTTTCCATTGTATTAAGTGCTTTTTGTTGGTCTACATCCAATATTTGATTATCTGTTTCTTGAATGTTAATTGCATCTATGTAATTATCTTTGTTAGTATTCTTACTTTCTTCAACGTTATTTAATGCTTTATTTATGATGCTTTCTTGTTCTTTTAAATCATCTATAATATTTAAATTTTTAGAATCGTTGCCGATTTCAGTAAAATTTTCTATTATCTTCTTAAACTTTATATTGTCTTCTATGGCTTGCGATGACATTTTAATTAAGGTGTCCAATGATTGATTAATTTTATCAATACTGCTTATATTTTTGAAATGTATTTGATTTACTTCCTCTGAAATACAACTCTTTATAGTATGTAATTTATTTTCTGCCTTGATTTCTTGATTTGATATTTCAGTAAATAAATCAGCATTGAGTTTATTTATTCTTGCTATAAAAAGTTCGTAGTCTTTTTCTTGTTCCTTATGTATATCATCTAATTTTTTTTCAAAACTATCTTTATCCCTTCTTCTTTGTATTAATAAACAAACACAAGAAATTATTAACACAACTATTGATATAATTATAAAATAGTTCATTTTAAACTCCTTAATTTGATTTATTAATCACATCTACTAAATAATTTTACACTATAATGCCTAATTTTAATAATCTATTATAGTACATTTACTGCAAAAAATAAAGTATTCGGCATGATTTTAATTGTAGAATATACAATCTTACCAAGATATAGTCAAACCTTAAAAACAACTTAAATTCAGTATAATGATAACAATATTTTTAGTAAACAATTATGTTTTTCTAACGAAAAATTCAAAAATTTTCTCGAATTTAAAAAGTTGGTAATATAAGGCATTTTAAGGATTTTAAATATAAAACTTGCAAAAGACCCTTATTTAATTGCAGTTTAGGCAGTTTTAGGTGGACTTAAAACAACGCATATAACACAAGCAATCACGCA
>CAYIZE010000090.1:0-2824 GCA_964367785.1 uncultured Christensenella sp.
TATATATATACTGCGTTTCTTCGCTTTTTCTTTTTTTATTTTTAATATATTTTTATTTTTCTTTAAAATTAAGTCAAATATGCGTTTTCTGCTCTAAAATAATGGATAAATCATAAAAAATAGGCTTCATTGCCTATTTTTAACTTTTTTAGTTATCTTTATATTTTCATCTAAAATTAAAGTTTAGTATTTTGGAATTTAGTGTTTTTTTTAGATTTTGTTATTTTTGTCTTTTAGTATTTATCTTATTCAACAGACAAGATGTAATAGTAGACTGGTTGTCCTCCACAAACTGCGTTGAATTCACATTGTGGATAGGTGATTTGAAGACTTTCTTGAAGTTTAAGTGCGTCTTCCTCTTTGATGTCCGTGCCATAGAACAAAGTTACATTAACGGTGTTATCGTCAAGGAGTTTGTCGACAAGTCCTTGAACAGTCTCTGTCACTTCTTTTCCTTTTGCCAAAATGGAACTATTGTCAAGCCCGATAATCTCGCCAACACTGAGGTCAAATCCATCAACGTGAGTGTCTCTAACTGCATAGGTCACACTGCCTGTCTTAACATTTTGCATTGATTCCATCATTGCTTCAGTGTTTTCCTCCACACTGCCGTCTGGATTGAAAGCCAAACAAGAGGAAATTCCCTCTGGAATGCTCTTTGTTGGAATGACAACGATATTTTTCTTTGTAAGGTCTTTTGCTTGCTCGGCAGCAAGGATAATATTTTTGTTGTTTGGAAGAACAAAAACGGTGTCCGCATTCACTTTATCCACTGCTTCGACAATGTCGTTTGCACTTGGATTCATTGTTTGTCCACCTTTAATGATATAGTCCACCATTAAATCTTTGAAAAGGACAGAAAATCCGTCACCTGCTGCAACTGAAACAATGCCCATTGGCTTTGCAAGTTCTTTTTTGTTTCTCTCTTTCAAAAGTTCTCTGTTTTGTTCCAGCATATTTTCAATCTTAACATTTGTTATTTCGCCAAGTTCAAGGGCGTAACCAAGGGCTTTGCTTGGCTCGTTACTGTGAACATGAACTTTGACAAGACTGAGGTCGCCAATGCAAATGACGGAGTCGCCAAGTTCCACAAGGCGTTCACGAAGTTTGTCAATGTCGCTCTGGGTTGTCTTTTTGTGCATATTAATGATCATATACTCTGTGCAATATGCAAATTGAATCTCTGCAAGGTCAACAATGTTTGAATGAATATTTCTATCTTTTTCATAAGCACTGACTGGGTCGATTGCTTCTTCGGTGAGAGCGTCTTCGTTTGTTAGTGCTTTATAGAACCCTGTGAAAATGACAAGAAGTCCTCTACCTCCAGCATCAACAACTCCTGCTTTCTTAAGGACTGGCAAAAGTTCAGGCGTTTGAAGCAAAATTTCCTCTCCCTTGTCGAGGACGTCTTTTAAAAATGTTTCAAAATCGGTGTATTTTTTGCAAGAAGTAAGAGCATATTCACCCATAACTCGCACAACTGTGAGAATAGTTCCTTCTTTTGGCTTTGTGACTGCTTTATAGGCAATATCAGAACCCTCTTTAATTGCTCTTGCGAAATCTTTTGTTTTGAGTTCCGTGCATTGACGAAGGACAGTTGCCATTCCTTTTAGAATTTGGGAAAGAATAACCCCCGAATTCCCTCTGGCTCCACGAAGAGCACCTTTGGTGATGGCTTCTGAAAGCGAATCAAAATTGTTGTTGACACACTCGTTCACTTCTTTTAAAGCAGACTTGAAAGTCAAATTCATATTTGTGCCTGTGTCACCGTCTGGCACTGGAAAGACGTTTAATGAGTCCACATATTGTCTATTTTCTTCGAGCAGTTTTGATGCCACAAGAATCATTTTTCTAAACATTGCTCCACTTATTGTTTTTTGCAACTTAAATCCCCTCCGTATTAGATACGTAAATTAAAATTAACTAAAAAGTTAACTTAAAAACATATTATTAGACCCTAACACCTATGACTTTAATGTTGACGGCGTCAACAATCATTCCCGTGAATTTCTCCACGCTATACTTAACTGTGCTTTTAATACTCTCGGCAACTGCAGTGATGGAAATGCCATACTTAAGAATAACGTTTAAGTCCACTGTGATGTGATTGTTTACACTGACAATTTTCACGCCCCGTGCAAATGATCTGTTTTTGAAAAGTTCGCCAAAATTCTCTTTCATACTTTTAGACACAAGGTCAACGACGCCATAACATTCAAGTGCATTAAATCCAGCAACAACCGCAATGGAATTGTTGTCTATTGTGATGTCTCCAAAAGCATTAGAAGTTTTTACGAACATAAAATTTCCTTTTTATAGCAAAAAAAAGATTTTACAATCTTTCTATTCTATGAGATAGATAATACAACATTAATTTGCTTTTTGCAAGTAAAAAAATAACATTAAAGACTAATCTTCAATTTTTATGTAATGTTTTCTAAAAAGCATTTTTAAAAACATTTTCATTCCTTTGGGGGCTTTTATGCAATATATTCTCATCATCAATCCTCTTTCTTACTCTATTGTATGAAGAAATATTGATGTTTTGTTACATTGATTTTAAGTCATTAATAGCAGTTTTAAGGTCTTTATTTGAAAACAAAAAGTTGCCCATAACAACCATATTCACATTTTTTTCTTTGAGTTTCACAAGGTTTTCGTCGTTCACTCCGCCGTCCACTTCAATCACAATTTCCAATTTTTGACATTTTAAGTAAGCGTTAATTTCACCGAGTCGCTCATATGTTTGACTTAAAAATTCCTGTCCGCTTTTGCCTGGGGTGACGCTCATCACAAGGAGCAAATCGCAAAATGGAATGAGGGG
>CAYIZE010000091.1:0-2702 GCA_964367785.1 uncultured Christensenella sp.
TTTGTTGCCACCCCAGAGTTTACACATAGTTATAAAACAACTTTCCACAAAGGACTGTCATATCGTCTTTTGCATAATTTTTTTGTTGCTCTTTTGCTCTGTTTAGCACTGTGTCTGCCAAATTTTGTGGGCTGGTGGAGGGCAAAAGCCTAAGATACTCAATCAAATCATCTTCCCCAAAAGCGTCCACAACACCGTCACTCATCATCACAACAATGTCATCTGGAGTGAGAACTGTCTTTGTCAAATGTGGCTTCACTTCGTCTAAAATCCCCATCGGCAGAGAGTTGCTTTCAATCTTCAACACCTCGCCATTTCGTTTTATAAACCCGACTGTTGCACCTTGTTTAATGAAATCAACTTCTCCGTTTTTAAGATCTATCACACTTATGTCCACCGCTGAAAAAGAGTTTCCGCTGTTCAAGTTTAAAAGTTTGTTCACGCTCGACAAAATCGTTTCGTTATCAAAACCCACCCGATAAAAGTTTTCAATGAGGTTGATGGACGTTTCACTTTTCTCGTTAGCCAATTTCCCACTGCCCATTCCGTCACAAATGGCAAGCAGAAGTTTTCCGCTGGGGAGTTTTGTCATTGCGTGCGTATCCCCGCTTTCATCACTGCCCCCTTTTTTCTCCTTTGCAAGCCCAAGTGCCACATCATAAACAGGGGCAGTCTTATAAGAAACATATGTAAAACCACTATTTTCACTGGGCAAAATCTCGTCAATCACCATTTTATGTTTAAAAATGGAGTTCAAAATCTTTTCTATTTTTGCGTTGTCATAGTCAATATTTCTTAAAATCATCGAAACAATACTCGTCTTTTCGTCTTTTTCAAAACACACAACTTCATTTGGCACAATGTCGTTATATATGAGAGTTTCTTTAATCTGCCTTTCAAATTTATAGTCCAAATTCACAGTCTCTTTTGTTTGAAGAGAGAGTTCGCAAAGCACATTTGAAACACCTTTTAACTGCTCTGCAATGAGGAGTTTACTGCTGTCTAAATCGAGGTTAACTTTTGCATAATTTTTATAGTCGCATAGAAGTCTATTAATAGAGTTAATAATATTATTCAATTTCACACATCTTGTTGTGAGATATTGTGGCAAGTCTACAAGAGTTATCTTCCCTTTCTCAAATCCTGCATTAATGAGACCCTCGAAAATCTTTTTCAGTTCACTGTTAAAACCCCTTAGACACCTGCTTCTCTCTGGACAGTTTTCGCAATTTTCCCTTATGAGTTCGCCACATAAAAGACTTTTTGCATCAGTTTCGCTCACGCTTCCTTTCACAAATTTCCTAAAACTCTTGTCCATTTCATAAAAAACTTCCGAGGCATAAAGGAGTTTTTTGCTTGTTTGAAGTTTATTTTGATTTAAAATATTTTTAAGAGTGCTGCTAGAACTATCCAAAAATAAATTGTCTTGCATCATACGAAGAGTTTTTTTAGGCACAAGCAAAAACATTGCACAGGCAACGACACTTGGAATTAGACTGAAAAATGAGAACTCGCCAAACAAATTCATAAATAAATTTAGCGAAACGTCAATGATAAGAAGTGAAAGGACGCACAGAAGTCTTTTTTGATTTTTAAAAATATAGCAAAACACTGACACAATGCTAAACAAAGTTATGTATTGTAAATTACCCTCAAAGAGAAAAGTCCCCAGCCCCATCACAACTGCAAGCACCACACTAAACGCGCCCGGAAGCAACACAAGCGAAAATAAAATAACAGAATATCCCAAAAATTTCACAAGGTCAAAATAGGGGATTTTTAGAAATGCAAGCGAGCAAAAAAGAAGTGCTAAAATAAGCATTCCGCACACAACTTCGTCCGCATTCAAATTCAAATTGAACTTTCTTTTTTTAATAATCTTAAAGAAATTGGAGCAACACAGCATAAAGAGTGAGTTTAAAAAAACGTTTATGAGTGAGATATATAATAAACTCAAACTATCCATATTAAAAAAAACATAAATTAACCCAAAAAATAGGCAAAGAAGATAATTTTTCCATGTTGCAAAAATCTTTTCTTTTTTCTTCATAATTTTGGCGACAGTCCCAAGTCCAATGCAAAGTGCAAGCGAGAAAATTAGAGAATATGTGGTTGGGTCGCAAAGCAAAGTGGCGCAGAGATAGGCAAGAGAAAGATAATAGACATTATCCTCCAAAAAAACAAGGCTCACAAAAAGCCCAAAAAAACAAGGCGAAAAAACTCCCAAAACTTTTGCATTATAAAGGGCATAAAACAAAGCAAAGTAGCCTATGTATCTTATAATTTTAAAAATTCCATTTTTATCAATCTCATAGTTTGTTGCGTTTTTTACTTCATTCATAAATAACTCCAAAAATCTTTCTTACATAAGTTTTATCAAATATATTCGTAAATTTTTTTGGAATGTTTGGAGTTTTATATGAATTCTTGTCGATTAATCCCTCTTTTAAAAGAGGGCTGCGTAATTTATAGTTTCAAATTTTTCAAATTATTTTTGCATTTTTTCTATACAATTTAGCCACACTATTATTGTATTTAGTTTTTTTATTGTTTTGTTTTAATACATTTTAAGTCTTTTCATTTGCTCGCTAAGTTCCTCTTTCAGAACATCTTTTTTGTGTGGAAAAAGGTCAAATTCATTTGCGTCTAATCTTGGAATAATGTGAAAATGAAGATGAAAAACGCTTTGCCCTGCCTCTAAT
>CAYIZE010000092.1:0-2702 GCA_964367785.1 uncultured Christensenella sp.
GTGATAAAATAATTTTCAAAGGTGAATAAAGATGAAAAATTTATTGAAACAAACGGATAACGAAATTTATAAACTCATACAAAAAGAAAAAAATAGACAAAAAAATCATCTGGAACTTATTGCAAGTGAAAACTTTGTGAGCGAGTCTGTTCTTGAAGCGACGGGAAGTGTTTTGACAAACAAATATGCAGAGGGTTATTCTGGCAAACGATATTATGGCGGTTGCGAATTTATTGATAAAATTGAAGATATTGCTATTGAAAGATTAAAAAAGTTGTTTAATTGTGAACACGCAAACGTCCAAGGACATAGTGGTTCAAATGTCAATTTTGCAGTATATTTTGCACTATTGAACCCAGGCGACACAATCATGGGGCTTAATCTTGCCGATGGAGGTCATCTCACGCATGGGTCAAAAGTCAACTTTTCAGGAAAAATATTTAATAGCGTTTGCTACTCTGTTGGGGAAAATGGTCTTCTTGATTATGATAAAATATTACTTCAAGCCCTCGAAGTGAAACCAAAACTTATTATGGCTGGCACAAGTGCCTACCCTAGACGTATAGATTTTAAAAAATTCAAAGAGATTGCCGACAAAGTGGGGGCATATCTTGTTGCTGATATTTCACACATTGCAGGACTCGTTGCAACAGGGCTTCACCAAAGCCCCGTCCCCTATGCTGACGTTGTCACAACAACTACTCACAAAACTCTTCGAGGACCTCGTGGTGGAGTTATAATGTGTAAGGAGCAATATGCAAAGAAGATTGACTCCGCAATTTTTCCAGGCTTACAGGGAGGACCTCTTGAACATGTTATATGTGCCAAAGCAGTTGCATTTGGAGAGGCTTTAAAACCAAACTTTAAAACCTATCAAGAGCAAGTTTTAAAAAATGCAAAAGCCCTTAGTGAGAGACTGATTGAAAACGGAATAAAACTTGTCACTAACGGAACAGACACTCATCTTTTATTAATTGATTTATCTAATGAAAACTTGACAGGCAAAGAACTTGAAAAAATTCTTGTTAAAGCAAATATCTCAACAAATAAAAATGCAATTCCAAATGATAGTCGCTCGCCATTCATCACAAGTGGACTTCGAGTGGGAACGCCTGCCGTCACAACTCGCGGAATGAAAGAAAAAGAAATGATTGCTATTGCGGACATCATAACCGATATTATTAAAAACGGCGAAAAATCAGTTAAGGAATCAAAACAAAAAGTTAAGAGTCTTTGCTCTTCTTTTCCACTTTATTAAAATCATCAAAACAAGAAAGATTTGCTTTTTTAAAGAGCCAGCCAATAATTTTTGAAGACTGAACGGGAGCAATTTTATTTAAAAATCTCAATAATTTTGCGTCATTACCAAGTACTTTATATGGGCGTTTTTTCTCTATTGAATTAATGATTTTCCCTGCCATTTTAGTGGAAGATGTGCAAAAATGTTTTATCACTCTCATACTTTTTTCGTCAAAAACACTCTTTTCATTGTCTTTTGAAAAGAAGATATTTGTTAGAGTGAATCCAAGTGGATAAGTCCCGACAAAAATATTTTTATTTTCACTACTAATGATTTTTGAATATGAAGCCACTGCACTTTTTGATGCAGAGTAGATGCTTTGCCCTGGCACAGAGCAAAGAGCAGCAGCGCTTGCAATGTTTATAATTCCACCATTTTTTTTGCTTGAAAAATAATTAAACAAAACATTGTAACAATAGACAATCGAAAAGAAATTTGTCTCAAAAATTCTCTTCGCCTCTATAATAGAAATGTCCTCTGCTTTTAAAAAAGGAAGCATCGTTCCAGCATTATTAATAATAATATTATAATCTTTATCATCTAAATATGTTTTTAGTCTATGCCAATCTTCAAGTTTTGAAACATCTGCGACAAAATAAGAGAATTTTGAGGAATACTCCTTTAAAGCATTTTCTTGCTCTTTTAATTTTTCCTCATTTCTGGCAACTCCCAAAACCGAACAACCAAATTTTTGAATTAGAATTTTTGTCATTTCAAAACCAATTCCACTTGACGAGCCAGTGATTATGACATTTGAATTATACAGCCAATTTTTCATAACTTCATTTTATCAAATAATCTGTAAAAAGTGAAAAGAAAAATCGCTTTTAATTTTAATGTAAAAATGATATAATCTATCATCAAATTAAAGAGGCGAAAAAATGAGATTAGGTGTTGTTGGACTTCCAAATGTAGGCAAAAGCACATTGTTTAATGCGATCACAAATGCAGGTGCGGAAAGTGCAAATTATCCTTTTTGCACCATTGAGCCAAATATTGGAATTGTTGACGTTCCAGATGAAAGGCTTGAAGTCTTAACAAAATTATACACAGCCCAAAAAACAACTCCTGCTCAAATTGAATTTGTCGATATCGCAGGATTGGTGAAGGGTGCGAGTAACGGCGAGGGTTTAGGTAACAAATTCCTCAGCCACATTCGGGAAGTTGACGCAATAATTCACGTAGTCAGGTGTTTTGAAGACGCTAAAATCATTCATGTCGATGGAAGCGTTAGCCCAAGTCGAGATATTCAAACGATAAACTTAGAATTAATTCTTGCAGACCTTGAAAGTCTTGTAAAATATATTGAAAAAGAAAATAAACAGATAAAAGCAGGAATTGGAAGTAAAGAAAATCTTAATCTTTTAAATCAAATCAAAAATACTCTTGAAAACGAAAAACC
>CAYIZE010000093.1:0-2697 GCA_964367785.1 uncultured Christensenella sp.
TCTGCATATTTCACGACACTTGAAGTGCCGTCTGCAAAATTAAGGAGAATCTCGAGGTCGTCGAAGTCTATCTCCTCATTATATTCTAATTCCGTGTCGAGCGTGCCCGACAAGACTGTGAAACTTGAAACATTTTTCTCACAAGCCGTCATCAATGGAATTGAAAAACAAAATAGTAGCAACATTCCAAATAATAATTTTTTAAAATTTCTCATAATTTTCCTTTTTAATTTTTTTATATAAATAACATATGTAATACAAATTTAGTGAGTAAAAAAAATAAATTAATATATAAATATATTTTATTTTATCTTATTAAGTTATTTTAAGCAATTAAAAACAAATAATTTCGGGATATTAATATTTTTTTATATTTTTTTGAAATAAATTTATTGATAAAATTCTTTACAAAGGCAGTTCTCCACCACTTGGAGGTCCAAACGAAATTATTATTCTTCTTGATATTAGCGAGTTATCCGTTGTGAAAATTGTTATTACTGCACCCTCATTTTCCGAAGAAAAAATCAATAATCCATTTTCACTAACTGAAACATTAGAGTTATCGCTTGAAAATCTCACGTCTTTTATTGTTGCTTTTTCAGGTCCAACATACCAAACTAATTGATAGGAATCTGTGCCGTCATCAAGTTCTAATTCATAATCATTTGCAACTTTTTCGCCATCAACCAAAAAATAGACTTCTTCACAATAGTTGAAATCTTTCCAAGTTTCTGGATTTCTGCCATAAAGACTTATAATTATTACGGCGACGACGACAACCGCAATTTGTATTAAAATTAAAACTTTCTTACTCATTTTTCTCCTCTTAAATTTTTAGATTTATTCTAAAAATAAATTTATTATCCTATTTTAAACACCTACATCTCAAGTCTTTTATATAAAACTTTTATATTGATAATCAGCAGATATGCTCTTAGTGCCAAAAATGCAATGGAAATTCCTAATAAAGTTAGCCAGCCATTAACAAGGCTCATACTCATAAAATATATTGCAATAATTCCAAACAAAAACGAGAGTAACACACCAATTAAAACTGATTTCGCAACATTTGGATTATTAGCACTCTTTCCCTTTTCTTTATATAACGCAAAAAATGGCGTCAGCAAATCAAGTTGAATTGACCAGAAAATGTGAGCGATGCTTACAATCAAAAAGACAAGAGATAATAATAAAATGTGGATAATGCTTATCTGAGTGACAACAGCCAAAACAACAAACCCTAAAATAATCGCAGAGAAAGTGAAGACAATATTTATAAGAATTTTTGCCCAAATGACATTCTGCGTTTTGTTTGGGATTGTTTTCAAAAGCCCAAATTCCTCACCCTCGCTTGAAATGACGTTTGACGCAACACTGTTTGCAGACATCAAAATCATAAGTCCAATGATTAAATTAAAGCCAATGACAAGGGTGTCGCCAAGTCTGTTTGTGTTGATTGCAGTGAAAATCGTGTTTAATATATACATAATGAATGGAAAACTTATTATAGAAACAAGGTATTCGGTAAATTTATCAGTGTTTCTTGTCATCGATCTAATTTCTTTTAATAGAAAGACTTTAAAGACTCCATTTTTATTGTTTGAATAAGATTTGTTAAATTTGAAAGGTTGCGGAGTGTCGCTTATCACATTAACCATTTTAAAATAGAAAGGTAATGAAATGGCATAAATTAAAGCAACAAGCAGTGCGATGATGCCAATAATAAGAAGATAATCATAAATTGTGCGAGTTAAAAACAAAATGTTTATCAAATTATAATAGAACAAAAGACAACTATTAAAAGCCTGTATTGCACCATAAACCCAGACGATGAAACTGTGATATATTTCAAGAAGTCTCAAAGGAACAGGAAGCATATTCATAACACTTGCAATCACGAGCCAAACACAAAATACAAATGCAACAATGAAAATCATTTTAATATAAGGAAATTTTGCAAATAGTTTTTTAACAAAAGAATAAGCAACCGAGAAAAGAGCGCCAAAAAGGATTGGGAACAGAGGAAGAACAATAATCAAAAGTAAAAGGTTTATAAAATATAAAACATTTAATCCAAAGAACATTCCGAACGCAAAAAAGAGTGGAAACAAGAAAAACAAGTTTTGATTGAATCCTTTTATATAAAAAACTATAAGTCTGCTGAACAAAATCTCATTGTTCTTAACTGGTAATGAAAATAAAATTGGATTGTCTTTTGAAAAAAACAAATCATTTGTTAGAGAAAAAGTGATAGAAATTATGCCAATTATTTGCATAAATCCCACAACGAAAAGCAAAAGAGACCCATCAATTCTTAGTGCCATAAAGTTTTTTAGAAAATACAGAACAAAATAAAAAAATCCTGTTGAGATTGTCATCAACAAAAGTTTTATGGCAACATAAGCCACTGTTTGCTTTTTGTTATTTAAACTTCTTAAAAACTTTCTGTTTTGCATTTGCATCAAAACAAGCAACTTTAATCTTTTAAACATTTATCTCTCTTTAAATTTTACTGTCTTCATCTTTTGGGCTTATAAAAGACATGTATAGGTCTTCCAAGTCGACTTTTTCTTTTTTGAGTTCTTTCATATCATAAACGCCTTGAATTTTGCCTTTTTTAATTATGGCAATTCTATCGCAAATTTTTTCAACAATCTCTATGACGTGACTGCTGAAAAACACTATATTATTTTTGTT
>CAYIZE010000094.1:0-2656 GCA_964367785.1 uncultured Christensenella sp.
TCACACCAAAAGTGGCAAAAATTCTTTCCATATATTCGCTCAACTGCTCATCTTCCAAATCAATCTCTACTTCGAGAAGTCTTTTATATGTCAGCCCCATATCTGTCAAAATTATCACTCCGTCTTTTTCCAAAAACGCCACGGGCATATCGTCATTATCCAAATTATAGCAGATAAAATTATTGTTGACTAAACAACCGCTGTCTGTTTTCCTGAACATAAACGCAGATTTCAAGTCATTTTTAATATTTTCGATATCCATTTTCTCATTCCCCCAGTTGTCTTTCAACTTTTTCAGCGTCACTCACGCATTTTTTGCCCAAAAAATATTTTTGCGGGTCGTCTTTCGGCTTAAATTTCCAACGACTATCTTCATTCAAATCGTCTTCATAAATATATTTTCCATTCCTAATTTCAATCGGACACATATCACTAATATAATTTTTCAAATAAAAATTGTGAGAAAATTTCGGTGCTTTTCCTTCCATACAATAGTGTTGCCACTCGAATTCTTTCACCATATTTTCAAAAGAGCCGTAGACTCTCTCATCTCTCTCCGCATTGCAATTTATGGGCGTTGGGCTCACATCTGCCGATTGATTTTGCCCCAAGAGAAGTCTTTGCTTTAAAGTATATATATGGGCATGACTATGCTGTGTCTTTTCACAATAATAGCCGTTGAGGTCAATGTTTCCATAATTATTTAGTTTGTTGTAGTGCACACCCAAAGGTTCATAATCCCATCTCGACACCACAAATTTTCCCTTCTCCAAACCCCTTGCATACACACAAAATTTTATTCCACTGCCTGCATTTTGAATAATTTTGTTATTACAATAATTAAAAGTTCTTGTAAATTCTCCAAGCATATGCTCATCTCCAACACGAAAAGCAACTTTTTTAACCTGAATGGTTTGAAAAGCAGTTCTATCTATGGTTTCCCAATCTGTTAGAGGCAATTTTGGAGCAGAGATCATCTCATCTAAAAAGTCGTCGCTATGAATAAAAACATAACGTTCTAGATTCTTTGAAAATTTATCTTTTGGAATTTCATGAAACAGATAATCATCAGGCACTCCGTAATGTTCTAATGCTTCTGGTAAACACCTTTTAAGTTTCTTTTCGCAAATTTCAAGCATCTTTTGTTGATTTTTTTTATCATTTAGCCACGCTGCTATTAAAAATTTATTAAAAAACTTTTCTTTTCCTGGGTTTTCATAAAATTCATCTTTAGTGAAAGCACTTAAAGAAAATAGACTAAATGAAGGATTGTCCAGTGCATGATTATAATAAGAAAGCATATGTTCATTATAACTTGGCGTCCAAAACTTGGAGAGAACTTTAAAAATATCTGTATCTTTGGTGGGATTTTTAAGATAATCAAGATATTCCAGCATAATTTGCTCTTTAGTAACTGGAAATTTGATTTTTTTAGGAGCCCCCTCAGACTGCTTATTTGGTTCTTGTTTTCTTTTGGCTTTTTCATAATTATAAATTCTAGCGTCAACTAATGCACTACTTTTTATAACTTTTTCCATTATATTAGAAAACTTTCTATATCCATTATTATAATCTAATTTTTTCAAGTCACAAAATCTTTTAGAGTCTAGCCCGTTTTTAGGATCGTTAATATATTTACAATATAATGAAATAAGTTCTCCTAAAGATAGAGACAAATTGCATTTTTTTATATATCTTTCAAATAGTTTTATTTGCTCTTGACTAAATTTAGCGGCTTTGTCATTACAATTTTTGGCGTCAAAGTGAACATCGGTTTTCATAACATTTTTTATTTTGCTGTTAGACTTTTTATATTTATTATTGCTTTGACGTTTTCTCAAATTGCACCACACTTTTGTTATTTATATTTTAACATCAGAGAGAGTAATAGTCAATAGCAAAAGTTTCCAGATTTTTCCATAACTTTAAAAAATTTTCAGATACACATAGTTTTTTAATCCTTAATTTCTGTTGCATTTTTTAACTTTTCATCTTCAACCTTTGCTAAATTTTCCAAATCATTTTTTGCTTTTGAAGTAAAATCCTCTGTCTCGTTTTTTATTTTTTCCATTGAATTATTATACTCTGTCTTTGTCTTTTCAGTTTTATTTTCTAAATCTTCATCTTCTACTTTTGTCGCATTTTCTAATTCAGCATTTGTATTTTCAGATGTTTTTTGAAGTTCCTCTTTTGCCTTTTTTGTTGAATTCTCAACATCTCTTTTCCCGTCTGTTGCAAAATTCTCTAAATCATTTTTTACCTTTTTTGTAGAATTTTCTAAATCTGTCTTTTCATTTTTTTCTAAGCTTTCCAAATCAGCCTTAGCCTTTTTGTCCGCTGATGAAGTCTCTTCTATAATACTAGATTTTTCATCGTCGACATTCTCTTCTATTTTTTCTTTCTTTTCATTCACTTTTTCCTCAGCGGAAGAAATTTTTTCGTCAACTATTTTATTTTCATTCTCCTTTTCATCAACCAGCTTTGCCTCTTTCTCTTTTTCCTCGCTAGTTATTTTCTCATTTGCATTTGTGAATTCAGATTCTACATTTTCAGTATTTGAAGTTTTTTCAATGTTTTTTGTATTTTTAAGTTCTTCCGCCGTCACATCGTCTTTTGCATTTTCCGTTTTATCTACGCTTTCAGTATCACTTTTATT
>CAYIZE010000095.1:0-2597 GCA_964367785.1 uncultured Christensenella sp.
AGATTTACTTGTTTGAATAAGTAATTAGGTGGAAATACAAAGTCCATTTAAAATATACTTGTTTGAATAACTAATCAGTTGTAAATACAAAGTCCATTTAAAATAGATTTACTTGTATATGACTTACTTGTTCACGACTTACTTGTTTGAATAACCAATTAGGTGGAAATACAAAGTCCATTTAAAATAGATTTACTTGTATATGACTTACTTGTTTATGATCAACTATGTTTGAAAATACAATCAGTTGTAAATACAAAGTCCATTTAAAATGTACATTCATTATTAATGACTTACTTGTTTATGATATACTTGTTTGAATATACAATTAGGTGGAAATACAAAGTCCATTTAAAATATACTTGTTTGAATAACCAATTAGGTGGAAATACAAAGTCCATTTAAAATAGATTTACTTGTATATGACTTACTTGTTTATGATATCGTTGTTTGAATAACCAACAGATGCAAAGACAAAGTCCATTTAAAAAAGACTTTTATTTATTGATGATATACTTGTTTGAATTATGAATTGCATTTAAATAGCCAATCAATTGGATATCAATGAAATAATATTCATTAAGTGTAAGATGTTCGTGTTTCTTTGTTCTTGAGCTCTAAAAGGTGAATTAAAGTATCCTTTATTTTTTATCATGTACACTTGACATCAATTCCATTTCTTATTTAAATTTAAGTTATTATCTCACAAACCACTCAATGTATACTCCTTTTCAATTTTTATCTTTGATAACATGTTGTTGAAAGAAAGTAAATGGAACACTATGAATGAAATATACTTTAATGTTGTTTTTAAATCAATTATAGAAACAAGGAGTGAATAGAATAATAATCCCTTTTATTATTGGTACAAAAACATATGTAAAGAAAACATTTAGTTGATGATACAGAACAACAAAAGAGAATGAATAAGTGTTCATTCCATTATATGACTGAATGAGATCACTAAAGTAGATCTAACATATAATTTTTTTTTTGTTTGGGATGGTCAAAATTTTGGGTCGAAAAGAAATTCACCACACATTTTACATTAGGGAAAAACCTAAAAAATAGTCGGGCGCGAGCCGTCTTTAAATGTGTCTTTCTTCCAAGGAGGGAGACCAGTCGAAAATTGAAGAATTTTTTTTTTTGCTTGGGATGGTGAAAATTTCGACCAAAAAAATTTCACCATACATTTTACATTAGGAAAAAAGTGGAAAAATAGTCGGGCGCCAACCGTCTTTAAAAGCGACTTTTCCCAAGGAGCAAGGGTGGTATTGAGGTTCTACAGTATATATAGGGGACAACCTCGACTTTTTTTTTTTTATTTTTCGAGGTTCAAAAAAATCAATGCTCATATGAATATAACTTGGGGAAAGTGCGTAATAAGCAGTTTCCTAAAGCTTTTACGTTATATTCTTTGTTCTATTTGATTTATTACCCCAGCAAAAATTTATAAAGACTTTATTTACTGTAAATAAGCTAATATTTGTGATTCGACTAATTATTATAATAAAGAACAAACAAATATTAAGCTTTTTTATATATAAAAATCTTAATCAAAATTTGTGTAATTTAGTTAGTATTACTAACTTTACACAAAAGATTTAGATAAGATATAATAATAATTTAGAAGATTTAGTTATTAATCGCAATTATTTGGTTTTTTCTTCCTAAATATATAAAAAAAAACTAAATATAATTATTTATTAATAAATTAAATCAAATTGAAAGAAAGCTTGTAATTTATGTTTATTCAAAGAATAATAATAAATTACTATAATGAGCAACTTTCAATATTCTTTTGTTTATTTTCTTTTCTTTTCTAATAATAATAAAAAAGAAAAAAACAAAAAGAAATTAACTAATTTATTTGTGTTTTTTAACTGAAAGAAACTTATATATATAATATATAAAATAATAAAAAACAATATTTTTTCTTTTTTAATAGGAAATGTTGTATTTATTTATTTTATTGATATATATATTTGAGAAATTCAATAATAAAAAAACAAATTCATTTCTTTTCTTTTTAACTCGTTCTTCTTCTTTGCGTTAAAGGAAGAAGAAGAGAGGAGTTAAAAATAATATGAAAGAATCTGGTTGATTCTGCCAGTAGTCATATGCTTGTCTCAAAGATTAAGCCATGCATGTCTAAGTATAAACAAACTTTACTTGTGAAACTGCGAATGGCTCAATAAATCAGTTATAATTTATTTGATAGTGATGTGAAGACATAACTTTACTACATGGATAGCCGTAGTAATTCTAGAGCTAATACATGCATTAAGGTCTGACTTTTTTGTTTTCCTTTATTGGGGGACATGAGGAAAGGCTGTATTTATTAGATCGAAAACCAGTTTGCTGTGTATTTTATAAACAAAGTACGCGGCGATTGTGCCTGTCTAAACGCAGGCATAAAGATGGTGAGTCATGATAAAATGTCGAATCAGGACGTAATAGTTCTGATGTGTCATTCAAATTTCTGCCCTATCAACTTATGATGGTAGGATAGAGGCCTACCATGGTTTTGACGGGTAACGGAGAATTAGGGTTCGATTCCGGAGAGGGAGCCTGAGAAACGGCTACCACTTCCAAGG
>CAYIZE010000096.1:0-2507 GCA_964367785.1 uncultured Christensenella sp.
TTTTTCAATGCTTCAATAAAATCTTCGTCACTTATAATATTTTTTTTAATGTTTAGGATAATATTTTTTAAATTTGTCCAAGATAGGTGAAAATCTGTTTAGACAAAAGAGACGTAAAAAGGTTGCTTAAAAAGTAAATTTGTATTAAAATCTTTTTGGAGAATATAAATGAATAAGTGTGCAATTATTACGGGAGCATCAAGGGGAATTGGCAGAGCAATCGCAACGCAACTTGCCAGTGAAGGCTATTCTCTTATAATAAATTATAATAATTCAAAACAACTTGCAGATGATCTTTTAAGAGAATTGGTCAAAAAATATAATATTAAGGCGTTTTGTTTTAAAGCAGATGTTTCAAATGAAAAAGAAATTGATAAAATGGTTAAATTCGCACTGGAAAAATTTGGAAAGATTGACGTTTTAATTAACAATGCTGGAATTTGTCACGACTTACCATTCGAGGAACGAACGGTCAGTTGCTTCCAAAAAACCTTTGAAACAAACCTTTTTAGCGTTTTTTACATCTCAAAACTTGTAGGTCGAATTATGAAAGAAAATAAATATGGAAAGATTGTGAACATTTCTTCTAATAATTCCATTAATGGATTTTATCCAACGACAATCGACTATGATGCGTCAAAATCAGCATTAAATTCCTTAACGAAAAACCTAGCAATCGAGTTTTCTCCTTTCATAAATGTGAACGCGGTTGCACCTGGTTGGATTGACACAGATATGAACAAGGATATTTTAACAAACGACATTATACCACTTGAATGTGAAAGAATTTTAAAGCACAGGATTGGCTTGCCAAAAGACGTCGCAAATCTTGTTTCGTTTTTAGTTTCAGACAAAGCGGATTATATTGATGGGGAAGTTATTGTTATTGATGGAGGTATGTTTTGAAAAAGAAAAATATTTTAAAAAATATTAGTTGTGTGGTTCTCCTTTTAGGAATTTTTTTCACTAATGTTTTTTTACTATCGGCATGCGATTTTAATTATTATTATGAAATTTCAGTTTCATCGCCAATCTACGACGATGGAGAGAAAGTAATTAATGTGTATTTTACAAATGAAAACAACTCAACAACATTCAAAAACACAATCTCAATCGATGATATTAAATTTGAGGGCGATTTAGCAGGTAGGACCGCAACAAAAGTTGAGATTTTATCTAGCAGACGTCTTGAAATAACTTTGGGCGGGAAATGCTCCATTTCTTCCACTGCGTCAAATAAAAACAGGATTGTGGTGCTTTCTGATGCAACTTCAGACGATAGAAATTATGCTTATATAGTTTCAAAAGTTTTAGAATCTGGCTTAACATCTTCTTTAGATGAGAATAATGCAGGAGTATTTTCTTCAGTTTTTTCAGTGACAACTGGTGCAAATTTTGAAGAAGAATTTATCACCCCACAATACATCGTCATAACAAATGGCAATGGTTTGGAAGAAATTAATATACTTTTTGACAGTGAAGATCAAACTGTCACAGTCACTATTAACAATTTTGCTGTTACAGAATCAGCACAAAAACCTATTGTAAGGTTTGAAACAGACACAACGAGTTTAGAAAAAGAAATATTAGTTAGTGTCGGATAATCAATCTAAAAGATAATCTTAAAATCCCTTTGTAATAAAATATAAAGGGATTTTTTTATCCACTTTAAAATTTTTGAGTATTGTTTTTTAGTTTTTATTGTGTTAAAATTATTAATAATTATTGGAGAAAAAAATGAAAGCAGTATTTTTTGATTTTGATGGAACTTTAACATACAAAAATCCTAATATATGGAAAGAAATTTGGAAAAGTTGTGGATATGAAACAGGTAAGCAGTCATATTTTGTGAGTCTTTTTGGCAGATTTATGCGTCAAGAGATTACTCATCAGGAATGGTGTGATTTAACTTGTGCTGAATTTATAAAAAGCGATTTCAATATTGCAACTTTATGCGAACTTGCAGATAGCATCAATTTAATTGATGGATTTGACAAAACCATCGAAGAATTAAAAAATAATGATATAAGTTTACATATTGTTAGTGGAAATTTAGTTCCTGTTATTAAAAGGGTCATTGGAGATAAAGTAAAATACTTTGACTCCATAAATGGAAACGATATTTCATTTGATGATCAAGGATGCATAACTTTTATTAAGGGAACTAACTATGATTTTGAAGGTAAAGCGAAATTTATAGAAGAGTACAAAGAAAAAACAAATTCATATGCAAGTGAATTAGTCTTCATTGGAAATGGCGATAATGACGAATGGGTTCACTTATCAGGCTGTAAAACAATATGTATAAATCCAGATGATGCCGATTTTACAAATTCAACAAAATGGCATATTGCAAAAGAGAATGTCACAAATTTGACGGAAATATTACCAGAGTTAAATTTACGATCATCATCATTACAAGACGAATTTGTAAAATAATCTATATAAAATAATGTTTATTAGATATAATTATAAATAATATTTTAAAATAATAAATCAAACAAAAA
>CAYIZE010000097.1:0-2494 GCA_964367785.1 uncultured Christensenella sp.
TAAACTAAAGAGGATAAATGTTTTATGAAAAAAATATTTGATAGTTATATTTGGGGAATTTGGTTTAAATATTGCTTAACAGTTTGTTCTGTTATTTCTGTAACAACGCTATTTATACCTAATCTTCCTGAAGATCAAGAATATATTAAATATATAATAGGTGTTATTATTATTTTACTTCTGATAGTATCTTATTTTGTAATTGCAATATATCAAATTAATAGTAAAAAAGTAAAATTAAAAATAAACAATACAGAAGTAAATGTTTTTTTGGAGATATATTTACACAAGAAGGTAAAAAAGTAATTGCTTTTAATGAATATTATGATACTCAAGTTGATGATATAATAATTGCAAAAAAATCTTTGAATGGACAAGTTCTAGATAAGGGATTGATTGACAAAAACAAATTTGATACTAAGGTTGAATTAAATGGTTGTTTAAATACAGGAGAACCAAATAAAAATAGGGAAACTGGCAAAAAGCAAAAGTATCAATTAGGCCAAATCCAACAATATGAAGATTATTTTGCATTAGCATTCACTAAATTTAATAATGATAATGAAGCTTGTTTGTACTCAAATGAATATTCAAATTGCTTGTTAGAAATGTGGAAACAGTTAAACAAGTATTATGCACAAAATGTAGTTAATATACCATTATTAGGAGCTGGAATAACGCGAATACTTGACAGTGCTGATGTTAAAAATCAGGAGCTTCTTGAAATAATGCTCCAAACATTAAGAATTAGTAAAATGACATTTAAAGAACCTTCTAAAATAAATATCATTTTATATTCTGGGAAGGACAATTTAGACGAAAAAAAATATGATTTAATTAGGATAAAATCTTTGTTTAAGGGGAAATAGATATGACGCATAATTGTTTTATTAGTTTTAAAAAAGAAGATTCTATATATAAAGTTGAAATTTTAAAGAAACTAGGTAATGAGCGAATTAAAGGGAAAGCATTAGATAAATGGATTGATTCTGATGATATTGATTATATTATGCAAACGATTCGTAGCGAATATATGATTGATACTAGTGTTACTTTATTTTTAATTGGAGAGCATTCTTCTGAAATGGAAGGGTCAGATAGTAATGGTGATAAGAATGCTTTTATAAAAAAAGAAATCCAAGCAACATTGTTTAATGGGAAAGGGTTTTCTCGTAGTTGATTGTTAGGCATTGTGCTTCCTTCTATGGAAAGTAAGATTTATAAGGGCGATTTTATGTGTAGTACTTGTAGGGGTACTCATACTTGGATAAATATAAATAATGATACAGTTATTAAAGAATTTTCTGCAAACTATTATTTAAATAAAAGTTCTGTATGTTGTTATAAAGAAAACGATAGATTTTGTGTCTTAGTTCGCTATTGTGATTTTATTAATGATCCAGACAAATATATTGAAATGGCTTATAAAAAACTAAGTGAGCCAATTAATAATGAAGTTCATTGGAGAGATTTAAGATAATAAATAAGAATAAACATTAAAAATAAAAAAATAAGTTTATACAATAAATAGAATAAATCACTTTAATGATTCAATTTTTAACCCAAACCAATCTTTATTAAAAAACAAAACGAACTCGTTATCTGGGTTCGTTTTATTCTTGTTTGGTGTAGATGACAGGACTTGAACCTGCATGAGTCGCCCCACTAGAACCTGAATCTAGCGCGTCTGCCATTCCGCCACATCTACTTACAAAGAGCATTATATATTTTTGCGTTCGCTTTGTCAATTTTGTTGCCTATAATTTATTTAAAAGGAATAACATTACAATTTTGTTGCCCATAATTTATTTAAAACGAATAACATTACAATTTAGTTGGCAAGAATTGTTTTATTTGGTAATATATATCTATAAATAAGTAATAATTAAAAAGTAACTATGACTAAAAGATTTTTGGAGGAAAAGATGAAAGTTTACATAAAAAACAAAGTTATTTCTCTTACTGGAAGTTCTCAGGTGCTTGACGAAAACAAAAACCCAATCTATAAAGTCTCGGGTAAGTTTTTAAGCATTTTGCACAAAAAGAAGATTTATGATATGGAAAATAATCTTCTGTATGTGGTGAAGAATAAGTTCTGGAAATTTATTTTTCCAAGTGTTTTCGTTTTAACTGCCGACGGAGAAAAGATTTGTCGACTTAAAAGAAAGATTAATTTCACACACAACTACATTGTTGAGGGATATAAAGACGAGATTAGTATTGACGGAAGTTTTTGGGGTCTTGAAATGAAGATCAATCGAAACAACGAACAAATTGGCGTGCTGAGAAGAAACATCACCATCTTGGCTGATTCGTTTGAACTTGAAGGCGACGAGAAAGATATTCCTTTCTTGGTGGCACTTGTTATTGCGATTGATAATTTGGAAGATAAGAAGGGAAGAAGATTAATTTAAAAGATAAAAAAAACAGATTGAAAAGTCTGTTTTTTTGTTGCATTTTAATTTACTTGAAATTTGTGAAAGTTGAATAAATT
>CAYIZE010000098.1:0-2424 GCA_964367785.1 uncultured Christensenella sp.
ATCCTAAATATTAAAAACAATATTATATTTGAGTTTTTTTAGATAACTTTATTAAAATAAAAAAAGGAATTACAAAAAAGTAATCCCTTTAATATAATTAAAAACACTATGCTCTTTTTAAATTTTTATTCTTCAAACATTTCGTGCAAAGATTCTTTTTGACAGAACCACCATTTTCCACAATGGTCACTTTTTGAATATTTGCCTTTTTATGTGTTAAAGTTCTTTTAGTCATTTGAGAACTTCTATAACTCAATTTACTGGCTCTCATTTGGTCTTTTCCGCACATTTCACATTTTGCCATTTTACTCATCTCCTTAAATATTACTAAATAAGTATACAAAATATTTTCAAAAAGTCAACAAAAAGATTGTCTTTTATGTTAAATAAAATTTTTTGATATTAAAATAGTAATAGATTTTTCATTTTTATATGAGAATATTATATATTTTTGTTTAATAATTATTCTATATTTTTTTATTTGCAAAAAAAATTTTTGTTGCTATAATAGTAAAGTCATTTTGCTAGTGTGGCTCAGTCGGTAGAGCAGCTGATTCGTAATCAGCAGGTCACCAGTTCGATTCTGGTCACTAGCTCCAATCAAACAAAAAAGTTAGTTTTTTCCTAACTTTTTTTATTTACTACTCAGTTTTATTTGTGTTTTCTTCTTTTGCAGGTTCAAATTCTTCTTTTGCTTCTTTTTCTATAATTTTTTCGCTAGAATGTTCCATTTTTTCATTAAATTTGAGAACTTCTGGCTCTTGCTGTAAAGCTTTCAAGCTGAGCGATATTTTGCTATTTTGAGTGTCTATATCAATTATTTTTAGGTCAAGTTTTTGTCCTACTTTTGCCACTTCATAAATGTTTTTGACATAGAAATGTGATGCTTCTTTAATGTGAAGAAGTCCTTCAAAACCCTCTCCAAAGCCAACGATTGCTCCAAAAGGTAATATTTTTTTGACTTCGCCATGGACGACATCACCCACATTAAGTTCTTTTATTTTCTTAGACATAGGATTTTCTTGCATTGCCTTAAAACTAAGTGCCACACGCTTATTTTCTCTGTCACATCTAATCACTTTAAAATCATAATTTTTATCGAGTTCAAGAACTTCGTTTGCATTTTTTGACTTATCCCAGCTTGCTTCACTATTATGAACTAAACAATCCACACCATTCACATTCACAAAAGCACCGAAATCAGTGAAACGAACAACCTTTCCATTAACAATTTTATTTTCAAAAATTGATTGCCAAAAAGCAGTCTCAGTGTCGTGTTTTTCATTTTCCTCGCAGGCTCTAATTGAGGCAATAATTTTTTGTTTTAAAAGATCTATTTCCACAACAATCGCATTAACTTGTTTATTGACATAGTTTTCAAAATTATTATCAACATATCTAATTGAAATTTGACTAGCGGGGATAAAAACCTCAAAATTACCAAGATTAGAGATAAGTCCTGCCCTATTGAAACTGACGACAATCAAATTCACATTGTCGCCCACTTTTAAGCCGTTAACCATCTCATTTCCAAGTTTTAAATCGTCTGCCTTTTTCTTTGAAAGAACCACAGCACCACTTTCATCTTTTGTGCTTATAATGATTGCTTCAAAAACGTCTCCCACTTTCACTTTTGATATTGCATCGTTTTCCTCTTCACAAAAAGGGATAAGTCCATCTTTCTTGCCACCAATGTTAAGAAGAAGACCCGTTTTAAGTCTTTCCACGACAGTTGCCTGCACTTTGGCTCCAATTCTAAATCTTGTGAATGTTCTATCAATACTATCTAAATCAAATTTCTCGTCCATTATATTTTTCTCCTAACAAGTATTATAACAAAAAAAAAGAGAAATAAAAACAAATTTTAGACACTTTATTTTTTACTTCTCTCTTTCACAAGTTTTTTCAAGACTTTTTTCTCATTCAAATAGTTCTCATATTCGCTTTTTAGTTCTAAAATATTATTTTTTAAAATAAGTTCTGCTTTAAAAAGTGTATCTTTATCTAGACTCTTATCGTAAAATTCCGTAAATTCAAATGGTTTTCCAACAAGAATTGCATTTTTTCTAAATAATCTATGTTTTTTAGCGATAAAACAAGGAATAATGGGAGTCCTAGTTTTAATGGCAAAAAAGCACGCCCCGCCTTTAACATCATCATTTTCATAAAAATCATCTTTTCTTGTTCCCTCTGGAAAAATGCCGATGTTATGATTTTTATTAATTAGATTATACACAACTTTTGTTTGAGTTAAAGAAAGTCCTTTTTTTCTATCAAATCCAATTCCACCAAATTTTTTAAAAAAGAAACCTGCAAACTTATTTTTAAAAAGTTCAATTTTTGCTAAATATATGTTTCTCTTTGAAAAAACCATATCAATCAAAATTGCATCAAAATTACTTTTATGATTACAAACAATGATAT
>CAYIZE010000099.1:0-2372 GCA_964367785.1 uncultured Christensenella sp.
GGATAACATAAATAAAAGAGTTTAAAGTTAAACCTTTTAAACTCTTTTAAAATTTGATTGTTAAAAATTTTTTTAAAATATTTAAAATATTAAATTATCTTATTAAAAATTTGAAGTGCATTTCTTTTTAAATAAATAATAAATCCGCAAATTAATCCCGTATATATTGCTATAAGCATCACACAAAACCAAATAGTTGGAACGATGCTTGCTAGAAGATATGCGTATAAAAAGTATGGAGCAAGACCAAGGACAAAGCCTAAAAGCATAAATATCAAAACATTAGCGCTTTGTTTAACCATCGCAATCTCGCTTGACCAATGAATATTGCAATGTTTTAAATCTATAACTATACCCATAAGCGCAGACAGAGTTATTGAAGAAATCATTAAAATTAAAATTAATAAGATTTGAAGGATTGAGAAATTGAAAAATATTGAGAGAATTGTTATTGCAATAATGTTGGGAACTAAAAATAGCATAAACATTGCAACTACTTTGCCTAGAATTATTTGAAAAAGACTTATTGGCATAGTTTTCAGAAGCCAAAAATATTTCCCCTCAAGTGAAAAGGTTGTTGTCGTCGTGCTTGCTAACAGATTTGAAATGCAAACAATTAAAATTGAGATAGAAAATCCCTCCATAACTCCAAACATATCCATTGATCCAGTTAGGACTGAAATTGCAAATATAATCAAAATTAATGGACCAGCACAACTGTTTAAAAGAACCATCGGCGAGGAGAAAATCCTGCCATATTCTTTGTTCAAAATGGAAATAATAGGATTTTTGCTTTTGGCTTGATAGGCGACAGCTTTGACATTTGAAGACTTGTTAAAAAATGAATTAAAAAACTTATATTTCTTTGAAAGTGCAAAAACAAGTAGCGAAAATGGCACAGCTGAAACTAAAACAAAATATAGTAGATTTGTGAAATCGTTATATGCTATCGCTTTACTTATAAACAAACTTGGGAAATAGATATTTAGCATTGTGCTATAAGTTGCTTGTGCATTTGTGACGATATTGACCATAAATTCTTGCATTTTGAAACTCATAATCATAATGAAAACAAATAAAGCAAGAAGCAAGATAAGATTTAAAATGTTTTTATATCTAAAATTAGAGGTGAAAAAATTAACTAAAAACGAAAGGAGTAGACCTATGAACATTGGGAACAAAGGGAGAAGTAGAAAGCCTATTATTGTGAATAAAAATGCAATAAAATTAAAGCCCGCAAACACAAAATAGATGACTGCAATAGGGGCAAAAAAGATTAACCCGATTACATAACAAAATAGTAGAAGACTAGTGAGTTTGCTTAAAATTATAACCCAGTTTTTTATGGGAAAACTAGCAAGTAAATCATAGTCTTTTGCTTTAAAAATAAAGTTGAAACTGCTGAAAAACACTTGAAGGAAAACCATCATAGAAGAAAATAGAAAAGCAAGAACAATTAGTATCTTTTGCATTCCAACCGCCGATAATGAAACTCCCATTTGATAGGCTGAAAAACTAAAAATAAAAACAACATAGATAACAGCAATAAGCAAAATAATTCCATATATGCGTTTTTTTCTTGCGTTCGCTTTTCCATCAAAGTTAGCAGTCTTCACAAAAAGTTGAGAGAGATTTATTTTAACAAGTGCCCAAAAATTACTCATTTTCTAACTCCAAAAAAATGTCTTCAAGAGTGGAATCTTTTCTAATTTCACTCATTGTTCCGCATTTAATAATTTCACCTTTCTTAATTATTGCAACCTTATTGCAAAGTTTTTCTGCAACTTCAAGAACGTGAGTTGAAAAGAAAATCACTCCGCCATTATCGCAAAATTCTTTCATCATTTGCTTTAAAGCGTGGGAAGCAACGGGATCAAGCCCGACAAAAGGTTCGTCTAAAATAAGAAGTTTTGGCTTGTGAATAAAACTTGAAATTAAAACAAGTTTTTGCCTCATTCCGTGTGAATATGTACTTATTTTTTGAGATAAATTTTTGTCAATGCTAAATGCTTTTGAATAAGTATCTATCAAAGTTTTGCGTTCATCTTTATCAATTTGATAAATGTTTGAAACAAAATCAAGATATTGTGAACCCGTCATAAAGTCATAAATATCAGGATTATCAGGAACATAAGCAACAATCTTTTTGCATTCATCAGGCTGAGTTTTTATACTTTTTTTGTCAATAAAAATCTCACCTTCGTCAAAATCAATAATTCCACATATTGCTTTTATGAGCGTGCTTTTCCCTGCCCCATTGTGTCCAATGAAAGCAAACAAATCTTTTGAGCTCACTTCAAGTGAAAGATTTTTAACCGCTGGTTTATTTTTGATATAGCATTTTGTAAAATATTTTATACTAAGCATTATTT
>CAYIZE010000100.1:0-2332 GCA_964367785.1 uncultured Christensenella sp.
ATTAAAACTTTTAATAAATCTGCACAAGCACAAGCATCATCAAAAGCATTGTGTTCATTATCAATATCTATATCAAAAAATTTACATAAAGAACTTAAACTATAATTATCAATTAAGTATTGAGGAATACAATGCTTAGCTACTTTATATGTACAAATATAATAAATTTCAGGAATGTCAATGTTATATCTTTTTAATGATTTTACCAAAGCATTTATATCTGAAGACTGAACATTATGACCAATAACTATTGCATTAGTAAAATATTTTTCGATATCATTCCAAACTGATTTAAAATTAGGTTCATTTTTTATTTTTGATAAGGTTATACCATGCACATTTATACAATTTATATCAAAAACATCTTCTGGATTGATATATATGTTTTTTTCTGGATATAATGGTTCGCTAGTCTCAAAATCTTCTGACACTATTCCCATTTGACAAATGCTCTTATTTTTAGGATTTGCATATTCAACATCAAAATAAACAACTTTTTTCATTTTAAATTATCCTCTAATTTATAAATATTATACAATAAATTTATTGAAAACTCAATACTTTTATAGTATAAATTATTCTGATTAAAACTCCTTTTGATTATAAATTTGTTAACATATTAATTAACTCTTTTTCAAGTTCATCATAATTGATAATATTTGTCTTTCCGTGTTTATAGACAAAACATTTTTTTGCATCACATAGTTTGTCGATAATGTGGTGCTTTATTTTTGTTCGGTGGTAGGCATTCCAATCATTTTGGGCGGAATTTTTTGTTCTTAAACGGGGCAAAGTTTTGTGTTCTGTAATTCCTTTTGGGAAAAGTTTCTAACATTCTTTTTTCTTTAGTTTTAAAATGATAACAGCAAAGAAAAAGAAGAACCTTATAAAAAAAAGAAAATGTTTAAAAAATACATATTGAAATGCCAAATTTTAAATCTTTTGGGGAAAAAAAACTCTATTTATTTTTTTTCTCTTTAACCACTTGTGATTTAAGTAAATCTCTAATTTCTGTAAGCAAAACCTCTTGTTTTTGAGCATCTGTTAAAACTTGTAAAGATTCAGATTTAACTTCTTTTTGCTCTTTTTGAGTTTCGGCGTTGATTTCTTTTTGGACAAGTATTTTAAATTTTTCAAGTTTTTTTGTTGAAGCAGTGATGATTTTAAATGCAAGAAAAATGAATATTGAAATTATTAAAAAGTCGACTATTGTTTGTATAAATAGACCATATCTAAAAGCATTTTCAGCTGTGACAATGATCCCGTCTTGATAAACAGCTGGCTGGATAACCCATTTCAAATCTTGAACACTTGCTCCACCAGTTATAAGTCCAATAACAGGCATAATGATGTCGTTAACCAAACTTGTAACAATTTTGCCAAACGCACCACCAACAACAACAGCAATAGATAAATCTAAAATGTTGCCTTTGGAAATAAAGTTTTTGAATTCACTAAAAAATTTTTTCATACCTTTCTCCTATAGTAAGAATACTAACACATTAAACATTTTTTTAGAAACAAATTTAATTTTGTTTTTATTAGTTTTTACAATGTAGATACATCTCATTTGCTATAATGCCGTCTATTTCACTGGGCATAATGCCACATGCAAGTTGCAGCAGCACAAGAACAATCTTAACAATTGGAAATTTTCTAGTATCAATGGAAGATTTGATTATATCCACATTTTCTACATACTTTGTGGAAATCTGCAACTAATTTGCAATGTCTCAATTACATATGGTGACCTATTTGATTATCAATTTGGTCAGTCTTTTAGAGAATATTTAATAGATTTCATTCACTATGATTCACTTATGATCTAGGATTTTTTAATATTAACATAAAATAAAATATTCTTTTACAAATATTATTTCAGCATCGATGCCCAAAGTTAAAAATGCTTTGGGTTTTTAGGTATGTATTGGAAGAATATTTTTTGCATGGGTTATTTCGCAAACTTTTTTTTATCTGCTGTGCCGTTAAGTGTCTGTTGGTATTTAAAGGTATCAGTTGACTATGAATTTTCAACAATATAATTCTCAAGTCCTTATAGTCTCTATTGTTTGGGAAATTTGTAACCATATAATACGAGAAATTAGACTAGGATAAATTTTATTCGCACAGGAGAATTAGAGTGAAAGTCATTAGGAAATTGCGAATAACTTTAACCGCAATTGTGTCAATAATGTGCAAAATATATAAGGGGTCAATTACATAAAATGTAATTTTTGCTTAAAAAAACTTGCAAAAATGTGTATGATATTCGATTTGCTCCAGCAAGTGTGATAAAACACAACTATTCGGAGTAAACTATATTATTTTATTA
>CAYIZE010000101.1:0-2324 GCA_964367785.1 uncultured Christensenella sp.
ATTCATTTTTCATTATTCATTATTCATTTTTCATTATTCATTTTTCATTATTCATTTTTCATAATCATTAAAAAAGACAGGTTACCCTGTCTTTTTTGACACTAGTGTGAAATATAAGCCGAGTTCTGTATTAAGTGGTCATCTATCTAGACTATTTGTTGCCAAATAGTTCAAGCGACATTTTTAAAGAATCTAGCGAACAACTTTAAAACGATTCTTTTTAACCTTGCTTCGAGTGGGGTTTACAGAGCCTCGATTGTCACCAATCAAGCGGTGGTCTCTTACACCACCTTTCCACCATCACCACGAATTCGTGGCAGTTTATTTCTGTTGCACTATCCCTGAAGTCGCCTCCGCTGGTAGTTAGCCAGCACCCTGTTCTGTGAAGCCCGGACTTTCCTCAATTTGAGCCTTATGCCCAAACTGCGACCACATATTCACCTAATATCAACGCTATTCTATCAAAAAAACTATGTTAAGTCAAGACAGTTTAATGAGGCATTTGTTTTATTCATATTAATTTTAATAAAAAATATTTTCGTCTTTTGTTTTTTCCCTAATCAAATCAATAGACTTTTTTTCAAGGCGGGAAATGTAACTCCTTGAGATATTGAGTTTTTTAGCAATCTCCCTTTGAGTGTAGGCGGGAGTATTGTTCAGCCCATAACGCATGGTCATAATTTGATATTCTCTGTGAGAAAGCGACTTTTCAATGATGTTCATAAATTTTTCGGTGAGGACGGCATTTTCAACGCTTTCTTGCAAGTCATAACTTTCGTTTGGAATGATGTCTTGAAGTGTAATGTCGTTGTTATCTTTGTCTTTGCCCAGACTATCACTTATCGACAAAACAGACATATGTTTTTTATTGCTTCTAAGAAGCATCAAAATTTCGTTTTCAATGCACTTTGCTGCATAGGTGGAAAACTGAGTGTTTTTATCAAATTCATATGTATTCACAGCCTTTATAAGCCCGATGGAACCGACGGAAATGAGATCATCGCTTTCCGCCGAACCGCTGTATTTTTTCACAATATGCACAACAAGCCGAAGATTGTGTGAAATAAGTTTGTCTTTTGCGTCTTTGTCACCCTTTCGGAAAGCGTCAAAGCACTCTCTTTCTTGGGCAGATGTCAGTGGTTTTGGGAAGTTTGAAGCATTGTTTACATATGCGGAGAACAGCATAATCTTGTTAATAAAAGCAATGAAACTTTCAACAATCATCTTTCACCTCTATTTTGTAAATATATGTTGAATTATGTCAAAAATTGCACAGCATTTGAAAATTTGGACGGGCAGTGGGGCAAAAATATGGGGTTTAATTTGTATTTACATAAGAGATTTCTTGTGATAAAATTTATACATATGGAATACTATTCACCTTTTAAAAAATTTCAGCCATTGTCTGAAAGAATGAGACCTACGGATTTGAGTGAATTTGTGGGGCAAAAACATATTGTTGGCAAAGACTCACTTCTTGACAGAGCAATTCGCGCGGGAGTTCTCGGGAGTTGCATTTTTTATGGACCTCCGGGAACAGGCAAATCCACTTTGGCTCATATCATTGCAAACACTTGCCAAGGCATTATGCAAAAACTTAATGCCGTTTCAAGCGGTGTGGCTGAAGCAAAAGAGTGCATTGAAAAGGCAAAGAAAGATTTTGAACTCTTTGGAAAGAGGACTTATCTTTTTCTCGACGAATGTCACAGATGGTCGAAAGCACAAAGCGACTGCGTTTTGCAAGCAATGGAGGAGGGACACATCATTTTCATCGGCTCGACCACTGAAAATCCCTATTCTAATATGACGCGGGCTATCGTGTCGCGTTGCCGAGTTTTTGAGTTTAAACCCATTGAAAAAGAGGACATTATCGAAGTGCTTGAAAGAGCGATTATCGACAAGGATAAGGGCTTAGGAAATTTTAATGTTGAAGTCCAAAAAGACGCCAGCGAATATTTTGCATTTGCAAGTGGTGGGGACGTTAGGCAGGCACTAAACGGACTTGAACTTGCCGTGCGAACCACGAATTTAAACAAAGAAAAAAAGATTGTCATCACAAAGGAAATTGCGGAGCAAAGCATCGGGAAAATGCCGATGAGTGTCGACTCGACAATGTTTTATGATATGCTCAGTTGCTTTTGTAAAAGTGTTAGGGGAAGTGACACCGACGCCGCACTTTATTATGCTCACAGACTTTTAAAATCGGGCTGTGACCCAAAGATTATTGCTAGGAGGCTCATCGCCCACAGCAGTGAGGACATTGGAATGGCGGACTCAAACGCACTGCTCCTTTCCAGTTCGGCACTTTTAAGTTGTGAGAAATT
>CAYIZE010000102.1:0-2254 GCA_964367785.1 uncultured Christensenella sp.
TTGTTGAAAGGGAAAATAATGTTAGAGCAAGTGAAGTGCCACGAAGTGAGTTTTGCGAAAAATGTATTGTAACTACTCAAAAATACGAACAAGAATTTAAGACCCTTTGGAAATCAATGGGTTTCTCGTGTGATTGGGATCTAACCTATTCCACTATAAGCAAAGATTCTCAAAAACTCTCTCAAAAACTTTTTATTGAACTTGCAAAAAATGGTGACGCATACATTAAAGAATCGCCAGTGCTTTGGTGTACAGAATGTCAAACTTCCATCGCTCAAAGCGAACTTGATTCAAAAGAAATTGACTCCTTTTTCAACTATCTTCCTTTTAAAATTGATGGAAAAGTTGTTGAGATAGCCACAACTCGCCCTGAACTTTTGTTTGGCGTCGTGTGCGTGTTTGTCAATCCAAAAGACAAGAGATACTCAAAGATTGTGGGCAAAAAAATCACCGTTCCGCTTTATAATTTTGAAGTGCCAGTTCTCACTGACAGCAAAGTCGAAATAGACAAAGGCACGGGCGCCGTTATGTGTGCGACATTTGGTGACACAACAGATGTGGAATGGTTTGAAAAATATAATCTTCCATATAAGAAAGTGATTTTAACAAACGGACAAATTGCACAGGACGTTCCTTTTATTGGCGGAATGAAAACTCTTGATGCAAGAAAAGAGATTGTAAAAATTTTAAAAGAACAAAATCTTTTAATTCGCAGTGAAAAGATAAAGCATATTGTCTCCGTCCACGAGAGATGTGGCACTGAAGTGGAAATAATTCCATCAAAACAGTGGTATATTAGCGTTTGCAAACATAAAGATAAACTCCTTGAACTTGGCTCAAAAATCAAATGGAATCCTGCATATATGCAAAATAGGTTTGTTATGTGGGTGGAAAATCTTAAGTGGGACTGGTGCATTTCTCGCCAAAGATATTTTGGCGTGCCGTTTCCTGTATATTATTGTTCGAAATGTGGTAAAGTTCATTTTGCAAAGGAGGAAAATCTTCCTGTCAATCCGCTTGAAACGCCATATATTGGCACGTGTGAATGCGGTGGCAAAGAATTTAAGCCTGAGAGTGCAGTCTTAGACACTTGGGCAACTTCCTCAATTTCCACATCAATCAATCAAAATATTTCCGAAAAATTTGGAGTTGACAAAAATGAAATAACCCCAATGTCTCTGCGTGTTCAGGCACACGAGATTATAAGAACTTGGGCATTCTATTCCATTGTTAGGAGTATGTATCAGCATAATGACATTCCATGGAACGAAATGATGATATCAGGGATTGTTCTCGCTAAACCGGGCGAAAAAATAAGTAAATCAAAAGGAAACGCAGTTGTTTCGCCACAAGAACTAATTGCTAATTGCACTGCCGACTATATTCGCTATGGTACTGCAAATGTAAAACTTGGCACTGACACGTTTTTCGATGAGCAAGATGTTGTGGACACTTCTAAACGATTTATCACCAAACTGTGGAATTCTTGTAAATTTGTTTTTTCACATTTAAAAGATTTTGATGCAAAATATGTTCCAAAAAAACTTCTTTCTTCCGACAAATGGATAATTGAAAAAACGAACGAAGCAATTATTGACGCAAAAAAATATCTTGATGAATATGAAATTGGACTTGCGAGAAAAGTTATTGACGACCTTTTTTGGAGCGACCTTTGCGACAACTATATTGAGATTGTGAAAGACAGACTTTATAAACCTGAAATCCACGGAGAAGAAGAAAGAAAATCTGCACAATACGCAATTTTTTATTCAATTATAAATATTCTCAAAATGTATTCCATCTATGTCCCACACTTCACGGAGTATATCTATCAAAAAGGCTTTAAAGAATTTGTAGGCGAAAAATCCATTCATCTAACACTTTGGGAAAACCCACAAAAACTGGACAAAAACATTTTAAAATTTGGCACACAACTCATTAAGGCTTTGTTTGACGCACGAAAATTTAAAACAGAAAACGGATTTTCAATGCGAACGGAAGTGGAGTCAGTTGACGCTGAATATTCTAAAGAAACTCAACTTCTTCATAAGGAAGCCGAAAAAGACCTCCTTGCTTGCACATGTTCTAAAAAAATAAATTATATTGAAGTGAAATAATTTTTTATAAATACCATATTAAAAACAAACTGAAAATCTTTGGTAAAAACAAAAAACATATAGGACTAAAAGTTATAATTAAATTTTTATTATAATATTATTTTTTATGTCTAAAATTATATAATAAATATTAGTAG
>CAYIZE010000103.1:0-2250 GCA_964367785.1 uncultured Christensenella sp.
TGGTTATCTTCTCGCCGATTGCTATCTTGTTGGTTGCATTGGACTTAATAAGTGCCATCTGGTCCGTATTTATAGCAAGGAACTCTACTCCCTTGATGCTCTCTGCTACCATTCGGTTAACGGCGTTGTTTCCGCCTCCGCCGATACCGACTACTTTTATATTAACGTTGCTTGTCATATGCTCTTCGCTAAACATTGGCATTATATACTTCCTCCATTAAACATAATAATCCTTTATACTTATATTATAATACTTTTACAGCGTATATTCAAAATAAATATTTATTTCTTTTTTAAAACAACAAAACTTTCTATGTCAAAAGTTTGTGGAAAAATGTCAAATATTTCAAAATTTACAATTTCAAAATTGTCTTTTAATAAATAGATGTTTTGTTTTAAAGTGTAAGGATTGCAGGAAATATAGACAACCTTTTTCACTCCTGAATTTAAAATTGCATTAATAACATTTTTATCTAGTCCACTTCTCGGTGGATCGACAACAAAGGTCGCCTCTGGAAATTTTTTTACAAGTTTTGGCAAAATTACTCCACAGTCGCCATTTATATTTTCAAGATTAGAGAGTGAATTCTCAGCCTTTGTTTTTTCTGCATCAAGTGTTGCAAATTTATTAATCTCCACTGAAATAACCTTTTTTGCTCTTTTAGACATCACTGCACTCAAAAGCCCTGCTCCACTATATCCTTCGATGACTATATTATTATCAATTTCTTTCAACACTCTTTCATAAAGTTCATTACGAACATCATCGTTAATTTGCAAAAAAGAATGGCTTTTAACAAAAAATTTTATGCCGAAAGCGTTTGAACAAATTTCTTTTTGACCACACACATATTTCCAGTTATCACTTAAAATTACATTTTTTGAAGTGTTAAAATTTAAAAACAAACCAAACTTATTTCCAAAGGCATTTTCTAATTCTTTGGCACAAAAATCCAAGTTATTTGGGCTAGTTTTGCACACTAACGCAACAGAAACGTATCCATCGACCGCTCGAACAACAAGATGATTTATAGTTGAATTTTCAATTTTATCTAAATATTCTCTTACAATTTTAAGAACCACAATTATTTCATTTTTTGCAACAAGACAATCATCAATTTCCACAATCTCGTTTGAATTTTTCTTTTGAAGTCCAATTATTTTATCTTTCACAGCAAACGAAACTTTGTTTCTATATCGAAGATTTTTAGGTGAAGAATGAGAAATAATTTCGCCTGAAAAAAAATCTAGAAAATACTTCTTTATTAAATTTTTCTTAACTTCAAGAGCATATTTTTCGTCTGCAAACATAAAATTACACCCGCCACACCTGTCACACCAAACACATTTTGGTATAATTCTATTAACAGACGGCACAAGAATTTTGTTTAGAATAGTGTCTACAAAATTGCCCTTTTCACTCTTAACCAAAGCGTCAACAACTTCACCTTCTAAAACATTTCTCACACAGAATTTTTTTTCATCAATGCGAGAAATTCCCTCACCATTAATATTAAGTTCATCAATTTTTATTTTCATTATTTTATGATATCACACAAGGAGAAAAAAGAAAACGGAATGTTCCGTTCTCATTTATCACAAGTCAAATTTTTATAAAATTAGATTACACCTAAACTGATCATAATCGCTTTATTAACCTGATTCATTTTTTGATCGCTAATCTCACCAATTTTCTCTCTGAGTCTCGTTTTATCAATAGTTCTAATCTGTTCTAACAAAACAACTGAGTCTTTTTCAAGCCCATATTCTAGATGTGAAAGTTCGATATGTGTTGGCATTTTTGCTTTATCTAACTTACTCGTGATTGCAGCAGCAATTATTGTTGGGCTATATTTGTTTCCGATGTCGTTTTGCACAACAAGCACAGGACGAATTCCTCCCTGTTCACTCCCCACCACAGGACTCAAATCTGCATAATAAAGTTCTCCTCTTTTTATCATAAAACTCCCCAGTCAATTAAATATTCATATCTATTATCTTTCTTTTCATTAGTTAAACTTTCCAAATTCAAGCCACAACTCAACTGAAAGTATTTACCCTTTAAACTTAAAAAAGGACTTTCATTCATTATATGAGATGATTTACAATTAATGTTCAAAGGCACAATTTTTGTTTTCTTCATAATACAATTTTCTCCATCAAAGAGTTTTTTAATCATAAAAAAAATTGGATAAAAAAAATGACGTTAATTTTTAAGCGTCATTTTATAAAAAAATATTTAGATAAAGG
>CAYIZE010000104.1:0-2178 GCA_964367785.1 uncultured Christensenella sp.
CCTCCTAATTATTATTAACAAATATAGTATATTCTAAATTACTAAAAAATAAAATGATTTTTTACAAATTTTTGTTTTTAAAAGATAATCTTTTATTACATAATATAAATATGTATTACAATTATCATGCCCAAATCAGGAAATTATTACTCTCAGGAAACCTAATATCATATGAATTTACTAAAGATTACAATGGTATTTCGCCTGCTCTTGTTCTTTTTTTCAAAAACCATCGTCCAATGCCAGTGCGAGAGCATCATTGGCAGGAATATTTGGATATGATTGAAAATATTGATAAAAAAAATGATGACTAATCATCATTTTATTTTTTTAATTTTAAAAGTTTATATATGATGATAAAAATTTTTACTTTATTTTTAGATATGTTTGCAGATTACTCATAATTTGACATAGTAGAGCCAAAATTTCCGATAACTCTTCTTTGGTGCTTTTTTCATTCAAACTCTTTGCAATCAAAAGTGCAAGTGTATTTATTTCGTCCGCTTTCATATTTCATTATATACAATAAGCGTTCTTTTTGACATAGCATTAAAAAGTGATTACTTCGCTATTATCTTCTTTTTGTTTTTGTTTTTTTATCATATCGCTCACTGCTTTTTCAGCCTTATGATATAAATTTGTCACCAAAGATTGACTGCCAATTTTGATTTCATCTTTCATAAAATAAACATTGCCTTCTTCATTTATAATAAATCCACATAAAATATCTTTTGAGGAATAATTTGCACCAAAAGATATCATTTGATCATCTTTTTCAAAACAATAAGTAAGATAATAATAACATTTTTCAATTCCATCGCCGTTATCAACGTTGACAAACCCCTCATAGTCGCCTTTTGTCGCAGTTTTCACAACTTTCCTCACAGAATGTTCTTGGGAGAAAGCATGGATTATGATCCTGTCAAATTTATCTTTTGTAACTTCAAACAACTCACTTGAATTGCTTTTTTTAAGTCTTGACTCGACAAAATTAATAAAATCTGATTGTTGAATTCTTGCTTTTGATTTAAGGTTTTCTTCTGTCAAAAGTCTTTCCTGCTCCTGAGGTGTTTTTTCATTCATTTCTTTATTTTTATTATTGATTTTTAATTCACTAATGATTTCTTTATTTTCATCTTTAAACATGTCTTCTTTCTCCCTATTTTTATGAAATGAAAAACTATCCCGAACCTTCTCAAAAGTTGCTTTCAATTTTTTAATCAACATCTCTCTTCTCTCAAAATCCTTATCTTGTTTACCTAAGAAATTTTCCCTTTGACTTCTTTCTTTTAAGATTATTTCTTCACTTGAACCATACATTTTGTTATCAATCATTATTATCCCTCGAACGTTAATATTTATGATATCTCTTAGCAAATTTTGAATGTTATAAAATTAAAAATCGCCTCTTATATTCACTCTTATATTATATTCTCACCTAATATAAAAGTCAACCCCCACTATTTTTGTAAAGGGTAATATTAGAAAACAATTCAGTTGATTTTTGTTCTATTTTAAGTAAATTTTAGTGATTATAAACTAATTTTGATAGGTTTATTTATAAACAAATTTAAAAATAAAGATTAGAGAAATAAGGAAAGGATAATAATTATTATGTTTGTAAAATTAATTTGATTTGCTGAAAAATAACGGTTTTGTTGAAAAACATAGGGTTTATATTTTTAAATAATTTTTATATAAGCAACAAAAAAGACACCTCATGCGGTGTCTTCTATGATGCGATGGCAATGTCCTATTTTCCCGGGCCGCTTCCAGCCAAGTATTTTCGGCGATGAAAAGCTTAACTTCCGTGTTCGAAATGGGAACGGGTGGAACCTTTTCTCAATAATCACCATCACTGGTATTACAACTGTTTTTTAATTGTAGCATTATGATACACTTAAAATCAGATATAATCAAGTAATTTCCCTTAAAAAAGGGGGAAATGGTATTTAACACCATCACAACTGCATATTTCAATATATTGTTATAAGACTAATATTTTTTTATAGTAATATCAAGCCTGTCTCAAGATTTTCTTGATCAAGCCCTCGACCTATTAGTATCAGTCAGCTACGCACATTACTGCACTTACACCTCTGACCTATCAACCTTGTTGTCTACAAGGGGTCTTACTAACTTATGTTATGGGATATCTAATCTTAAGGTAAGTTTCAC
>CAYIZE010000105.1:0-2173 GCA_964367785.1 uncultured Christensenella sp.
GTCCCTAAGTGTCTCAAAAATGAGCATTTTTTGAAAAATCATACTAACTTTTACTCATTTTGACTAAATGTGACTGAGTGCGTTTTTTATTAAATATTACACAAGAAAAATAATTTATTAGTGTTATTATTTCATACACAAAATATAAAATAATCAAGAGTTAGTATAAATATATAATATCATAAGTTTTGCAAGTTGCTGAGCGGAGCCCATATTTTTTCTTGTGTAAAAAGTTTTATGATTTTGATAGATTGAAAATTTTAAAATTCGTCTTATGCAAATCCGTTTTTTTGTATTGGTTATATGCTATAATAAATACAAAAAAAGGGATTAGGTGTTTTAAAGATGAACTTAGAAAACAATAAAAAGATTATAATATTTTATGTCTTAAATATTTTAAAGGAATATTCTGATAGCGAGCATTTGCTAACTTATAGACAAATTGTTGATAAAATAAGTTTAATTTACGGAATTAGACCAGATGTTAAATCTATTGCAAACAACATTGATACCTTAATTAGCGCTGGTTTTGAAATAGAAAAATATGGCTGGAAAGGTTGTTGTTTAACGTATCGTAATTTTGATAGTGGTGAACTAATGTATTTGGTTGACGCAATAAATTCTTCAAAAGCGATTACTGCAAAACAGGCAAAAGAACTTATTGAAAGATTAACCAAGGATTGTAGTAAATATGAAAAAAAGAACTATATGAGTGTTCAAAAGGTTGATACAATCTCAAAGGCAAAAAACAAAGAACTATTTTATGTAATAGAAATATTGGGTAAAGCAATAGAACAACAAAGGAAAGTATCTTTTAACTATAATGAATATAAAATTACGAAAGAACTTAAACCAAGATTTGAAGGAAAAGAATTTATAATTAACCCCTATTTTATGGTTAACTCCCGTGGCAAATATTATTTAGTATGTAATTACGATAAGTATAATGATATATCCAACTATAAGATAGAATGTATATCTAATGTAAAAATACTCGATGAACCAATAAAAGATATTAATTCTCTTAATAATATGGAAAACTTTTCAATGAAAGATTACATTGACGAACATATCTATATGACCAATGGGTTTTCTGTTAAAGCAAGATTGCTACTTAAAGAAAAGAAATATATTAATGACATTATAGATTGGTTTGGCGATAATATTGATATATGCGAGAAATCACATCAACAAATATATGTAGATTTAACCGTTAATGAACAAGCGCTTATCTATTGGGCATTACAATATGGTGAACATATTGAAGTTATTGAACCACAAGACACAAGAACAAAAATTAAAGATATTGCAGAAATTATTTTAAAAAAGTATAATGTTTAGACATTCCCGGCAGTTTCCCGGTAATCTTCCGGCACATTGCCGGCAAAAGTTGATAAATAAATAAAAGAGTGCTATAATCTCTCATAGAAAACATATGAGGTTAACAAAATGATTAGCGAATTAAAGTATTCATCACAAATAAAAGATATGGGATTACTATCCAAAGAAATGAAAATAGCCTGCCAAGAGTTTTGTGTAACAAAAGATTTGGGCGTAATTATTCAAAAGTCAATAAATAACAATATCTTTATGGTGAACACCGAAAGAAGAAGAAAAGAATTGGCTTATAAGTTAATTGTAAGAATGGCATTTCTTGATGATTACTTAATACAAACGCTTGCTAACAGCACATATAATACATCTTCAATCTTGTCACTTTACGCTTTAATGAAATCAGACAGAATTGTATTTGAATTCATGTATGAAATTATTAGAGATAAAATTCAACTTATGAATTATAGACTTACAGATGTTGAACTTAATCAATTTATAGTTTGTAAAGCACAGCAAGATGATTTAGTTGCCAGATGGAAAGATAGCAATAAAATCCAAGTTAAATCAGCTTTAAGAAAAATATTAATTGACGCTGGTATATTGAGAGATTTAGGAAGTGTCTATATGGTATTGCCACCACTTATTGATAAAAATATTATTGAACACATTACAAAACTTGGTGATGAAAAATATTTGGAAGCAATGGGAGTTTTAAAATGATAACAGCGGAAAAATTAAATTTAATTGAGAATAGGATAAAATCACCGGATTTTATTAAAACAATAGGTCTTGGAAATGAAATTCCTTTTTATATATTTGATTATAATCCAGATGATGA
>CAYIZE010000106.1:0-2107 GCA_964367785.1 uncultured Christensenella sp.
GGTTTTACAAAAAAATATGCACACTAAAATTCTAAAGATATTTGTATTGTTTTTTAAACATTTATCATATTTTTTATTAACTTAATGAAATTCTTCCTTAAACTTTAATTCCAATACATCTTCTAATTGAACTTTCTTTTTATTAAATTCAATTTTGTGTGTTTCAATGTTATATTTTACTTTTCCAACATAATCAAATGTGTGACCATCTTCAAAATACTTTAATTCAATAATTGAGTTCTTTTCCATATTATTGATTGTGCTTGATATTTGTTCTGCTGTTTCTTCAGAAACCTCTCCCTTAACAATTCTTTCGTGATTATATTCAGCCAATCTCAATGCATCCTGCAATCCTTTGAGAGCATCAAATGGGGCAAACTGTGTTGATCTATTCATTCTAGGCATCTTCATCCGTTCCACTGTTATGACCTCCAATTTGATTATTTCTTTCTCTTTGAGTTGCTTTTGGATCGTAGTCCATTCCTTTTAGAATTGCATTTTTACCAAATTTGTCTTTTATTTCCAACACACTTTTGACAAGTATTTTTTCCTTTTGTATTTTTTCAACATCAGTAAACATATCATATTGCTCATAGTCATCAATTCTTAAATCAGCAAAATCATAGGCAATTCTTCGCACTTTTTTTGATTTATCAACTATTTCCTCATACAAAGCTTCTGCATAAGGTATTATTTGTGAATAAAGATTAGTTGTTATCTTAAGTCTTTTTGTTCCTTTTGCCATTTCTCTCAATTCATCTTGATAGCCAATATATAAATGCATTAATGAAGTGACCATATTATTTCTTACTAAACGATAGCATCCCTCTTGGATCATCTCTCTCATAACAATTTTTGCATCTTCAGGGCTATAAGCACAAGCAAGTATTTGTGAATTAGAAATTGATTTTGATTTTCCTTTATAATTTTTGATGTCTTCCATCAAGCAAGATTCTTTGCCCCATGAGTGGTCTATAAGTAGTTCTGCATTTATACCAAATTCTTTGTAAAGCAAATCTTCATCGCAGTGGGCAATACCATCCATGTCATGAATTCCGTATTTTTCCAATCTTTTTATTGTTCCTGTTGATATTCCCCAAAAATCGGTTAATGGCTGATGTTTCCATAATTCTTTTATGAATTTTTCTTCAGTGAGCCAGCCAATCCTATCTTCTGCGTGTTTAGCTGTTATATCAAGTGCAATTTTAGCCAAATACATATTAGTGCCAATACCTGCTGTAGCGGGAATGCCAAGCTTTTCCCAAATTTCAGTCATTAGTTTTTTAGCAAAATCTTTTGCTTTTATGTTATACATTTTTAAATAATCCGTAACATCAATAATATCTTCATCAATCGAGTAAACATGAATATCTGACTTGTCGATATATTGCAAATAAATGCTATATATTTTAGATGCATAATCAATGTACTTTTTCATTCTTGGCTTTGCAATAATATATTCAATGTTCTTTGGAACTTCATATAATCTACACCTGTTTTTTACACCAAGTGCTTTTAGAGCTGGGGAAACAGCAAGACATATTGTTTTATCGGTGCGTGAAGAATCGGCAACAATCAATTTTGTTGTCATTGCATCAAGCCCTCGTTCAGCACATTCAACTGATGCGAAGAACGATTTCATGTCGATTACAAAATACACTCTTTGTTTTTCAGCCATAAAACCTCTCAAAATATTAAACATATTATAGCATATTATTGCAATTTTTTGAAACCATATAATAATCTGATAAAAGAAAAGTGCCATAAAAAATAAAAGTCAACCCCGAAGCAACGTAAAGTGCATTTTAGGGTTGACCTTTTATTTTGGCACATAAAATATATAATGCCCTGTGAACTTATTTAATTTTTTCCCAAGAAAACTCATCTCTACCAAAATGACCAAAGCAGGCAGTTTGCTTGAATTGTGGCTTCAATAAATCAAGTTCCTTAATTATGTTTGATGGTGAAAAATCAAAGTTTTCATCCACATATTTATAGATTTCTTTTAATGGTTTTTTCTCCGTTCCAAATGCCTCTATATTCATTGAAATGGGCTTGCTTAGTCCAATTCCATAAGACACTTGAATCTCGCATTTATCGGCTAATT
>CAYIZE010000107.1:0-2075 GCA_964367785.1 uncultured Christensenella sp.
GGTTTGTTTCAATAAATTTTTCATCTTTATTCACCTTTGAAAATTATTTTATCACAAAAAAAGCCATTTTAAAAACATTTACTTTAAAATTTCCTTATGATAAAATGTTTTTAAGGAATATACATGAAAATTTTAGATGGAAAAGGTCTTGCTTTAAAAATTAAAAATGACATAAAATTGGCAGTGGAGCAAAATTCTCTTGCAAAGAAAGTTTCACCTCCAAAACTCGCCATTGTTTTAGTTGGAAATAATCCTGCTAGTTTAATTTATGTTTCTGGAAAATTAAAATCCTGCAATTACGTTGGCATTCAATCAGAACTTTTTCAATTTGAAAATGATGTGAGTGAAGAAATCCTTTTAAAAAAGATTTTTGATCTTAATTCTGACAACTCAATAAATGCTATCCTTGTTCAACTGCCACTCCCAAAACACATAAATTCTCAAAATGTTATCAATCAAATTTCACCAGAAAAAGATGTTGATGGATTGTGTGAGATTAATTTGGGAAAACTTATTACAAATAATAATCCTTTAAATCAAGGTTGCACTCCAAGCGGAATTATTACTTTATTAAAAGAATACAATATAAATTTGGCTGGAAAAAATGTTGTGATTATCAACAGAAGTATTTTAGTGGGAAAACCTTTGGCTCTTATGTTTTTAAATGAAAATTCAACTGTTACAATTTGCCATAGCAAAACTAAAAATTTAAAAGAAAAAACTTCAAAAGCCGACATAATTGTTGTTGGCGTTGGTCAAATTGATTTCTTAAAAAATAATATGGTTAAAAAAGGCGCTGTTGTGGTTGACGTTGGAATTAACAGAAACGAAAAGACAAATAAAATTCAAGGTGATGTCGATTTTAAAAATGTCTCTAAAAAAGCAAGTTTCATCACTCCCGTTCCGAATGGAGTGGGTCCGATGACTATTGCAATGTTACTAAAAAACACCTTTGAAAGCGCAGTTTTACAAAATAAAAAACACTTATAAAAAGTGTTTTTATTTTTTTAGGAACGCAAGAAATATAATTGAGTTTTTATCGAAAGTTTATTGCTTATATTTAATTAGTTTATAAACCCTAAAAAATGTGTATATGACTGACTGAAAAATAAAGAAAAATAAACCAATGAGAAGATAGTGAAGAGGGCTGGGAAAACTCATTCCAACATCTTCAAAAAGAGGTAAATAATTCACATATAAAAGATTTGATGAATCTCCAAAGATATTTCCAACTAAAAAACAAATTGCTCCAAAGAATAATAGGGAGAGTAATGCACTCCATTCATCAAGAAAGTTGCTCACTGATATCCATCCAGAGCAGGCAAAAGAAATTCCAAGCAAAATAACAAGAGTCCTTGTGAGAGTGAAGAGCATATTATAACAATGATAGAATTCAAAGTTACTATTAAGCGAAATGGGGTAAACTAGCGAAATAAAACAAATAAGTGTTGCAACATTAAAAACAAAACTTAAACCAAATGATTTTATATTTATATTTTTCTTTTGAAAAAAAGCATATAAGGAAATAATAATCGTTAACCAAACGCAAATTGTCGAAAAGTTAAGGTCAACAACATTAATAAAAGATAAATCTTCAAAATTGTGTTCTAGATATAAATATCTCCAAACAATTCTGCAAACTTCAAACATAATTAAAAAAATATTTATAACAAGAACAAATATTTTTTGATATGCAAACTTTTTGCGAACAAAGTACAAAGAAAAAAAGACAACAATCACAAGCCCAATTAAAAGAAGGACATATTGATTGGTCGTAAACATATAGTTTACATTTGCATAATTATCAAGCGACAAAATATTTTCCATTTTTATCCTCTATTTATAGTTTAGATAATTATAAGATATTTGTCAAAACAATAACGATTTTTTAATTATAATTGCCTTTTAATTTAATTTATGATATATTACAAGAGCAAAATATTTTGCAGGTATAGTTTAGTGGTAAAACATTTGCTTCCCAAGCAAGCAATACGGGTCCGATTCCCGTTACCTGCTCCAAAAAAATGTAAAAAAAGTGAAGTTTTTTTCACTTTTTTTATTTAAAATTTTAATAT
>CAYIZE010000108.1:0-2053 GCA_964367785.1 uncultured Christensenella sp.
CCTACGACCTCTGGGTTATGAGCCCAGCGAGCTGCCAACTGCTCCACCCCGCGATGATAAAGTAATTATACTCTCTAAGATTTTTTTTGTCAAGAGATAATATTCCTAATTTTGCTTAAAATATTTGTTTTGCTTGACACTTCTTCTCAGCAAAAGTAGAATAACAAAGTATATGATAAAAAATAAGTTTTGATGAAAAATTTTTATTATAAAAATTTATAGTTTCATTTAATATTTTTACACTTTTTTAATTTTAAATACTATCATATAAAAAAGAGTTTATTAACTTATAAAAATACAAAGAGGTTAAAATGCAAGAAAGTAACTCAGATTTCAATGGCAGTCTTTCCGACACAGACCGCTATGACATAACGATAAATTCACTTGTCAAGATTAAAGAAGAAATGGATAAAACAGAAAACAACACCGTTTTTGATATCTGTAACCATACAATCGTTCAGATTTTGAGAGACTCATATAGGCATGGAGACGAACTGCAAGATGTGAAAAAACGAATTGAACAACTAATGAGCGAAACAAAGGACGACACTCAAAAACAAATACTCTCAAGCATAAATAAAAAAATAAAAATGTTTTATTTAAAGCAAAATCCCAAAGGACTTAGTCAATAAGTCCTTTTTTTATTCTCCCAAAATAACAGGCTGAAGTTGTTTGTTTTCAACGGCTTCCAAAATTGTGTCTAGTAGCAAATCCCATTTCGCCACCATAGATTTTGGTTTATTTTTAGGGCTATCTTGCCCGAACGGCACAAAAAACACATTCTTTTCATTGATAAGTTTTGCAATGTTTTGCAAATTAAGCCCCAAAGCGTCATTTGTGGAAACACCAATCACGAGCGGTTTATAGTTTCTCATATGAGCCTTCGCCGACATTGTTACAGCGTCGTCACTGAGCCCGTTTGCGAGCTTTGAAAGAGTGTTGCCCGTGCATGGAGCAACAACCAAAACATCAATGGCGTTCGATGGGCCAAGTGGCTCTGCTTGAACAATGTTTGAGACAACTTCTTTCCCCGTCAAAGTTTTGAGTTTTTCTAAAAAATCCTCTGCTTTTCCAAATCTCGTGTCAATGGAGTTCACCTCATTTGAAACAATCGCAGTAACACTGTGACCCGCTTTCGTAATATTTTCAATCTGCTCCAAAATTTTATTATATGTGCAAAACGAACCCGTTATTGCCAATCCAATATTCATATTTATTCTCCTATCATTATTTCATTAAATATAAGTTTTCCAGCGGAAAATGGCATATATTTTGCAGGAAGTGAGGGGCATAAAATATAATTCACTTGTGAAATATTCCCCTCTCGCAAGCATCTTTTTGACGCCAATTCAAAAACCTCTGCACCTTTTTTAAAAAGAGAGTCATCGCTAAAAAGTTCATATGGAATGGTGTTTATGACAGTGTCATAATCTTTTAAGTTCTCAGAAATATCTTTAAGCAAAAAACTCTTTCTCGAAACAAGTTCACTCAAAAAACACTCTTTTTCATCTCTCAAGGAGCAGTCAAAACTAACTTTCAAATCGTGCAAAACTTGCCACACTGCCTTTGCTACTCTGCCATTTCCCAAAATCAAAATCTTTTGGTCAAAAAGAGATTTTTTTGTGTTTATAATCAAATCTGCTAAAAAACCCTCCGCCGTAAGTCTTGCATTTTCCACAACAAATCGCTCATTTCCCATAAGATTATGGTAATTAATCCTCTCTCTGTCAGCGTTAAATTCCTCTGCCATTGCTCCGCCAAAAACCGTTGTGTTATTTTTCAAGCGAGTCAGAACATCCTTTTTCCACTTATAAGACGGCGACACCACGCACACATCACTAGTTAAAATATTATCAACATTTTCTTCAAAATCAAAAACAATAAAGCCTCTTTCTTCTAGCATAGTTTTCACTTCCAAAAGTCGTCTGTCTTTCAGATCCAAAAAGTAATTTTTCATTTTTCTCCCTTTCAAATCACTTTATGCAGGTTTTTGCTCCCTTGTGAAAACTTTTTTAACAAATTTATTTTTTGTTAATATTATTTACTATAAAAT
>CAYIZE010000109.1:0-2048 GCA_964367785.1 uncultured Christensenella sp.
GGGTAAGGGCGACCTGCGACCGCCCAATGTAGAAGATTGACAAAGTAAATTGGGCGACCTGCGACCGCCCAAAGTAGAGGTGACCTGCGACCTCCACTTGTTTTTGCAAATGAAATTAAATTATTCTAAAAAATTAATAAATTTGTCTTTTTTTATATATTTTAATGTTGAAAATATTATATGTTAAAAAACATTTTCTTTATTTTTCAATTTGTCTGATTAATTTTTAAAAACTAATCTTTCAATTTGTTTTTCATCTTACCTAATATTTTTGTTTCAAGTCTGCTCACTTGCACTTGTGAGACATTCAAAATTCTCGCCACCTCACTTTGAGTCTTATCTCGAAAATAGCGAAGGACAATCAATTTTTTATCTTTATTGTCGAGTTTTCTTAAAATGTCTATAAGCATCATTTTGTCAATAAGTTCATCTTGCTCGTCTTGATTGCAAAGTTTGTCAAGCACCACTTGCCCAGATGAATTTTCGCTGTCGAGCGAGTCGTAGATTGAAATGGGCATTTTTGAAGATTCCATCACAAACATAAGTTCAGTCTCGTCGATGTTAAATTTTTTTGATATTTCACTCACTGACGGAGGGGAATCATTCTTTTGCCTGTAATCATCGATAAACCGCTGAATGAGGTAGTATTGTCCTTTTATGGAGCGGGAAACCTTCACACTGCCATCATCTCGCAAAAAGCGTTTAATTTCGCCTGCAATCATAGGAACAGCATAGGTGGAAAACCGCACATTATAGGTCTCGTCAAAATTGTTAATCGCTTTCACGAACCCCACGCACCCAAGTTGATATAGGTCGTCATATTCAACGCCTTTATTTTTATAGCGTTTAACAATGCTCTTCACAAGTGGAGAGTTGTTTAAAATCAAGGCATTTTTTGCATCTTCGTCGCCTTGCTTTGCCATTTTAATTAAAATTAAAGTTTTTTTATATTCCAGCACTGTTATCACCCAAGTTTTTTAGCCTTTTGTTCATTATCTTTAATCTTTTTGTAAAGCGTCACTTTTAACCCGCCCTCTGAATTGTTTTCAAGTTCGAGAGAATCCATAAAACTTTCCATAACTGTGAAACCAATTCCACTGCGTTCCTGATCGGGCTTCGAAGTGTAGAAAGGCTGTTTTGCGAGCGAAAAGTTCTCAATTCCAATGCCAAAATCTTTCACCTCAATCCTCACACTGCTCTCATAAAGTGTCACCGAAATAACGATGTCACCAGGCACAGAGCCAGAGTATGCGTGAACAACACTGTTTGTCACGGCTTCCGACACGGCTGTTTTTATGTCCGTCAATTCGTCAAGTGTAGGATTAATTTGCAGGCAAAATCCAGCCACAGACGCCCTTGCAAAACTCTCATTAATTGAAAGAGCCTTAAATCTAATTTCCATCTTGTTTTTTTCTTTTTCTTTCATTTTTCTTTCCTTTTAAGATATTTTTGGCATTATTTCGTAAAGCCCTGTCATTTTAAAAATTTTTTCAGCGTGATAGGAGGGGTTAGAGATAAAAATGCTCACACCCTTATTTTTCATTTTTTTATACCTCCCAATCAACACCCCAATCCCAGTTGAATCCATAAAACCCATCTCACTCAGATCAATGATAATTTGCTTTGAAATGGTGGACAAAAACACGTCATCAAGCGTTTTGCTGGTGTATTTTGCAGTGTTTTCGTCCAGCTCGCCCACCAGTTTGACATATAAAACATTGTTGTAATTTCTATACTTAATTTCCATTTCGTCTCCTTTTTGACTGTCTAAAACTAGGATAAACAATAAAATGATATATGGAATAAGATATATTGTAAAAATTAGTCTATTTTTGTAAAAAGGGAAGCCTCTGCAATTTTAAACAGGAGCATAAATGAAATAAAAAATATTTGCACAGATATATGCTTAATTTTTAAACTTTTAATAATTTTTTGTTGACATTATCTAAAAGTTATTGTAATATTTAGGAGCAATTCGTAGAGCAATTTGCAATCGGGGTGTAGCGCAGTTGGTAGCGCACGTGGTTTGGGACCATGGGGCCGGGAGT
>CAYIZE010000110.1:0-2039 GCA_964367785.1 uncultured Christensenella sp.
ATGCTCGTTCATAATATCCCACCTACTCTTTGATATTTATAATTATATCACAAAATAAGTGGTTTGTAAAGTATTTCATGGCAAATCACATAAAATCATATCAATGCTTTTATCAGGTATTTCTTTCATTCGCTCTAAGCAATCGCCATATAGCAATTTTATATTTTCACTTATGTAATCTTCTTCCATACTTTACTCCTCCACTATTAATTGTTTTAATCTTTGTGCAATATATTGTATTCTTTGCCCTTTTTTTTCGAAAACATCAAAATCGGCATATTCATACCAATCATAAGAATTTTCATTAAGCCATTCAATAATATCAATTAAATCCTCAATGCACTCTTCTTTTGTTGCTTTGTCATATTCATAAATTTCTCTCATACTTCCTCACCTAAAAATAACTCTTTCTCCAACTCTGCTTTCATAATGCTCCTTTTAGATTAATCAATATTTTATTTGTTCTGTTTCTTGTTTTTGTTCGTTTAATATACCAAATAAATTCACTTGCCCTTTTTCAACAACTTCATTAACCTTGCTTGTTGATTTTATGTCATTTACCATATTTTTTTGTTTAGTCCAATATTCTATTCTTGCATTAGCAATATTAACATAATCTTGATTTAATTCACAAGCAGTCCAATTATCAAAACCTGCTTTTATTCCACCTATGATTTCACTGCCTGCACCCGCAAATGGATAGCATATTTTTTGATTGTTAGGTGTTTTAAATAATCTCAATATTTTTTCATTTAATGCTATTGGTTTTAATGTGGGATGATTATTTTTCATATTTTCTGGCAGAACCCAAGAATTATTTTCACAATCACAAGGGCTTAATTGTTTTGCACCACAAATATTACATACTCTACCAAGACCACTTCCTTTTCTATCAGTTATTGCACTATTATTAAAATTATCAAGACCCGCATTTCTTTCTTTTGTGCTCACCTTTGGTTGGTATATAAATAAATCAAAGTCTATTTGTTCATAGTCACACTTGTGTAGGATTTTAGAGCAACCTCCTGTATCATTGTAGCGTGTAACATTCCTATCTTCACTACTTCCAAAAGTGCTAACATTGCTTTTAATTTTTTCAACTTTGTTTGAGCTGTTGCTTTTGAACTCCCCACTCTGCTCATCCAATCTTTCAGCAACTTGTGAGTTTATGAAGGTTTGTGCTGGGTATCGACCCAATGGATTTAATTCCACAAACCTATTCCCCATAGAATTATTATTAAAACCATATTTTGTTGGTAGAGGGCCTAGTTTTTGTGCCCTGTTTCTATTCTCACTTGTTGCAACTCTATTTCCGTCAATATCAAGTGCAGAGCAAGTTATTGTATTATCACCATTTTCATAGGCAAGTGTGTCATGTAAGACTGAACCTGTTTTAGTTGGCTTGGAAAACACCATAATAGTTTCACAAGTTTGTTTCAAGGGAGATATTGAGTATTTATAGCCCTCATATTTTTTAGCAAGGTCGGTTGATGATGCTGTTATATTGATTTCAGTTCCTTCTTCTTTAAAAAAACCACTTCCACTTTCGGTTCTATCATCAGCACTTGTAAATCCTTTTGTATTACCAGCCCCATCATTTCTTATTCCAATTATATTTCTTTCAACACCAGCATTTTTATCTATCATCTTACTTAAATCAGTTGCTTTTGGAAAGTTGCTTATGTAATACCAATATATGCTTTGTTGCTCTTGAAAACCTGCTAAATGAGCATAATATTTAAACAATAATAATTGTCTATCCATACCAAACATAAGTAAATAGCCACCGTGTTTAAGAGTTCTATATGCTTCTTTGAACCAATGCTCCCAGTATTCGCCAGTGGGCATTTCCCACTTATTCATAAAATCACTTGCTTTTTTGTAGTCAATCTTTCCATCTGGTCTAACTATTATTTCACTGCCTAGTGCATATGGTGGGTCTGCATAAATTATATCATTCTCATAATCTTTTATAGATTTAAGAAAATCTACACTGTCTTTTATTTTAAGCATTTTCTATTCGCTCCTTTGCTATTTCA
>CAYIZE010000111.1:0-1992 GCA_964367785.1 uncultured Christensenella sp.
TAATTATTTCTTAAATATATTATAATATTATATATGGATATTTCATACCTGTTTCCCATCTTTGAAAATAATGACGCAAAATCTTTTTTTAAAAAATTTTTATCGTCAAAGTTTTTTTGCGAGCAAAAAAATATTCAGATTTTAACTTATGTTTCAAAAGATGATGAGAAAAATGTTGCTTCTTTATCAGAATTATCAAAAGAACATAAAATTTTTAAAGTAATAATTGAGGATAATAAATTTACTTATAATTCCATCTTTAAAAAAGCAATGACTTTAATTAGAGGTGACATCTTACTTTTGGGAGATGCTAAAATTAAGAATATCGATTTAATATTTTCAAAATTATTGGAAAAATACAAACTTGGAAAAAACATTGTTTTTGTGAAGAAAAAATATAATGGCTTTAAAAATTTTATGATTAATCTTTTTCAAAATATGTATAACTTTTTTATAAAGATTTTCACTGGCAAGAAAGACAGATTTAACATAATTTCTCTTGGGCTTTACGACAAAAATGTTGTTGATGTTTTTCAAACTTTACCTGACAAGTGTTGTTTCCTCAAAAACACAAAAAACCTTTTTGGGTTTTCTTCAAAGACAATATATATTGATTCAAAAGTTGAGACTTATAAATTAAATTTTACAAAAAAAACATTTTCTCTTTTATCTGCAATAGTCTCACTCTCATTATTTATCATTCTTTTAATAACGACAATCTTGCTAAATATTTTTATTCAAGATATTGCCATTGAATATAATATTTTTGCAATCTTTGGGAGTTTAATTTTGCTTTTGATGACAGGTTTGCTTTTACCAAAACATTTTTATGACATAAGAAACGATGACTAAAAAATAATTAAATGATAATTATCAGTTGATTAAATATTTTTTTATGATGTATAATATTTTTAGAGGAGATTAATATGAAAGTTAAAGTTGGAATTAATGGATTTGGCAGAATTGGTAGACTAATTCTTCGCTCGATTTCACAAAGAGATGATGTGGAGGTTGTTGGAATTAACGACCCTTTTATTTCATCAGATTATGCAGAATATTTGATGAGTTTTGATTCTATTCACGGAAAATTTGAGGGTGAGATTTCACACACAGAAGATTCTCTTATTGTGAATGGAAAGAAGATTAAAATATTTGCAGAAAAAGACCCAAGTATGATTGATTGGAAAAGTTGTGGAGCAGAATATATCGCCGAAGCAACCGGAAAATTCACAAATTTGGAGGGGGCTAACCTTCACCTAAAAGCAGGCGCAAAAAAAGTTATTATCACCGCCCCTGCGAAAGATGGAATTCCTATGTTTGTTATGGGAGTGAATGAAAAAAATTACTCAAAAGATAAAAATATTGTTTCTAATGCAAGTTGCACAACGAACTGTTTGGCACCACTTGCAAAAATTATTAATGATAAATTTGGCATCGAGGAAGGGCTTATGACAACAATTCATTCCACAACTGCGACACAACTTACAGTTGATGGACCTTCAAAAAAAGATTGGAGAGGTGGCAGAGCAGCGAGTTATAATATAATTCCATCTTCCACAGGAGCCGCAAAGGCCGTGGGGGAAGTTATTCCAGAGCTTAAAGGAAAACTGACTGGAATGAGTTTTAGAGTTCCAACAATAGATGTTTCTGTGGTTGACTTAACAATCAAACTTAAAACTAAAACTACTTATGAAGCAATCAAAAACGAGATTAAAATGCGATCTGAAAATGAATTGAAAGGAATTGTGGGCTACACAGAAAATCCTGTTGTATCCTCAGATTTCATTCACGACGAAAGAACTTGCATTTTTGATGCAAGCGCAGGCATTATGCTAAATGAAACTTTTGTAAAACTTGTTGCGTGGTATGACAACGAATGGGGTTATTCATGCAAAACTGTTGATTTGATTGTTCATATGGCAAATATTGATGGGTAATTAAATAATCAAAAATATAAAAAAATACTTGTGATAATTTCACAAGTATTTTTTC
>CAYIZE010000112.1:0-1937 GCA_964367785.1 uncultured Christensenella sp.
GTTATAAACATTTCTACTTTCATTCACAGAAATGAATGCTCTAGGGTCTTGTTTGTCTAAGATTTGCTTTAATTTATTCAAACTTCTGGAATCTGTCTCCACAAAAATGAGATAGGTCTCTTGTTTTTCGTTTGCACCTTTTGCGGTGAGAATTGTTGCTCCAAAGCCACTTTTTCGAAGTTCTTCCACAACCTCGTCATTTTTGTTACTCAGAACAATTTGAACTTTAACATTAACTTTAATGAATTTCTTTGAGATGATTCCCCCAATGTAAATCCCTAGTGCAAACCCTAAAGAGTAGGCAGTGGCGATTAAGATTGTGTCCACTAAAGGGTTTGTGATGACATAGTCGAGTGCTGCTTTCACCACGATAAACCAAAAGAAAGCCTCCACAAAACCAAGCATCGCCGCAATTCCAGACCTGCCTTTAATGATGAACACTGTCCTTATTGTTGCCAGCCCCATATCCACAATTCTGCCCAAGATAACAATAAAGCACACGAGCAATAATCCAATTTGCACTCCAAAAAACATTTTAATCTCCTATGTGTATTATTTTAAAATTAGTATATCTTAGGAAAAGAAAAACACAAAATGAAAAAGAGTAAAAAATTCTTTAAAAAAAAATGTTTTTTTTATTTTATAAAACGCAATAATACTTGAAAATAAAGTTTTATATAAATATTAAAAATTAAGACATTTTTTTACAAAATATTTGTAAAAAGTTGACTAAAAAACATACTATAACTATAATTAATTAATTACATATAATATTTAATTATATAACAATAAAAATTACACTAGGTTTTGGAGGAAAAATGCAAAAGAGTGGGCTTAAAAAATTTATGTTCTTATTCTCGATTGTTTTTTTTATGCTCTCTTTTTTTTCCATAAATTCTGCTTTCGTGTCCTCTTATGTTACTGCAGAGCAAACTTCATCTAACGTAGCAAGCGAAGGGGAACTTTCGCAAGAATATTTTCTATATAACACAAGTCTTTTAAATTTTCCCACAAATTCAACGGGGCTCACTCCAAATGTTGAAAATCAAAGGCAGTCCGATTTATGTTGGGCATTTTCTTCCACGACTGCACTTGAAACAACTCTTTATAAAACTGGACTAGTGGACGAAAGTGCAAATCTCAATTTTTCCGAACTCGACCTCGCCTATAATGTCTTTGTGACATCTCGTGGGTGGGACAGTCTTGGTGGTGGGGCATTTGAAGTGGCATACGAATATTTTTCCAGCGACAATGGACCTGTGAACGAGCAATCGTGGGAAACTGCAAACACTAGCGTTTGGTACTCTGCCTTAAATCAGGAACAGGTTAATTATCAACTGAAAGATTTTTACACCACAGGCTTGACAACAAATCAGAGGGAAATGGCAGGGTATAGTGCACTTGAAACTTATTTTTTCCCATCAAGAGAGGCAACAATATTTCAAGACGAGGTTGATAATGTTGATGAAAGTGTCACAGAAGCGAAGATTTTAGCAAACAGAAACAATATTAAAAATCACATTCAAACTTATGGCGGAGTAACCGCGTCAATGTATTTTAACAATACATATCTTGCAAATAACATTTATTATTATTGTGACAACACTTCTCAATCATCAAATCATATGATAACTTTGGTGGGTTGGGATGATGATGTTCCAATTAATGGACACACTGGTGCATACATTGCTCAAAATTCCTATGGTGAAGATTGGGGGAATGGGGGATTTTTCTATATAGCATATGACGACGAATTTATTGAAAATAACGTCTGTGGCTTCACTCGAGTGGAACAGAGTTTGACAAACTATATTGAATATAACAATATGGACGACTCTGGCTATGAAAATCAATTTGTGACTTTTGATAGTTCTCACAAAGTCTACTATACTTCTTACTATTCTTTTTCAAACACAGTCTACTTATCAAATATATAT
>CAYIZE010000113.1:0-1931 GCA_964367785.1 uncultured Christensenella sp.
ACCGTTCGCACGCAAAACATTTGATGCTTGCATACCGCAAGTTGAAAATATATTCAAAAATATCTCTTGCGTTCATAAAAAAACTTCTAAAACATTTACGTTAAAGAAGTTTTTATTTTAAAATAAATATATGACTTTTATGATTTATAATTTCACTCTATGTTTAATAAAATCCAACACAAAAGATAAAATGATAATTACTTGAAGCGGAAATCCAACAATATAAACTAGCCAAACTTTATAGTCTTGCAAAATCAGGCAAACTGCTGTTATTAGCGTCCAAACTACTATTGATGCAAAAATAACACTCATAGCCTTCCACTTCCAAACAGAAAATAAAACCGTCAAAACTAGGAAGAAAACCGGCACCGCAACAACAAATGAGAGCCACTCTCTTTCTATTCCGGGAATGTAATTGAGAACAACATATGCAACTGTCGCCACAAACCAAACAAGCATTGCGGATAAAACAGACAGAATTACACGAAAACTTCTTCTATTCTTTTTTGGTTGAATAGATTTATTCTCATACACAATGTCTTGAATTTTAACTCCATAAAAATCTGCAAGTGCCATCAAGACATATGCATTTGGCACACAATCTCCCTTTTCCCACTTAGAGACAGCCTTGTCGGAATAGTTCAACTTTTCAGCCAGTTGAAGTTGTGTCAGTTGAGATTTTTTTCTTAAAATTGCTAAATTTCTTGCAATTACGCTATTTAATTCATTCATACAAACTTATTATATAGATTTTTTTAAAATAAGTCAAACTTTTTACAAGTTGCAATGTGTTATTCTACTCTCAAGAGAGTTGCTTTTTTAATCCTAAAATGATATTCTATTTTGGAGAGATACATTTTATAAAAATAGATAAAGATTTTTACATAATGCTATAAAATAAGATAATAAGATATCAAAGGAGAACACCCACATGAAAATTGCCCTATCTTGCGAATCCAGCGCAGACTTAAACAAGGAGATGTATGAAAAATACAAAATTAATGTTGTCCCATTTTCAATAATATTAGGTAGCGACCTTATCCTAGACCTAGATGGTGCTCCGCAAAAGATTTTCGATTTTGTCGCAAAAACTAAAATTCTGCCAAAAACTTCAGCAGTAAATCAAGAACAATACAAAGAGCATTTCACAAATCTTTTAAAAAATTACGACGCAGTAATTCACATATCACTCAGTTCAAAATTGAGTTGTGCAAATAGCAACGCTATTTTAGTAGCAAAGGAAATTGGAGAAGATAAAGTAAAAGTTATTGATTCTTTCTCACTCTCCACAGGAATTTCCCTTCTTTTGTTATATGCCAGAAAACTTATCGACAATGGAGGCGAACTAGACGAAATTGTTAAGAAAGTTGAAAAGAGAATTCCACACCTTCAAGTCAGTTTTATTGCAAACAATCTTGAATATCTATATAAGGGTGGCAGATGTGGGACACTTGCATATTACAGTGCAAACCTGCTTAAAATCAAACCAAAAATAAGTGTTGAAAACGGCGTTATGTTAAGTTCAAAAAAATTCTTTGGTCTATTCCCAAAAATATTAGAGAAATATTTTGAAGACGTTATGCAAAAATACAACACTCCTGACCTTGAAAATGTTTTCATAACATACTCCACCGCACCAGAACAAGTTATTAAAAGTTTGCAAGAAAAACTTAAACTTCGAGGTTTCAAAAATATTCACCTCACCAGAGCAGGTGGAACAATTTCCAGCCATTGCGGACCAGAATGCTTAGGAGTGCTATATCTGAACGACGGCAATGATAAATAAGATATTTAATTATTTTAAAATGAGAATAAATTTTTAAAATAATTGTCTTAAGACATTAATAAAAGATTTTTTAACAACAATAAAGTGTTATATATAGTAATTTTAAAATAATTAGTTTAAATTTTTATAAAAACACCTCACAGGG
>CAYIZE010000114.1:0-1881 GCA_964367785.1 uncultured Christensenella sp.
CTGTTGCCGAAAGGAGTCCTGCTATTGTTGCAAATTTTTCGTTTATGTCTCTTGGCAAGTCTGCTTGAGAGTAATTTTGTTCGCAAATTTCTTCGACTGAAAGAGTTGGATTGTTATAAAAATCAAAAAATTCGCTCGCCCATTCTTCACGGAGTTTTGAAGCGATGGAAGTTTGAAGAAGATTTGAAATGTTTTTCCCCGCAAACTTTCCGCTCTTTAAATCGTTTTCAAAAGAATATAGACTTTGCGAGATTGAAGTCCAGCCACGAGGGTCGTTTGTTCTGCCTCTGCACCCATTTTTGTCGAGATGATTCTCTCCAATCTCTGGCTCTTCATAGAAATATTCAATATCTTCATCTTCACTTTTCCCATTTTGCTGATATTTTGAAAATATATAAGCAATCACAGAGGGGTGAATTTTGTTTGGAATGGCATATTCATAAATCCATTCTCCAACCTTTGGCTCCATATCCATTATGTGGTCAAATCTCTTTTCAAGTGGTTCTGCCAAATCCTCAGCAACACCAGAATATTTCTTTTGGTTTCCCGTCGCCACAACAACTGTATTTGCCGGAAGTTTCAAGCCTTTTCCAGTCTCAACTAATTTATTTAAAACTAATGTGTAAACAAGAGATTGAACAGCAGGCTTAACATTCAAAAGTTCATCAAGCAAAATGACAACTTTGCCATCGCTTGTCTTGCTTCTTTCAAAAATTATTTCAGAATATTCATAAATATTTTGTATGTTTTCATTGATGAATTTTCTTTCTTCTTCAGTAGCACAAGAAAGCAGTGCCTGCTTTGCAAAGTCTGGTGGAATTGTTTGCCCTGTTTGAAGATTCATTGAACCCACAACCTTTTCAGGAAACATATTGTTTGTTAATTTTATGTATATTAGGTCTGGATATAACGTTTTAATTCTCTCCGTTTTTCCAATGCCACTGGGACCTCTGAGCAAAACTGATTGACCAGCATCTATCCAACTTTCAATTATCTCAGTGTCTGTCATTCTTCGTCTTTCATATTCAGGCGTATTGTCTGGATTCATTCTCTCAAGTCTTGATTGCCTTCGATTTTCCGAATTTTCTAATGTGTCTTTTTTTAGTATTGTTTTGTTATCATCAAAAGCCTGCTCTAAAAACTCGTTATTTAAAAAATGCCTTATTGCACTGTCTTTCCAAAGAACCATTTCGTTATTTTTGCTAAAAGGAATGCCACTCATGATGGCCTCTTCCGTTTGAACATCTATAAAACTTGCCTTTCCATTGCCGTTTGGATTTATTTCACTTGGCATTTCGTCCCAGTTTCGTATTGTCCATGTTATTGGCTCAACTTTTACCCATTTATATGTTCCCTCATCTGGAACTTGTGTTCCATCAGAATATCTGTATTGAGCCTCAGATGCCAAAGTTTTAACCCTAGAATATCTTTCACCATTATATTCATACTCTTCATTTTGAACAAAAGTGCCGTCCTTATTTTGATATCCTTTCCAATTTTTTCCTGTATTTTTTATACTATATGCTTGAAAATACGACTCTAATCTTTCATTTAACTCATTTCCCACAAAGGTATTAGGATACTCACCAAATGTTAAAATGTGATAATCTTTATACACTTTATTTTTTTTAACTTCTATTTTTGAAAAATCTCGGGATGCTCTTTGCAAAGATAGAAATACTTCAACATTAATGTGTAAAGAAGGACGAACCCCAAAAGAAGAATATCTAGGATGAAAAAATGATGTTTCGTTACAATAGCTTATACACTTAACGTGATCATCATCATGAGAAGTGCGAAGCCAATAATTAGTAGAGCGTTTGAAGGAATTTTCTACCTTTGAAGGTGACAATGAACAGTCATTCATAATTGCATAATCTG
>CAYIZE010000115.1:0-1838 GCA_964367785.1 uncultured Christensenella sp.
TTATTATACTCAATAGATGCTTCGTGTAATTCTTCTATATTTTGTTTTAATAAAGAATAATCATATTGAACTGAATAATATCGATTTTCTTTTTTTTCTTGTTGTTTTGCCTCAAAAACATTTTTATTTATATTGTTACCGTCTTTAATAGCTTTTAACTTTTCTTCTATCGCTAGTCTATTTTTTTCAACAGTTTTTGATAATTCAACTATTTTACTATGAGTAATATTTGTTCTAAGTTTATCAACTTTGCTTTGATTTTGAATTAAAATCATTTCAATATCAGAAAAGTCTGTTTTAAACTTTTCATCTAATAACCAGTCAATATTATAATTGTATTTTTTTAAACCTTCGCAAAAAATTATTAAATATGATTTTACTAGGGCATTGTCTTTGATATCACTTCCACAAAAAGGACAATTAGCATCCTTTTTTATTTCTATTCCTTTTGATAACCAACTATCAGCATCTACTTGATTATTAATAGTTTCTTGTTTGTGTTTTTTAAAATCAGCTATAATATCTTCGTTTGAAAAACTATATTTACTTTCAAATATGTCCTTATATTTTGTTAATTTTTCAAGAATTGAATTATTTGTATTTGTAAAATTAGGCATAGGCAGTAATTTAATTTCAGCAACTTTTTTACTATTATTTTGTGCAATAGAAATATTACCTTTAATTCCTAGAATATCGGAATCAACCGTCTTTGCATTTTCATCACTAATCAGTTCAGTTTTTAGCAATACTTCGAAATCTAATTCTTGATTTTTCTCTGTTATTTGTTTTCTAATTCTATCTTGTTCTTTACCAAGCTTATCTTTTTCTTCATCTAGTTCTTTTAGCTCTTTATTTATTTTATTGCTTTTTTCACCTAACACAAATTCTGTAAAGTTCTCTTTATTGCCATGCTCAATTTTAGAGTTTGTAAATACATTATCTTGAACAAATTGAGTATCAAAAATTCTTATATCTTTTGGATTTGTGTTAGATTTATTTTCACTCCATGTATCATTATTAAATTCTATTGTCCCTCTGTTAGGCGTAAAAATTTTTATTTCTATATCTTCGGTTGCATTAACTGTTTTCCTGTTTATTACTATTTCTGAGGCATTCTTCTGATAAGATTTAAATATGTCAGTTATTGTGCTTTTTCCGTTTGAATTTTCACCAAAAATAAAAGATAATTTCTTAAGTTCACAACTGCCATTATTATGAGATTTAAATGTACCCACATTTTTTATCGTTTGTATTCTTTCAATCATATAATTTTAACCTCTATATCATTTGTTTTTAATTTGCTCTAAAATACTAGGGCTGTTTTTTGCAAGCTTTTTAACAGTTAAGTCATCAAGGTCATTTACTGCTAGTTGCAATTGTCTGTCAGAACCAGTAAGATAATCGCGCATTTTTGCAAGCTGTTTAATTATCTTATCAATTTCATCAACAGCAGAATTATGTTTTTCAACCGCTTTAATAAAATGTTTTCCAAATTTTTCTCGCAATTCACCAAATTTATTATCAAACTCAGTTATATCAATATCTCTCTGTTTTATTGCAACTAACTCCATTCGAGAAGCAGCAACCTTTTGCGTTACATTTCTTAACCACATTATAATTTGAGTAAAGTGCTGAGGTCGTATTACAAACATATCTTTGAATTTATTGTTTGGCACCGTATAAACACCATCATACATTTCATTATCTTTTTCAAGCAAACTTACAAGAACTGCGTATTCACATTTCTTTTGATTACGGTCCTTGTCTAATTCTTTTAAAAAATGTTCGTTCTTTTTTTTAGTTGCAGTTTCATCTGCCTCATTTTTCATTTCAAACAT
>CAYIZE010000116.1:0-1826 GCA_964367785.1 uncultured Christensenella sp.
CCGGCAATGCGGGTTCGAATCCCACTGGTGGTACCAAACTGGGGTGGCAACAAAAAACTTACGCGGGCACGCCTTTCGGCTAACCGCTATTTTTTTATTTCCCCTCCCACTCCCCCTTCTATTTAAGGAACGCATTTTTGTGTTCTTTTATTTTTTTGTAAGGAAAGTTTGTTTTTTTCTTTCTTTATTTCCCGTTGCTATTCTGGGGTGGCAACAAAAAACTTACGCGGGCACGTCCTTTGGACTATCCGCTATTTTTTTTATTTATATTTCTTCTGTCTTATATTTCTTCTGTCTTATATTTTTTATTATAAACTATTCAATATCTTTTTTATTATTTATAGTCTTGTTTTATTTAAAAAATTTTAATTTTGAAATGTTTAAGACAATCAAATTTCTCGTTCTTCGCTAACGCCATCTTTAAAGCCACATGGAGTTTTGCAATTATAATTTGGGAATGTGCATCTTGAACCCTTTGTGTATTGTTCCATTTCTGTTGTTCGTGAATGCTTGCTTGCTTTGAGATTTTCTACATATTTTTTCAAAGTTTCGCTTGTTTGCTGATTGATTTCAAGTTGAGCAAAGGTGCATTTTCGTTCTAACATTTTAAGAACAAAATCATCAAATTTGCCACATTCACTGATATTTACAAGCATTCCTTGTGGAAAAATGTGGGCTTGTTTTTCGCAATCGCTTTTCCATTCGTTTGTTAAACTCTCGCTTTCTCTTATGATTGGCGGAATATAAAACTCATTTTTGTTAAGAAGTGAAATGCTATAAGACAGTGTTCTGTGTCTTTGGGCTTGCGCAAGTTCGGCAAAAGAGCCTTTGTATGTTGTGGCATAGACATCTCCGAAATACTCTTCAGGAGTGTAGTCTTGTTTTAAAAGCGTTTGTTCCCTGTTTTTTTCATTTTGAGAGAGTTTGTCGTCTATGTAGGCACATTTTTCAATCGCCGAGCAAAAATCTTTCATTGCTGGGATTAATTCTGTTAAGAAAAGGCTTTGATTTTGTCTTCCTATTTCTCTTTTCAAAAAAGCGTATATTAAATTTAGTTGCCTGTAACTTGTGGTGTAAATCATTGAAGTTGGAGTGAAGACGGAGATTAAATATCTTGCATTTTCTTGGGCTAACTTTTCAATCTTGCTGTCTGTGAAAAAGATTGGGCAATCATTTTGATATTTATCTTTGATTAATTTTTTATATATCTCAAGCCATTTGTCATAAAGTTTTTGCTCTTCGTCTTTCAAAATCATTTTGGTGTATCTGGCAGATTTCTCGCTTGTTGTATACATTTTTTCGTTGTTAAGGAGCATTGCGAGTGCCTTTGGAATGTCGCTTATTGAAAGACTTATTTGTGGGTGGTCAAAAACACTGTGGTGAAAACTATTTTTTGTTTGATTAATTCGTCTTTCAGTTTTTTCACAAGGTTCAGACAAAATATCTTCATAGGAGCCAGGCATGTAGCAAACACCAGCACAATGTCCACCAAGAGTGTCAAATTCCTCTTTTGATGAGGCGTAGTTTGGCTGAGTTGAGGCAACAATATCTATTTTCATAATAACTCCTTAACTGATTTCTAAAAAAATTATATCACACAAAAAAACAATATTCAATTAGAAAAGCTAGTGAAAGGATTAATAAGTTTACAAGCAATCAATTATTGAATTATTTAAATAAATTATCTGAGTTAGATATTAATATTAAAAGTGGGTTAATTGATAAAAGTATTGGTTTGGAATTGTTTATTTTAGAAATATAAAAAGACGCTTAAGTGTCTTTTAAAATTCCATATTCATAAGATCATCATCATCTTCATTTAAAGA
>CAYIZE010000117.1:0-1816 GCA_964367785.1 uncultured Christensenella sp.
AGATAATCTTTATTTCTCTTTTTTTTCAAATAATTTTTCTAAAATAAGATTTTAATTGACACAAAAGATAATTTTTGTTAAACTCAATTTTGTGAATGAAGTTTGTCAAAAGGATAAAAATTAATTTTAACTTTAATCATTATTTTTATATAATAATACGACAACTTTTTTGATAAATAATATTTTTTTAAATGAAAAAGTCAAAATCATTTACAAATTGTTAAGTTATCTTGCTAAAAATGGATTCCTTTTTTAAAAAGATAAAATTTCCACAAAAAATAATCAAATGGAGAAGTACCCAAGTGGCCCAAGGGGATCCCCTGCTAAGGGATTAGACGTGTAACAGCGTGCGCGAGTTCGAATCTCGCCTTCTCCGCCATGTTAAAAAGCACATCTGTCATAAATGACTTATGTGCTTTTTAATGATTAGTGAATAATGAAATATTATGAATTATGGAAAAAGTGCTATTAACAATTATTCATTCTTCATTTATCATTCATCATCAAGATTGATTTTTAAATTTATTTTTTATATAATAAAAAAAGGAGCATTATTATGGATAGAGAAAACATTTTAATCACAAAATCCAAGCAATTTGCTTTGAATGTTATGCAATTATGCAAAGATATAAAAAATGAACGCATATTAACTAATCAATTACTTCGCAGTGCCACTTCCATCGGAGCAAACATTCACGAAGCGAATTATGCTCACAGTAAACCTGATTTCATTTCCAAATTGCAGATTGCTTTAAAAGAATGTTACGAAACTGAATATTGGCTTGATTTGCTAATTACAGGAAAAATAATTAATGAAAATTTTACATATCTAATTGAAGACTGTGTTGAAATAAAAAGAATTCTCATCTCATCTTGTAAAACTGCAAAAAAGGTAAAATGATGATTAATTTTGAAAAAGTAATTAAATCGGGAAAACATATTTCAAGTGATGAATATGATTTTTTATATGATAAATTTGAAAACTTGGGGATAAAAGCACGCAAATTAGAGTTTCTTCAAACCTATGATTTTATTGATGAAAATAATGATTTTAAAAGTGGAGAATATGAAAATTTTTTAGACACTTTAAAAGAGTTTCACAAAAACGCATGGGGTGGAAAAGATAATATGAGGAGTATTCATTATGTTGAATATCCGCTTAATGATTATTTAAAAATGGAATACTACACCTATCTTATAAATGATTTTTATGGGCAAAAAATTAGAGTGACTAATAATCGCAAATTATTTCCGAAAAAGACTTTTGACTTTATTTTGTTCGAAAACGACAATTTATTTATTTTGGACTTTGGAAATAATGATAGTTTTAAAGGGGCTTGGCACATCACAGAAAGTGAAATAATTCATGAAGTTTCCTTGTGGTATGATAATGTTTTTGAAAAATGCAAAAGTTTTAAAAAAATGTTAGTAGCAAATAAAAAAATATTAAATAAAATGAAGCAATTTGGGTTAATTAATGATAACAAATAAAACTTAATCAAATATAATTCACTTTCCTAATTTTTCCCAAAAAAGATGACAAATGGTGGCTTTAAGAGTATAATGTCAATAATTAAATTTTGAAAATAAATGGTAGAAGAAAAAAATATTTTAAAAATATAGCAAAATTATTTAACGATTTTTTAAAAATCTGAAAAATAATTTTATCAAATTTCAAAATTGTGAATATGTTTTTATGATATGTGAGAAAGAGGGGAAAAGATGTTAGACATTAATTTTATTTTAGAAAACACGGAGTTAGTTAAGGAAAATATTTTAAACAAAAATGTTGAATGTAATCTCGATGAGGTTATTT
>CAYIZE010000118.1:0-1797 GCA_964367785.1 uncultured Christensenella sp.
TACAAACAATTTGAAGAAAGAGTAATCACAGTTGAAAGTTTAAAATTATCAAAAGCAGAGCAAGTTAAAAATTTGTTTAACACAAAACTAGGAAAATTATCCAAAAAAGAAATTAAAACACTTCTACCACATATTAGTGAGGCCATGATAGAAATGACACTGAAGTCTTTGCTAGATGAGGGTTTTATAGAAAAGATTGGCGCTGGAAAAAACACCAAGTACACTCAAAAAAACTAAACCAATGATGTTATAAAAAAGGAGAAATTATTAATGGCAAGAATTGATGAGAAGGTTTTATGGGGGGCTGCAGTTAAGTTAAGGGATAAGTGCGACCCTGCTGATTACAAAAATGTTGTTTTAGGCTTAGTATTTTTAAAATATGTAAGTGATAGATTTATTGCAAAGTTTAATGAGTTGAAAAAATATAATGATGGCCGAGAAAAAGATAATGATTATTATATTGCAGACCATGTGTTCATTGTTCCTGAAAAAGCGCAATGGCCTTTTATTGCATCTTATTCAAAAGATGAATCACTCGGACAAAAAATAGATGAGGCATTTCTTGAATTGGAAAGATCAAACAATGAGCTAAAAGGAATTCTTCCTAAAACATATTCTAAAAGTGATTTAGATAAAATAGCACTTGGTGAACTCGTAGATTTCTTCACCACAAATTTGAAAATGGAAGATGCGGATGGCGATTTTTTTGGTCAAATATACGAGTATTATATAGGTTTGTTCGCCAAATATATACCTCAAAAAGGTGGCGAGTTTTTTACTCCTGAAAGTATTGTTGAACTTATGGTTGATATTTTGCAACCATACAAAGGTAGAGTGTTTGACCCTTGCTGTGGTTCTGGGGGAATGTTTGTACAATGTTCAAAATTCGTAAAGGAACATAGAGGAAATGTAGACGACATTTCAATATACGGACAAGAAAGCAACCCCGGCACTTGGAAAATGGCAAAAATGAATTTGGCAATAAGAGGACTAGCTGGAAACATAGGTGAAAAAAATGGTGATTCATTTACAGATGATTTACATAAATCTTTAAGAGCGGACTTTATACTGGCTAATCCACCTTATAACTTGAAAGATTATTGGAAGCCTTCATTAGAGGGAGATCCTAGATGGGTTTTTGGAAAACCAGATACAAAAAATGCAAATTATGCTTGGATTGAAATTATGTACGCAAAATTAGCACCAAAAGGAAAAGCTGCAATTCTTATGCCAAATGGTGCAACAACAAGCAACACCGAAGATGACAAAAAAGTTAGGAAAGCAATGCTTGAGGCTGGAAAAGTTGATGCAATAATTGACTTGCCCGATAAAATGTTTTCTAACACAGGAATTAGTGTTCAGTGCTGGATTTTAAATAAAGCAAAAACTAATACCAATGTATTGTTTGTTAATGCTTCTAAAATGGGAACAATGATTTCTAGAAAAATAAGAATACTTGAGGATAAAGAGGTTTCACTAATAGCCGAAACTTATCATCAATATAAAAATGGAAACTATGAAAATAAAGTAGGATTTGCTAGAGAGGCAACACTTGAAGAAATTGTTGAAAAAGACTATTCATTAAACCCTGGAAGATATGTGGGTGTTGATGATTCTAATAAACTTTCAAAAGAAGAAGTAGGTAAACAATTAAAACAAACGGTATCCGAACTTTTAGCTTTAATGGAAGAAAGTAAGGTTCTTGAAGAAAAAGTAGTTGAAATATTGAAAAGAGAAATTAAATAGTGTCAACTATGTGTTGTTGCTCTTTCAATGATAAAGAGAGGATTCTATAAT
>CAYIZE010000119.1:0-1711 GCA_964367785.1 uncultured Christensenella sp.
GTTTTTTTAAAAGAAAAATAGATTTAAACATATTAAAAATATTAATTTGGGGAGAAAAATAGAATGGAAAAGATTTATGACATTGCGATTATCGGCGGAGGACCAAGCGGAATGACCGCTGGATTATATGCAAAAAGGGCAGGACTTGATGTCATTATCTTTGAGAAAAACATTCCCGGTGGAGTGGTGTCTTCTTCGTTTGAAGTGGCGAATTTTCCAAGCATCATCAACATTTCAGGAATGCAACTTGCCACAAAAATGTTTGAACAAGTGTCGAATATGAACATTCCTTTTGAGTTTAGTGAAGTGAACAAAGTTTTGACAAACAGCGACATTAAAACTGTGGAATGTTTGGATAAAACTTATAAAGCAAAGGCTGTGATTTTGGCTCTTGGGGCTTCGGTGAAAACTCTTAATCTTGACAATGAACGCAAATTTTTGGGCAAGGGTGTCAGTTATTGTGCAACTTGTGACGGTAATTTTTTCAAAGACAAAACAGTGGCTCTTGTTGGTGGAGGCAACACTGCTCTTGAAGAGGTTTTCTATCTCAGCAACATTGCCAAAAAAGTGTATCTTATTCACCGCAGAGATGAGTTTCGTGCAGATGAGATTTTGGTGAAGAAACTTGTTGATAAAGAAAATGTTGAGTTTGTTTTAAACAGCGTTGTGAGTGGGCTTTTTGGAACAGAGCATATTGAAAGAATTGAAGTCACAAACAGACTTACAAATGATAAAAAAATGATTGATTTAGACGGAATATTTGTGTGCATTGGCAGAGGACCAGACACAGATATTGTTGTGGGCGACTTGAAAAAGAGCGAGAGCGGATATATTTTAACTGACGAAAAAATGAAGACTAACATCAATGGAATATATGCAGTTGGCGACATTCGAAACACTCCACTTCGCCAAATCGTCACTGCTTGTGCCGACGGGGCAATCGCTTCAACAAAAATTTTTGAGTATCTTAAAACAAAAGAGAAAGCAAAATGATTTACATTTCAAAAAATTGGTTAGACCTTTTGAAAAGTGAATTTGACAAGGATTATTTCAAATCTTTGCAACACTTTTTAAGTGAAGAATACGCAAAAACTACAATTTATCCCGAGGATAAAAAAGTGTTTAACGCCTTTTTGCAAACTAAATTTAGTGAAGTGAAAGTGGTGATTTTGGGACAAGACCCCTACATAAATGAGCATCAGGCACACGGGCTTTGTTTTTCGGTGGAAAGTGGGGCAACTCCCCCAAGCCTTTGCAACATCTATAAGGAAATCAAAGCGGAACTCGGCGGTTTCATTCCAAACAACGGAAATCTCACCAAATGGGCAAGGCAAGGCGTGCTTCTTTTAAACAGCGTTTTGACGGTGCAAAAGGGCATTAGCAACAGCCATAAGGGAAAAGGTTGGGAGAAATTTACTCACGAAGTGGTGAGAAAAATTGCCGAGAAAAAGTCCCCAGTTGTGTTTTTGCTCTGGGGCGGAAATGCCAGAAAGATTGTCGAAAACATCGACCTTTCAAATCACTTCGTTTTAACGAGCGCTCACCCCAGCCCACTTTCGGCATACAACGGATTTTTTGGGAACGGACACTTCAAAAAGTGCAATGAGTTTTTAGAGAACATCGGCAAAACTCCCATCGACTGGCAGATTGAAAACACTTAATTCGTAAATAAAGTCAAAAATATTATTTTTACATTAAAAAAATATAATCT
>CAYIZE010000120.1:0-1680 GCA_964367785.1 uncultured Christensenella sp.
TGTCGCAAAGGTCGCTCCAAAAAAGGTCGTCAATAACTTTTCTCGCAAGTCCAATCTCGTACTCGTCAAGATATTTTTTTGCATCGATAATTGCCTCGTTTGTTTTTTCAATTATCCACTTGTCCACTGAAAGCAACTTTTTTGGCAAATATTTTGCATCAAAATCTTTTAAATGAGAAAGCACAAATTTGCAAGAATTCCACAGTTTGGTGATGAATCGTTTTGAAGTGTCCACAACATCTTGCTCATCAAAAAAAGTATCGGTGCCAAGTTTTACATTTGCAGTACCATAGCGAATATAGTCGGCAGTGCAATTAGCAATTAGTTCTTGTGGCGAAACAACTGCGTTTCCTTTTGATTTACTTATTTTTTCGCCCGGTTTAGCGAGAACAATCCCTGATATCATCATTTCGTTCCATGGAATGTCATTATGCTGATACATACTCCTAACAATGGAATAGAATGCCCAAGTTCTTATAATCTCGTGTGCCTGAACACGCAGAGACATTGGGGTTATCTCATTTTTGTCAACTCCAAATTTTTCGGAAATATTTTGATTGATTGATGTGGATATTGACGAAGTTGCCCAAGTGTCTAAGACTGCACTCTCAGGCTTAAATTCTCTGCCACCGCATTCACACGTGCCAATATATGGAGTTTCAAGTGGATTGACAGGGAGATCTTGTTCTTTTGCAAAGTGAACTTTGCCACACTTCGAACAATAATACACAGGAAATGGAACGCCAAAATATCTTTGGCGAGAAATGCACCAGTCCCATTTGAGATTTTCCACCCACATAACAAACCTATTTTGCATATATGCAGGATTCCATTTGATTTTTGAGCCGAGTTCAAGGAGTTTATCTTTATGTTTACAAACGCTAATATACCACTGCTTTGATGGAATTATTTCCACTTCAGTGCCACATCTTTCGTGGACGGAGACAATATGCTTTATCTTTTCGCTGCGAAGCAAAAGATTTTGTTCTTTTAAGATTTTAACAATCTCTTTTCGTGCATCAAGAGTTTTCATTCCTCCAATAAAAGGAACGTCCTGCGCAATTTGTCCGTTTGTTAAAATTACTTTCTTATATGGAAGATTATATTTCTCAAACCATTCCACATCTGTTGTATCTCCAAATGTCGCACACATAACGGCGCCCGTGCCTTTGTCAATTTCAACTTTGCTGTCGGTGAGAACTGGCACTTCAAAATTATAAAGCGGAACGGTGATTTTTTTGCCCACAATCTTTGAGTATCTCTTGTCTTTTGGATTGACAAACACGCACACGACGCCAAACAAAAGTTCAGGGCGAGTTGTGGCTATCTCAACAACTTTTCCATCAATTTTAAAAGGAAGATAGTTGAAAAAAGAGTCAATTTCTTTTGAATCAAGTTCGCTTTGAGCGATAGAAGTTTGACATTCTGTGCACCATAGCACTGGAGATTCTTTAATGTATGCGTCACCATTTTTTGCAAGTTCAATAAAAAGTTTTTGGGAAAGTTTTTGAGAGTCTTTGCTTATAGTGGAATAAGTGAGATCCCAATCACACGAGAAACCCATTGTCTTCCAAAGAGTCTTGAATTCTTGTTCGTATTTTTGAATGGTTACAATGCACTTTTCACAAAACTCACTTCGTGGCACTTCACTTGCTCTAACATTATTTTCCCTTTCAACAA
>CAYIZE010000121.1:0-1667 GCA_964367785.1 uncultured Christensenella sp.
GAATTTTCTACCTTTGAAGGTGACAATGAACAGTCATTCATAATTGCATAATCTGTGGCATAGCAATCTCTTTTAAAGTTGCCAAATCGTTGTGTCTCTTCTAATGAATCGTAAAAAACTATATCACTCATTACCTGTGTACTATTAAACTTCTTAGCTTTACTACTTATGTCTTCATTTATGATTACAGTACTTTCAAGCATATCTTGAAGTTTCATTTTTGTCATAAGTTCACCCCACAACTTTATTTGATGAATATATTTTACCAAATTTTGCAATCTTTTACAATAGTAAATTTATTTTAATATCTTTTACATTATCTTTTACAAAATATAATTCCTGCGTTTTTCTTTTTTTCTTAAAATAAAAAACACTTTAAAAAAGACTTTAATAGCATAAAAAAACTAGAACTTAGTCTAGTTTTTTATTATTAATACAATAAGCTATTTAATATAATTAGTTTTCAAAACCAATTATTATCCCTTTTTCTGATGCGTAAAACGAGCATAATCCTCTCATTGGAATTGTTCTAATGCTTTTGAAATCATATTTTTCTGTCATTTCTTTTTCCAAAGTTTCAGCAATTTTTGCGTTGAAACAATGAGAAATTATGCAATGCTTTGGAAGCATTGTTTTTAGTCTGAGTCCTATTTCTCTGACGAGAACTTTTAGTGCCCACTTAATTCCAATCGCTTTTTTTGCAAATTTTATCTCTCCATCGTTTGCTATGCAAATAGGTTTTATGGATAAAGCAGAAGCTATGAGTGCCTGAGTTGGAGATACTCTGCCATTTTTTGCTAAATTGTCAAACCTATCTAGAACAAAATAGAGTTCAATCCTTGAATTTGTGTATTCATCAATCTCTTTGCAAATTTCTTCATATGACAAACCTTTATTAATTAACTCAACCAATTTATCAATGATCAAGATCATAGTTCCGCTTGTTGTTTTTGAATCTATGACAAAAGCATCATCAGGATTTGCAAGCATACCCTTTGCAACATTTGCAGAATTAAAACTGCCACTTAATTTTGAAGAAATGGTGATAATAAAATATTTGTCTGCTCCTTGCATTTCATCAAAGAAGTGTGTTGGAGATGGACAAGTGGAAGTGGACTTTCCTTTGAAAGCACTCACGCTGTCTATCATTTTTCTAATGTCTAAATTTTGGTCATCAACAAAATCCTCTCCGTTGACATTAATAGTTAATGGAGCAACACTAAAGTCTATTTCGGTTTTTTTCAAGTAGTCTTTGTTTAAATCACAACTACTATCTGCAATAATTTTATATTTCATAATATATTTTCCTTTTAATTGATGAACGTATTATAAGCAATTATTTCCCCATCACAACGCTATTTTGCCAATCATAAGTCTACAATCCTAGAAAAAGACTCTATTGCGCAAAAATTAATTCTACTAATTGGAGAATTTACAATTCTACTAATATTTATTATATAATTTTAGATATATAAAATAATATTTTAAATTAATGTGTTTGGCATTTGGATTTTGGCGTTTAGAATATAATAGAATTTATTAAAAGAATGTTTTATACCAATTACCAAATCCCAACAACTAAATACATAATAAAGGATGTGGAATTTATGAAAATTTTATTTTTAATAGGAATAATACTTGCAATGTTAGGGGTAATACTAATATAT
>CAYIZE010000122.1:0-1622 GCA_964367785.1 uncultured Christensenella sp.
ATGAACTACAATTTTAAAGAACCAATAAACGATTTCGATGACATTGAAGCGTTTGAAGATGATGTAACAGATGGCTTTTTAAGCGAGGATTTTGACGAAGATGATAATTGTTACGACTTTTAAATAAAAATGGCTTAAACGATGGCTGGTGCCCTTGTAGAGCCATCTAATGATTATGACACAAGACGAAAGAAATAAGTTAATAGGATTAGGATATAAAAACATCATACTTGATGAAAATAATTTACCTAATTGGAAAGAGGATTTCAAAGACCCTTGTTATATCTTTAATTTAGAGGAACAAAAGAGGTATTTGATTGATAGTTGGGTAATTAAGAAGTATTAAATAGGTTCAGCTATTGACTTTTTTTAAAAAAAAGTGTAACAAAATTTATGTTTTTACGTCTATATATATGTAGGATAAAAAATAATAAATAGCTTGACAGCAGAAAAGGACATCTTCAGTCAAGCGGATGTCCTTTTATGTTTATAATATATATAAAAAAATGAGTAGAAAAATGATAGATATAACTGGAAAAAGATTTGGTAAATTGGTAGTAGTAAATTTTTCATACAGAAAAAAAACAAAATATTATTGGAAGTGTAAATGTGATTGTGGAAACTATAAAATTACAACAAAAGATATGTTAATCAGAGGAAACACTAAAAGTTGTGGTTGTTTGAGAAGAAAATTAAAAAGAAACATAATAGGACAAAGATTTGGAAAATTAATAGCAATAAAATATATTAAATGTGGAAAATGGAAATGTAAGTGTGATTGCGGAAATGAATGTATTGTATTATTGTCAAATTTAACACGTGGAGTAACTAAAAGTTGTGGATGTTTATGGAAAGAAGTAATCAAACATCCAACAAGAAAATATAAAACTGGAAAAGATAATCCAAATTGGAAAGGTGGAAATAATAGAAAATGTTTAGATTGTGGAAAACATATAAATAGATATAATAAATCTGGAAGATGTATGGATTGTAAGAAAAAGTATATGAAAAAACATAATCTTTATAAAGGTAAAGAATATCATATTATTAGATGTAGTAAAAAATTTAAAGATTGGAGAGATGAAGTGTTTATTAGAGATGATTATACTTGCCAAGCGTGCGGACAGGTTGGTGGAAAATTACATCCACATCACATACAAAACTTTTCAAAACATTTAGAATTGAGATTTAATATTAAAAATGGGATTACTTTATGTGAAAAATGTCATAAAGAGTTTCATAAAACATATGGATATAAGAATAATAATATTAAACAATTAAAAGAATTCTTAAACGCTATTGACAAAAATTTAAAAACGTGCTAATATATAAGTGTAGTAGTAAATAAAAGTATTTAGAGCGCCAGTTTTGGAATAGTCCCTGGCTCTCAATAATGTTTTTAACATTACTTGCAAGAGGCATTCTCTTAAATGTAATAAGCAAGTATAAATAAATTATTAAGGTTAAGAGCCATACTCAGTTCAAACTTATACTTATACTTATACTGTTAACAGGTAAGGTAAGGCAAGGGGAACGAGGAGGGGGGAAGGAGAGAGGAGGAATAGGAGAGGTAAGGGGAAGATAATCAAACTTGCCTACATTAAAGAATAATAAAATAAAAA
>CAYIZE010000123.1:0-1564 GCA_964367785.1 uncultured Christensenella sp.
GTTATTTATTTGTGAAAGAGAGGGTTATAAATACAAGTTGGTCATTTTGTTTGACATTTTTTCACTAAATTATTATGATAAAAGAGAATAGTTAAAGAGTTTAATTAGATAATACTTTTGGGGGTAAACAAATGATTAAGTCAAAAAATGCCTTGTCTGTAAAAATGAAATTTGCAGTTATTTTTTTTGCATTTCTGAGCGTATTTTCTTTTGCCATATTTAATCAAACAAACATTAATTCTTCGTATGCTTATAATGAGTATGAAGATGCTTCTGACGCACTAAAAGCGATTGAACATTATCCTTATGAAGAGTCACAGCAAGACGCTGCTGACACAACAATGCAGAATTACATTGATATAAGGGTGAATACTTTAAGTGAGGAACTTAACGCTGAAGCCGAAGTGAAATATGCCAGTCTTTACAACCAACGAACAAATCTTTTTGCCTATTATTCTGCTTCAAATGGCATTTCTAGCATCATTTGTTATGCAAATAATCCTGCTTTGGCTACAACTGCGATGACAACCTATGCTTCTGCGAAACAAAGTCTGGTCGCAAGTTATGGAACTGCAAACATTATGCAATATGTGAACAGTAACTCCGCAGATTCTAAATATTCTATTTTGCTTATTGAAAAATCTAGTTATGTTATATTTCTATACAATCCTCAACCTGCCAGAACAACCTACATATATTATGGAGATGATCACACATTTCTTCCCACTGGCTTTGATTCCAGCCTTATGACAATTAGTAATAACAAGCAAACAAATGCAAACGAAGAGGGATATGATGTTGTTGTGTCGCTGAAAGACAAGATAAATTACAGATGGAACGATGGCACAGTGAACGATTTGCATTACAAGTTTATGATACAAAAACTTGCTTTTCAGCAAAGTGAGATAAACGGAATTTTGTTTAATAGCAGGACTTTCGTGAACACAAACACTTCTCATAGTGTGGAAATTTCCAACTTGCCAACAGGGTTGAGTGTTGATAGCCTGAGTGTGAATGGAGAGACAATTTATGGCACAAGTTTTTGTGCAACCGACTCTGGAAAATATGTTGTCACTGCACACATAGTTTCAGATTCCAATCACATTATTGTGAATGATGACAATCAGCGTCTAACCTCAATGGAACTAAATGCAACTCTCATTATCAAACCACTTGAATTATCTTCAAACAATGTCACGACCATCACTGAAAATGGCTTTGACGCAGAAATGTCTCTATATGTCCTCTCTGCAAGTGCCATCGAAAAGACGAGTATGAATCAACTTCTTTCACAAAATAATCTTTTAGGAGAAAATGAGCAGGCTATAAGCGTTTATCAAGCATTTTTTGTTAAAGATGGCGAAGAAGTTCAGCCAGAAAATACTGTGACTATTAGAATGCTCATTCCAGAAGCCGTGAGGGGAGTGGACTTTCGAATAATACATATCCACAATGTCAGCACAAATGTTAACGAAATCTCACAAGTCACTTTCACCACAAGTGGAAACTATGTCACTTTCCAAGCAGACACGCTTTCCTCTTTTGCCTTTGTTGCTCAGACTTA
>CAYIZE010000124.1:0-1509 GCA_964367785.1 uncultured Christensenella sp.
TAATGAAAGACCCAGATAAAATGGCAAATTAAATTGCCATTTTTTTTTGCAATATAAGTTTGTTTTGATTAATAAAAAAATATTTCAATTCAATTTCTTATATATTGCTTAAAAATTTCACAAAATAAAAATTTTTTGATATAATAAAAAAATGAAAATAATAGTTATTGGTGGTGGCCCAGCAGGGTTGATGTGTTCAAGTGTTTGCAGTGAAAATAAAAATAATGAAGTTATTTTGCTTGACGGAAACGAAAAGTTGGGCAAAAAACTCTACATTACTGGCAAGGGCAGATGTAACCTTTCTAATCTTTGTGACAAAGATGAGTTTTTAAAAAATGTTGTGAGAAATGAGAAATTTCTTTATGGAGTTTTGAACTCTTTTTCACCTGAGGATTCAGTAAAATTTTTTGAAGATAATTATCTCAGAACAAAAGTTGAACGAGGGAACAGAGTTTTCCCTGAGTCTGATAAAGCAAGTGACGTGACAAAAGTTTTTGAAATATTATGCTTTAATAATAATGTAAAAATTAGACTAAATTCTCTTGTTAAATCTATTATAAAAAATGATTTTGGCTTTGTTGTGACAACTCAAAAAGAAAAGTATGTTTGCGACGCTGTGGTGATTGCGACGGGTGGAAAATCGTATCCATTAACTGGCTCGACAGGAGACGGAATTGCTTTTGCAAAATCTTTTTCACACCTTGTGGTTGAGCCAAGACCTGCACTTGTGCCTATATTACTTAAAAATTATAGGGGCGAAAATTTGACTGGACTTTCACTTAAAAATGTTTTGGTGACTGCTAAACTAAAAGATAAAAAATTCTCACAATTTGGCGAAATGCTCTTCACTCACACTGGTGTGAGCGGACCTGCTGTTTTGACTTTAAGTAGCCTAATAACAAGGGAAAATTTGAGTGGAGCGAAATTATCTATTGACTTAAAACCCGCCCTTTCTGTCGAGCAACTAAATGACAGGCTTATCAGGGATTTTACAAATTTCAAGACAAAAAGTTTTAAGAATTATTTAAAAGAATTATTGCCGTCAAGTTTAATCCCTGAATTTATTTTTAAAGGTGATTTTGATGAAAAACTTCCTGTTTGTGACATAACAAAAGAAATGAGGCTTAAAATAATTGATTTAATTAAGAATTTTGAATACAATATTAAAAATCTTGATTCGTTTGATTATGCAATCGTAACAAGTGGCGGGGTTGACTTAAAAGAAATTAATCCAAAAAATATGGAAAGTAAAAAGGTTAAAAATTTATTTTTCATCGGGGAAGTTCTTGATTTGGACGCATTCACAGGTGGATTTAACATTCATATTGCACTTTCAACAGGCTTCGTTGCAGGAAAGTATTTAAACGAAATGGGCTAAGACATATTTTTTTAAGTTTTCTTGTGAAAATAATTTTAAAAAAGTAAAATATAAAAAGGGGGAGAAAATGATTTTTTGGTTAACTTACTTTATCTTATTTATTTTTATTGGCATTTTTGCACCCTTTAAAG